>PKWK01000063.1 GCA_003133205.1 Granulicella sp. | reverse complement strand
CTGGTCTACGCGGCCGGCAAGGGCATCGTTGTCAACGAGCCCTCCATCATCGCGGTCAACGCGAATACCAATGAAGTCGTGGCGGTTGGCAAGGAGGCCAAGGAGATGCTCGGCCGCACGCCGGGCAACATCATCGCCATCAAGCCGATGAAGGACGGCGTCATTGCCGACTTCCGCCACACCGAGAAGATGCTGAACTACTTCATCATGAAGGCGCACAATAACCGCAAGCGCATGGTCCATCCGCGCATCGTAATCGGCGTGCCCTCCGAGATTACGCAGGTGGAGAAGCGCGCGGTCATGGATTCCGCCTACCGGGCGAAGGCCAGCGAAGTGCATCTCGTCGAACAGGCGATAATGGCCGCGATCGGCGCGGGTCTGCCCATCACCGAGCCGGGCGGAAACATGGTAGTCGACATCGGCGGCGGGACGACCGACGTCGCCGTGATTTCCCTTGCAGGCATCGTCTATTCGCGTTCGGTGCGCATGGCTGGCAACCAGATGGACGAGGCCGTCATCACCTACCTGAAGCGCAAGTACAACCTGCTGATCGGCGAGCGCACCGCTGAGCAGGTCAAGATGGTGCTGGGCTCGGCCTTCCCGCTCGACAAGCCGATCACGATGGAGATCAAGGGGCGCAACCTGGTCGAAGGCGTGCCCAAGACGATCACCATCGAGGACTCCGAGATCCGCGAGGCGCTCTCCGAATGCGTCGCTACCATCATCAACGCCATCCGCGTCGCACTCGAACGCACGCCGCCGGAGCTCTCAGCCGACATCTCCGACCGTGGCATTGTGCTCACCGGCGGAGGCGCGCTGATCAAGAATCTCGACAAGCGCATCCGCGAAGAGACGGGCCTGCCGGTGATGGTCGCGGACGACCCGCTGGCGTCCGTGGTGCTCGGCACCGGCAAGATGCTGTCAGACTTCAAGCTGCTGCGCAAGATTTCGATCGACTAGCATGAAGTCTATTCGCTGACCCAGCCACCCACGGCAGAGGTGTCATGTTCCAAGGTGAAGGCACGGGATCGACCACGGTTAACGGTGTGACCGAGGGTGCAGACGGTACCGTCTTGGGGGCTGTTACAGTTGCTGCGGGCGACGCGGGCACTGGTGTCTGGGCCGTCGATGCGGCCTGGACGGCGTGCGCCGGTTGCGCGAGCGGTGCCGGTGCGGTTGCGGTTGCGGTTAGCGCAGATGTGATGTGCGCTGGGACGGGGGCGGACAGCACCGGGGTGCTGGCCATGTGGGGTTTAGGGGCATAGCGGTCTCCTCCAGCGCATCGGCGGATTCGCGGGTTCGGAATGAAATTCCCCTCACAACTTCACGCGGCCTTGGCTGCGCGTAAATCCGCCTTTGCGGTGGCGGCAGGTTTCTTCTTGGTGCCCTTAGCCATGCCCTGCGAGACCGCCTTCTCGACCGCGCCCTCGGTGACGCCCTTCTTCACGGCCTTCCGGACTGCCTTTTCGATCTTCCTAACTGCCTTGGTCTGTTTCTTAGCCATTATTCAGTCCCTCAGAAACGAAGATGATCTGCAACTGAGAATTGTACATGGGCACTTTCCTTTCTTTGCAGCTTGAGCAGGAATGCAACATAACAATCCGCAGAAGTGACGCCAAGAAGCTGAAGACCGTTGGAAACACCGTAGACTACATCGAACGAAAAGAACATCGCGTGTCAAAAGGGAGGAGTCGCCAGCGACGGGTGAAAGCGCGGTGTGCGATGACGGATCAAACATCCTATGTGGTAATGTGGGCGGACACCGGTGCAGGATTACACTGAACGCGTCGGGGGCGAGCCCTTTGGCGGGAGCGCGAAAATGCGCGGAATCTTCGGGATGTCGGCGGTCGTTCTGGCTAGAGCGTCGTGCGTCCTAGGCACGATTGGCGCAGCACAAGATCCTCCGGTGCGGTGAAGAGCGCTGGATGCCGCGAGGCAAGGAGCAAAACGGGATGGGACGCACGCTGGTCATAGCCGGGTTGGTCCTAGTGACGGTGGGACTCCTGGTGATGTTGCTGGGAAGGCTCGGCCTGCCGCTCGGCAAGCTGCCCGGGGACCTCACCTATAAGGGTAAGAATGTCACGGTGTTCGCACCGCTCGGGACCTGTCTTCTGCTGAGCGTGGCGCTCACGTTGGTGGTGTGGGCGATCGGGCACTGGAGACGGTGAAGAGATGCTGTGCGATGAGGGGGCGTCCCCGGGGCGTGGCCACGGTGCGACTGGAGGCGACGGCGATGTCGCAGGTAGCGGAGGCCGGGGCGGAGCCGTTCGTGGAGGTGTTGGCGGGGACGAGATGGTCGATACTGCTACGCGGGAGTGAAGCCCGTAGCCGCGCCATTGGACCTCGCAGGATTGATCTGGAACGCATCGGCGGATTGGTGCCCGATCCCCGACCATGCGGGAGTTGGCCGTTCGGAGGATGCTGGGGCGTTTCCCGTTACCGATCCTGCCTACGGGGTTTCCTGCGGCGCTGGAAACGTGCCTCGGCGATGATGCGTCAATTGAGATCGGAGTCTCGACAAAACCTGAGGTTGAGGTTCGTCCTATCCCAGCCTTCCCGCGAAGAAGCTGCGGGAAGGCTGGGGCACCTCACGCACCTCTGGCTTGAGGCTGGGCGAGGAAAAGCGAAGAAGGTCCGCTCGTCTTCTGCGCTGGTCCTATTGCGCAGGCTTCAGCCAACAGCTGGGAGTGGAGTGTGCAATCTCTTGCTCCTCCTCAGTCATGTCAACTGCAACGTCGGCAAAAAGCGGAGTACTCAGATAGCGCTCCCCCGTATCCGGCAGCATGCACAGAATCGTCGATCCCTTGGGCGCTTGCGCCGCAACTTGCAGTGCTCCCGCAAAGGTTGCTCCCGAGGAAATGCCCACGAAGATGCCTTCCTTGCGGGCCAGATCCTTGCTGCAGCGCATGGCGTCCGCATTTGGAATTCGGACCACCTGGCTGATGACCTTCGTATCGATAGTGTCGCCCACCAGCTTGGCGATAAAGTCGGGGCTCCAGCCCTGTTGGGGGTGCGGTTTCCACACGGGGTGACTCGCGGCAGCAGATCCGTCGGGGTTGCGTGATTGTTCAATTCCGCTTGACAGCATGGGCGCGTCATCGGGCTCGCAGACGACGATTTTCGTTTCTGGCCGCTCCTTGGCCAGCACGCGTGCGACGCCCTTAAGCGTGCCGCCGGTGCCAAATCCCGTGACCCAGTAATCGAGCCGCTCGCCATTGAAATCTTCAATGATCTCCCTGGCAGTTGTGCGCGAATGGGTGTCGGCATTGGCTTCGTTCTCGAACTGGCGGGTGAGGAACCAGCCATTTTTCTCAGCCAGTTCGATGGCTTTGGCCACCATTCCGATACCCCTTGCCGGCGCTGGAGTGAGCACGACCTTTGCGCCGAGGAAGCGCATGAGTTTGCGCCGCTCGACGCTAAAGGACTCTGCCATGGTGACGACAAGAGGGTAGCCTTTCTGCGCGCAGACCATGGCCAGCCCGATGCCGGTATTGCCGCTGGTGGCCTCGATGACGGTCTGGCCCGGCTTGAGGCGTCCTGTCCGCTCGGCATCTTCAATCACGCCGAGGGCAAGACGGTCCTTGACGGATCCAAGCGGATTGAAGGCCTCTATCTTGACAAAGAGGTTTACGTCGGGCGGCGCGAGTTTGTTGATCTTTACGACCGGGGTGTTGCCGACCGTTTCAAGGATGTTGGCGTATCTGTGTCCCATTTACCCCCTCCATTGGATGCGCACAATCCTAGCACTCGTCGCCCGAGAATCGGCGGCAAATAGGGAACACAGTCGGATACAATTCCGCTGGGGCTTGCCATGCATAAAGAAGACGGCTTGAATCATCGCGTGTCACCGCTGGACATGAGTTCTGGGGAGTTTCGCGAGCTGGGCGCCCAGCTTATCGATCGCATCGCCGATTTTCTTGACTCGCTTCCTCAACGAACCGTCACTCCGGCCGAGTCTCCCGCGGTTGTACGGCAGGCTCTCGCGGCCAAGCGCACGTTGCCGCAACAGGGTGCCGATCCGGCGCAATTGCTCCATCATGCCGCTGACCTGCTCTTCGATCACTCTCTGTTCAATGGCCATCCTCGCTTCTGGGGATACGTCACCTCGTCGGCTGCGCCTATCGGCGCACTGGGTGAACTACTGGCCGCCGCGGTCAACCCTAATGTTGGCGCATGGCTGCTGTCGCCGATGGCGAGCGAAATTGAAGGGCAGACGATTCGCTGGATTGCTGAGATGCTGAGTTATCCCGTGGATTGCGGAGGCCTGTTTGTCAGCGGCGGTAACATGGCTAACTTTGTTTGCTTTCTTGCTGCGCGGCAGGCGAAGGCAGTATGGGATGTGCGCACCAAAGGAATGGACGGGACACGTCTGCGCGCTTACTGCTCGAAAGAGACGCACACGTGGATTCAGAAGGCGGCGGACATCGCGGGAATGGGGACGGAGGCGATTCGCTGGATTCCCGTGGATGACGAATTGCGGCTGGATATTACGGCGCTAAGGGAACAAATCCTCAAGGACATTGAGGCGGGAGACAGGCCGGCATTGGTGGTCGGGAATGCCGGTTCGGTGAGTACGGGGGCTGTTGACCCACTCCCGGAGTTGGCCTCGCTTTGTCGCGAGTTCGGCCTCTGGTTCCATGTGGATGGGGCATACGGCGGCCTGGCTGCGGTGCTGCCGGATGCGCCAGATGCGCTCGCCGGACTGCGCGAGGCGGACTCAGTGGCCGTGGACCCGCACAAGTGGCTCTATGCGCCGCTTGAGGCGGGCTGCGCGCTGGTGCGTGACCCGGAAAAGCTGCGCGCCGCTTTTGCCTATCATCCTGTCTACTATCACTTCGGCGTGGAAGCGACGAATTACTTTGACCTTGGTCCACAGAATTCACGCGGGTTTCGCGCGCTCAAAGTGTGGCTCGCGCTGCAAGAGGTGGGACGCGAGGGCTATGAACAAATGATCTCCGACGATATCCGCTTGGCGCGGGCCCTGTTCGAACGAATTCCGAGATACGCCGAGCTTGAAGCGCTGACCCAGTCTCTCAGTATTACGACCTTTCGCTTTGTGCCCACGGATCTCGATCCAGGTGACATGAAGGCGGCGAGCTATCTGGACGAACTGAATCTTGAACTTATGACTCGCCTGCAGGCGAGCGGCGAGGCCTATCTTTCCAACGCGGTGGTCCATGGAAAATTCGCGATGCGCGCCTGCATCGTGAACTTCCGCACATCGCTGGCAGATATTGAAGCGTTGCTGCCCATCGTTGTCCGGATTGGTAAGGCCCTGGACCTGGAACTGCGGCCACACAGTCTTCAGACCGAAGCATTGTAGGCGGCTGTTTTGGGATTCTAATTGTGAAACGCCCCTGCTGAGGAGTCGCGGCAGGACTCTTTCGGATGTCAAGCTTGATTTGGTGTAACCGGCCCGATCTACTCAT
>PKWK01000407.1 GCA_003133205.1 Granulicella sp. | reverse complement strand
CCAATTTGATGACACCCCCTAAGAGTCGACCCCACCTTTCCCACAGCCAATCCCTTGACACGCACGATAAAATTAAAGGCAGGAGCAAATAGCGTCGTGCGCTGTTGCGCAGGATCTCCCCTCCTTTCCCGGACCCAGATCCAGCGAACCATCTTTGACATCCAGTCGCCTCAGAGTCTCCAGACCTGTTCAGACCTCGCGCAGACCTAACCCCTGTAAACGGGTACCTTAGGACCTAAGTACGGGGGGGAGGGGGTACCCCCTCTGAGCCTGATTCCAGATCGCCGGAACAATTCCCGAATTTCGGGAGTCTATGATTGCAGCCGGAAACTTGCCGGAATAATTCTCTGCAAGTTCCCTCGCGGCTGCCGTTCCTTCTTCGGTAGTCAATTTACGCAGTACGACCTATTCAGGCCGGAAGGAACTCGCCAGCATGCGCCAGGCAATCGGCTTTCCCTCTCTCTTTCTTGCAGTCACTCTCATCGCAAGCGCGCAACAGCCCACGGCGAAGCCTCCCGCCAAACCAGCTTCGAAGTCAGCGGCGGCGCGCGCCGAAGCCACGGCTGTCTTATCGCAGCTTCCGGTAACGCGAGTCGCGCTCTATAAGAACGGCGTCGGCTTCTTCGAGCACGCCGGGCGCGTCACCGGCGACCAATCCGTCACCATCGACTTCACCACCGCGCAGCTCAACGATGTGTTGCAGTCGCTGACCGCGATCGACCTCAACGGCGGGCGTATCGCCGGCGCAGGCTACAACTCGACCACGCCGCTCGAGCAGCAGTTGAACGCGCTGCCGCTGGCCCTCGGCGAAGATCCCACCGCCGTCGACTTCTACAACGCGATCCGCGGCGCACGCGTCGAAGTTCATGGCCTCGGAACAAGCATTACCGGCCGCCTGCTCAACATCGAACTGGTCAACACGCCGGAGAAGGACAACCAGCCAGCAAGCGAGAAGCGCCTGATCACCGTCATCGGCGAGGCCGGCGAG
The DNA here is from genome assembly GCA_003133205.1 of Granulicella sp. Next base: position 9,105 of record PKWK01000407.1, on the reverse strand, counting down.
ATTCGCACGCTCGAACTCACCCCAGCGACTGAGGTCCGCCTGCTCGACGCCGACCTGCACACCGACGTGACCCGCTACCTGCAACTGCTTGCCAGCACGCGCAACCAGGGCCTGCGCCACCTCACGCTGCAGGACAACGGACCCACTGGAAGCAAAGCCGCGCGCGAACTTCACGTCTCGTACATCAGCGAAGTTCCGATCTGGAAATCGACCTACCGCATCCTCTTCACCGAACCGAAATCAACAACCGCATCCACGAAGCAGACCGCTACGCTGCAAGGCTGGTCGGTCGTCGACAACACGACCGGCGCGGACTGGATCAACGTGCAACTCTCGCTGATTGCGGGCGCACCGCAGAGCTTCATCCAGCCGCTCTCGGTTCCCTACTACTCCCGCCGCCTCGAGATCGGGCTGCCGCAAGAGGCGCAACTCACTCCCCAGACGCACAAAAGTGGCGACGAGCGTCAGGAAGCTAAAGCGGCCCCAGCGATGGCAGGTGTTGCCGGCATGTTGGGCATCACTTCGGGCAACGGCTCCGGGATGGGAGCCGGCAGCGGCGGCAACTACGGCGGCGGCCTCAGAAAGATCGGCAGCACCAACCAGACCGTCACCGTCAATGCCCCGCCACCCATGCTCGAAACCGCCAGCGCAAGTTTTGGCGGCACCATCGAAAACGAGTCATATCAAAACCTCGCCGCGAGCTCTATCTCCGCCAACACCACCACCGCCGCCTTCGACGACTACTTCGCCTATAACCTCTCCGAGCCAATCACCATCCGCAAGAATGAGTCCGCCCTGGTCCCAATCCTGCAGACCAAGATCGACGCGGAGCGTGTCACCCTATGGTCGCCACGTCAGCCGACGCCGTTGCGCGCGCTGTGGATCACCAACACGTCGAATCTCACGCTCGACCGTGGCTCGTTCTCCATCGTCGAGGACGGCAACTTTGGCGGCGAGGGTCTGCTCGACCCCATCCACCCCGCCGAAAAGCGTCTGCTCTCCTACCCGTCGACCAGGCCGTGCGCGTCACCACCGAGTCGCAGCACGAAACCACGCAGGCCACCGCGCTCACCGCTGCCAAAGGCGTCTTGATGCTGCACCACACCCAGGGCGCCGAGATCACCTACGTCGTCCACAACGCCGCCGCAGACGGCCGCACCGTAGTCATCGAGCACCCCATCCGGCAGAGCTACGTACTCGACGATTCAGGAGTTGGAGACCACAAGCCAGAGGAAACGACACCCACGCTCTATCGCTATCGCGTGGTCGCCGCGCCGGGCGAGACGGTCCGGCTGCACGTTGGCGAGCACCACAAGAGCGTCATCACCTACCAACTCACCAACTTCAACGACAGCCAACTCACGTTCATCCTCAACCAGACCAACAACAGCCCGGCGATCAAACAGGCGCTCGAGCCGATCCTCGATGCGCGCCGCCACGTCGCCGACATGCAGGCCGCCCTCGACAAGGTCAATGCCCGCCTCAACGGGCTGCACTCGGACGAAGACCGCCAGCGCGCCAACATCACCGCACTCGCCAGCGCCGACAAAGCCTCCCGCGACCGCTTTGTGCATGACCTGAACACGACCGAGGATCAGATCGCCGTCGCGCAGAAAGACCTCACCGCCGCTCAGGCCAATCTGCAGGCCGCCAAAGACGACCTCGCCAGCAAGATCGAGGCACTTCATATCGACCAGACGCTCTGACGCACCGGAACAACGCCGCGAATCCGCACAAATCCGCGGTCAAAGCTTTAGCTCTGATCGGTCCCATCGGTATAAATCGGTGTTAGGTTTCTTACCAGTCTAGAACGTAAACGACAATCCACCCTGAATAGCCCGCGGAGACTGCGCCAGGAAAAGCGTATGTCCATCCGACGACAGGAAGGGCTGATACCCCTCCGCCAGCAAGTTCGTCACGTCGACCGTGGCCTCAAGCCCCGGAGGCAATCTGTCACCCAGGCGTATCGACTGGCGCAGATAGAAGCTGAGGTACGCCTGGTTGCTGAAGGACTCGTAAGGATTCACCGCTGTCACCAGATGCCGAGGCTGCCACCGGTACGACGCGCTCACCTTGGTCCCCGTGCGCAGCACCCGCCCCTTCAGCGCAGCCGTCTCTGCCCCCGCTATCTCCGGATGCATGGCCGCCGACACCTCGGGCAGCCGCTCCGCCATCGAATTCCGCGTCGAGAGCGCCGCACCGCTTGCATACTCGAGTGCAGCCCACAACCCCGAATTCAACGGCTCCGACACCATAAGGCTCATCCCGGTGGAGCTGTACCCCGCGCCCAAAAACCGGAAGCTCCCCGTCGCCGTGTCCATCATGACCCCACCGGAACCGCCACCCGCCACCAGGTCCGCTGTGTTCATCGTTCCGGTCCCTGCAATCGCCGCATGGTCAACCGTATCCCGGTAAATCGCCGCCTCAACCTGACCGCGTCCGACCTTCCTTGTCAACGCGATCTCCTGATGGCTACCGCTTTCAACCCATGACCGTCCGCGGTTCACGGCTGTCACTGGAATATCCGTCGCGATGGAGTCCAGCCCCTCGTAACTTTGCACATTGCGTGACGTAGCCAGCCTGTACCGGATGGCCCACACCTCGCCCGGATGCACCGTCACCCGCAAAAACGGCTGCGTCGTAAGCGTGTCTCCGGTCGTATGAATCGCATACACCGTGGCTCCAGCTTCCACGTCGATGGAGTCGCTCAGATGCATCCTCTCCGCGCTCGCAACCCGCATCAATTGCAAGCCGGCCGAACCGCCCGCACTCATCATCTCAGGATGCGACGCGTAACTCACCACCATCCGCGAGTCGCCCGCCAACCCCATGGCGCACGCATATCCTGCATCCACTTCCGTCGCCGGGGCGACTCCAATTCCAGGCCGCTGCGCTGCAACATCCGCGCGCAGCACCACATCCGAACCCTCGCGCGTCACCCGGTCCAGCGCAATCACGTTTTGAATACCGCCGCCGCCAAAACCGCCATCGCCGCTCACAACGGCAGCATGCGCCCCCATCGGAACTCTTCGTGAACCATCCCTCGCCGCCGACGACACCATCACGACCTCGCCGTCGTCCAGCAGTCGCAGGATTGGCCGGTTTGCTGCAGACCGCAGCGTCCAGGTCCAGTCGTCGCCAGGCTCATCCGGCTTCCGCCGCTCCGCAGGTAACCACGCTGTCGGGTCCGCCAGCATATTCAGCGTCAGGTTTACCGTGGCCCGCATCCCGGTCGAAAGCTGTAGATTGCGCCGCGTCGCAGGCATGAATAAAGTCGCGGTCGCCCGCACCTGGTATTTGCCCGGAACCAGGTTGGCAATCCGGTACCGGCCTTGCATATCCGTGAACGCGGTAGCCACGCTGAACGAGCCGACAGCCAGTACCTGCACCATCGCGCCCATCTGCGCTACACCCTGCGTATCGCGCACCACGCCCGACACGGCCGCCGCCGTCGAAGCCGCGTAGCCCATCCCGGACGCCAGCGAGAGCATCAGTGCGCCAACCCCGAGTTCCTTACCGAATCGTGTCAAGTAACGTTGCACAGTCAGCACCACCTGTGCGTCGATGGCCTTATCCTCAAAGGACGCGCCGAAAAAGGAAGGCCCGTCAAGACGTCCTGCGCCGGCAATCGATCATCGCAATCCAATCCACGTAATCGTGTCGCCTGAAACCTGCGCATCCGCCCTCAAATTACTTTACTACCGGCCGAGCGCTGTTGCCTGCCGCGCTTCGACCTCACTGCACTCAAACCTGGCAATCAGTAGACGGTAAACTTCGCGGACTCCACCGTCTGCTGATTGTTTACGTGGTCGTTCACCTTAATGCTCAACTGATACTGCCCGATCTGCAAACTCGCCAGGGGCAGACTCTTCTCCAAAGTCAACTGCTCGGCATTGGGGCTTACCTTCGTCGACGGCTCCTGGGTATCCAACACCGCTTTGTTCGTCGCCAGGTTCACAATCTGATACTGAATTGTCGCATCGTTTTGCTTGCTCTTGCTGTCGATCCCCAGGTTATACACCTGCATCCAGAAACTCAGGCTCTGCAAGCGGCTGAACTTGGGAGGCGTCCCAGGCCCTCCCGTAGAAACTCGCGGCCGGACATGCGTATCCCCAATGACGAAACTCCCCGATCCGATCTCCTTGGAAGGGACACGGTACATCTCGTCCGCCAATATCAAAGACGAATGCCCAAGCGTATCGTCATCATACTTCGGCACGTTAACGCTGCGAGTCCATCGTCCAATATGGTCCGGATTGTTGACATCTTTGGTGACGATGTCGACTTTATACAGCCCCGGACGCAACGCCAGCGAATACCAATACACCGAAGCGGCCTTCTGTTTGCTCGGAAGCAGTTCGCTCGGCGTGTCAACCCCAAGAGTGTCCCCGAAGGTCTGCACAATCTTGTGCGTCATGTTGGAGACGCGCCCTTGAATCTCCACCTTGCCCACCGACACCCCGTCCTTGGTATTGAACGTAATGTCAGAATTCTTGATCTGAACCGTCACCGGCACGATCACCGTGTCGTTGGTCACCTTCGCGTAATCAGTTTGCACGTCGAACAGGAAGACCGGCCCAGTCAGAATCTTGGAACTCGCCATGAACTGCATCAGATCCTGGAACTTGATCGGCGGCGGCGCCATGATCTTGGCCATCAGGTCGATCCGGTCGAACTGCTTGTTTTGATTCTGCTGGTTCATCGGCCCAGCCCCAAGCTCTTCCAGACCCCCACCCGAGAACCGGTCCTTCTTTTCGGACTGTCCGTTCTCTTCCGACTGGGTCAACCCGGCGTTCGGAACGTGCTTCAGGGCGTCCTTCTCCGACCGATCGATGGTGTAGTGATAGTCGCCGCACTGGCAGGTGTCGACAAACTCGAGGTCGATATTGTCCCCGATGCCTTCGATATACCGGTAATGCCAAACCTCGAACGGGAAGGTCGCCGTGCTGCCGCCACCCTCCTCCATCGGACGCTGATACTCGCCGCCACTCGGGTGCGAGTCAATGTCGTCCGGCTTGCCATACGCAATATAGATGTGGCCGCGGTCGGTCATCCATCCCGGCTTGCCCGCCGCGAAATGGTCGTTCGCATAGGCGATCCGGGCGTATACCTCGTCACGAAACTCATTGTCCGGAGAGTCCGGGTTCGGATTGCGCCGCTGCCAGAAGTTCTCGATGAACGAGTCCCGCTCCTCATCGTTCGACAGGTGCTTGAACGCCTGTGCCTCGGTGTCGGTGATCAGCCACCGCACATCCTGCTCCAGCCAGGTCTTGTAGACGCCGTGCAACTCGGCCTTCAGGTCCTTCTGCTGCTGGAACCTTTCCTTGTCGCTCAATCGGCGCTTCAGTGGGTTCGGCTTCTCCACCGCTGGTGGTGTCTGGGTTACACCATCGGGAGGCGTCGCTCCCTGCCCCCGCACGGGGCCCCACCCCGCCAACATCGGAAACAATAGTGCGACCAGAATCAGCCGGCCCGGTAATCTCATCGCCTGTGATACCTCTGCTTCAAAAGCTTCTAACGCAGGATTTATCTCCATGCGCTGGTCAATCTTCCTGCCTCCGCATCGACCCGACGCAGAGGGGGAAATCCATGCTCCATTGTAGTGCGCCACCCCCTGCGTTACAAGCCGTCCACCCTCCCGGCCCTGATATCATCAACTGCAAGATAACTCATTCGCGGACAACCGCCGGAAGCGACCGGCGGTATCTCATCCTGGTCGAAAAATGCAACGGAACCCACGCCCCATTCCTCGCGTATCTTACCTCGGACATCTATGCCATCGGCACCGCATCCCAGGCAGCGATCGTGAAGGCAAAACAGGCCTGAAGAAAGACTAAATGAGCACGAAGAAGATCGTCATCATCGTCGTCATAGTCCTTGCCTTGGCGGGCATCACTGCACTTACCATCCTCCACGCCCAGGCCGGTATCACCAAGGTTGCCACTGGAAAGGTCCTGCGCCAGGACCTCGTCTCTACGGTCAGCGGCACAGGCCAGATCAAGCCGAAAACCTACGTTAACGTCGGCGCCACCTCCTTCGGCCGCATCACCCACCTTTACGTCAAGGAGGGCGACCACGTTAAGAAGGGCGCCACCCTCGCCAAAGTCGAAAGCGTTCAGCCTGAAGCCACCGTCGACGCACAGCAGGCCACCATCGCCTCCTCGAAGACCGATATCACCTCTTACCTCGCCGCCGAGAACACCGCCCAGGCCAACATCGCGCAGGCCAAAGCGGACCTGGAGCAGAAGAGGTTCGACTTCGACCGCGCCCAGGCCCTCTACAAAGACCAGCTCATCGCCAAGCAGGACTTCGACGCGAAAAAGTCCGCCTACGACGTCTCCGCAGCCACGCTTGACCAGCGTCTCGCCGCCCTCGCCCAGGCCAAAGCGCAGACCGACTCGCAGCGCAGCCACCTCAACCAGGCCATGGCCAGCCAGCGCGCCAACTTCGACGCCCTCGACAAGACCATCAGCCGCGCACCCTTCGACGGCCTAGTCACCAACGTCCCCGTACGCGAAGGCGAAACCGTCGTCGTCGGCATCCAGAACTCTGAGGGATCCACCCTCATGACCCTCGCCGACATGTCCGTCATCACCGCGGAGGTCAAGGTCGACGAAACCGACATCGTCAACATTCGCCTCGGCCAGACCGCGGACGTCACCGTCGACGCCCTGCCCGGCCGAACCTTCAAGGGTCACGTCACCGAGGTCGGCGACCAGGCCCTGCTCCGCACCACCGGCATCGCCACCTCGCAGTCCACCACCGGCACCGAAGAGGCCAAGGACTTCAAGGTCGTAGTCACCCTCGACCAGACACCGGACAATCACCTCGATGAACTTCGCCCCGGCCTCTCGACCACCGCCAAGATCACCGTGGCGGACAAACCCAATGCGCTCACCATCCCGATTCAGGCCCTGGTGCAGCGCGACCCCGCACTCGAAAAGACCCTCGCCGAACACCAGGGCAAGCCCTCCGGAACACCCGTCTCGGCAGCCGCCAACTCAGGCCCAACCGTCAAGCCCGAACTCGCGCAGGGCGTCTACATCCTCACCACCGTCAAAGGAAAACTCCGCGCTAACTTCGTTCCCGTCACCACTGGAGTCACCGGAGCCACCGACATCGAGGTGCTCTCCGGCCTCCACCAGGGCGACGAGATCGTCGTCGGCCGCTACCAGATCCTTCGCGCCCTCAAGAGCGGAACTCTCGTAAAGCGCGACAACTCCACACCCGTCACGACGGATACAACGTCCTAGAGTTTTACGCCGTCATCCTGACACTGAGCGTAGCCGAAGTGGAAGGACCCCTGTATTTCGTTCCTGCTATAGCTGTTCGTACTATCCTTAGAAGCAGCACCACCGCAAGCCCGGAGCACCACATGCCGCTAGAAACAGCCCCCGAACCCACCCTCAATGACGCAGACGCCCCTCACCCGGGCGAGGTCATCGTCACCAGCAACCTCTGGAAGACCTACGAGATGGGCGAACAGGAGGTCAACGCCCTCTGCGGCGTGAACCTGCGCGTCCGCCACAACGAGTACGTCGCCATCATGGGTCCCTCCGGCTCCGGTAAATCCACCCTGATGAACCTCATCGGATGCCTCGACTCGCCCACCCGCGGCCGCTACTGGCTCAACGGCCACGACGTCTCCTCGCTCAACGACGACGAACTTGCCCGCATCCGTAACAAAGAAATCGGCTTCGTCTTTCAGACCTTCAACCTGCTCGCCCGCGCCACCGCCCTGCACAACGTCGAACTCCCCCTCATCTACAACGGCACCCCCTCGGACGAGCGCATCGCCCGTGCCAAAGAGGTCCTCGAAAGCGTCAATCTCGGTGCCCGTATGATGCACAAGCCCAACGAACTCTCCGGAGGCCAGCGCCAGCGCGTCGCCATCGCCCGCGCCCTCGTCAACCACCCCTCCATCATCCTCGCCGACGAGCCCACCGGAAACCTCGACTCCAAAACCGGCGACGAGATCATGGCCCTCTTCGACGAACTCCACGCCCAGGGCAACACCATCGTCGTCGTCACCCACGAGCCCGACATCGCCGAATTCGCCCACCGCATCGTCACCATCCGCGACGGCGCCATCTACTCCGACCACCCCTCCAGCCGCCACGCCGGCGCCCCCCGCCCCGGCAGCACCAAACAAACCCACGTCTGACCCTGCGTTTGCCTGTTCTCCCCATCCCCAAAATGCCGTCATCCTGAGCGGAACGAGTCGCGCACTTTGCGACTCGTGCAGTCGAAGGATCCCCGCATTTCGCTTTTGTGGTTGCCTGTTCTCTTGCTTGTCATTCCCGCAGGGAATCTGCTTTTGCTCCCCTCCATGCTCGTCATTCTGGCGCAGCCAGAATCTCCGTATTCGCTCTTGTCCTGCTGGGTGCCCATAGTCTGCCCTGAGCCTGCCGTCGTCCCCCTCCAACTCCTCGCCTACCACATCGCCGTCCGCCGCGGCTGCGACGTAGACCAACCCCGCAACCTCGCCAAATCCGTTACAGTGGAGTGACAAGAAGCAACATCATGCGAGCACGGAAAGCAATCTACGGGAAAATCTCCAAAGCAGTCTTCATTGCAAATCGAGGACCCGAGGTCGTCGGCATAGACAGCGAACTCCTGCTCAGTCGGCTTCTCTTTTTCGACGAGGTCGTCGTGGACTCCACCAATCTCGGCGAGTTGCCGTATTTGACCAAAATGTTCAGTGTCGCGGGGCTTGAAGAGCTACTCAACCGCAATGTGCTAAAGCTTGTCAGCCAAAAGAGTGCAGTTATCACCGATGTAAAGATGAATGGCAAGCGACAAATCCCACTTCTGCAATTTGACGAGGGACTCGGCACCAGCGAAGACAACGATCACAACTTAGGGATGAAGTTTCGCAGCTTGCTCAAGATAGCTGGCCTATCGAACGCCCGACGGGAAGCTCTAGGAACTTGTTGAAATTGGTTCCGGTCTTCGGCTGATTTGGAGTTTGGTTCGTCTATTGAGTATGCGTGGAGACGAGCGAGTTCAGGACAGTATGTTCAGCTATTTGACGTTGGAGCAGCGTGTTCCGGCGGATCATCCTTTACGCGAGATCCGCGCCCTGACCGATGGTGTGCTCCAGTC
>PKWK01000355.1 GCA_003133205.1 Granulicella sp. | reverse complement strand
AACTTGCTGCCATCGCGCACCTCGACTTCCTTGAGGATGCGGATGTACTCGCGCTTGCGCCGCTGATGCTTCAGGCCGACGGACTGGAACGCCTCGACGTAGGGCAACGCGCTGCCGTCCAGAATCGGCAGTTCGAGATTGTCCACCTCGACGATCACGTTATCGACGCCAAAACCGATCAGCGCCGACAGCAGATGCTCGGTGGTCGAGATCAGCACGGAGCCGCGCATCAGGCTGGTCGCGTAGCTCACCTTCGCCACGTTGCGACCGTTCGCCGGAATCTCGAAGTTGTCGAGGTCGGTCCGCCGGAACACGATGCCCGAGCCCGCGGGCGCCGCTACCAGGCGCATCGAGACCTCCGCGCCGCTGTGCAGGCCGATTCCGCGAAACTCGATGTCGGACCGGATTGTCTGCTCAGGATGAGCTTTCTGGGCCAAAGAAGGGAACTCCGAACTAATCCGTAGCCCAGATTACAACCGGATAAACGATTCCGGCCTGTGGCAAAATTGCCACACTTGGCACATCTCGGACCAAGCTTCTGTGTCGCCCGTCGCCCGTCGCCCGAGGATGGGCCACGTTTGCTGTACTATCCGAACATTCCATGAGGGATACGAAGGCATTCTCCGAAGCAGCGGCAGCGCAATCGACTTGGATTGCAAACACGCTGCGAGAACTCGTCCAGGTCGAATCGCCCAGCGACGACAAGGCGGCAGTCGACGCCGCAGTTCGCCTCACAGCCAGCCTCGCCGCCTCCGCGGGAGGCCGCGCCAAGCTGCACAAGCAAAATCACTTCGGCGACATCCTCGAAGTCCGCTTCGGCCCGGCGCGCAGCACCCGCAAGCCCATCCTGCTGCTCGGCCACCTCGACACAGTCTGGCCGCTGGGAACGCTCCAGAAGATGCCGTGGCGCGAACGCGACGGTCGATTCTATGGCCCTGGCGTTCTCGACATGAAGGCCGGAATCGCAATGGCACTGGCAGCCATCCGCATCCTGCAGCAACTCGGAATCAGCCGCCCGATCACGCTGCTGCTCAACCCCGACGAGGAGGTCGGCAGCCCGGTCTCGCGGCCCATCACCGAGCGCCTCGCGCTCACCTCCGCCGCCGTCCTGGTGCTGGAGCCGGCGCAAGGCCTCGCCTGCAAGACCGCCCGCAAAGGCGTCGGCGACTACCACCTGCACGTCACTGGAGTCGCCGCCCACAGCGGAGTCGACTTCGAGCGCGGCCATTCCGCGATCTTCGAACTCGCGCGGCTGCTCGAATCCGTCGCGGGGTTCACCGATCTGCGGCTCGGGCGCACGGTGAATCCGGGCGTAATCTCCGGCGGAACTCGCTCCAACGTCATCGCCGAACACGCCTACGCCGACATCGACGTACGCATCGCAAAGGCGAGCGACGCCGCGAAGGTAGCCAAGCTCTTTCGCAGCCTCCGCTGCTCCGACCCCCACTGCAAGCTCGAAATCACCGGCGGCCTGAACCGTCCGCCGATGGAGCGCAAGCCGGGCACCGTCGCCCTCTATAAACAGGCGCGCAAACTGGCCGCCGCGCTTGGCTTCACGCTGGACGAGGCAGCAACCGGCGGCGGCTCCGACGGCAACTTCACCGCCGCGCTCGGCGTCCCCACGCTCGACGGCCTCGGCGCGGTAGGTGAAGGCGCCCACGCAGCGCACGAATCCGTCGTCATCGAGCACCTGGTCCCGCGCACAGCGCTGCTGGCCGCGCTGCTGGCCGGAATATAGCGCTAAGCGGCCGAAAATGCGCGCAACCCGCGCCACAAGCTACAATTGTAGGGTTGCGGAGTGGAGAGGCAGCGACGTCCACCTATCCGCGCACAGCCAAAAGAACTCAGGGGTTTACCTTATGTCGATTCCCGCCACGCAGATGCGCCCGGGCATGATTATCAAGCACAACGACCAGCTTCACGTGGTCTTCTCGGTCGAGCACCGCACGCCCGGCAACCTGCGCGCGTTCATCCAGGCCAAGCTGAAAAACGTCCGCACCGGAGCCATGTTCGTCGAGCGATTCCGCTCGCCCGACCCGATCGACCGCGTCAAGGTCGACGAGATCAAGATGGAGTTCCTCTACAACGACGGCGACGACTACTACTTCATGGACGAGGCCTTCGAGCAGACCGTGCTGAAGCACGAGACGCTGGGCGATGCGGTGGAGTACCTGACGCCGAACCTCTCCATCAACGTCAGCTTCCACGACGGCAAGGCCGTGGGCATCGAGCTGCCGACCTACGTCGAGATGACCGTCATGAAGACCGAGCCGGGAATCAAGTCGGCCACTGCGTCGAGCACCACCAAGCCGGCGACGATGGAGACCGGACTCGTAGTGCAGGTTCCGCCGTTCATCAACGAGGGCGAGAAGATTCGCGTGGATACGGCCGAAGGCGCGTACATGAGCCGGGCATAATCGAGCGGCCGCGCGCAGGCAAAACTATGGTGCAGCATTTTCTGGTCAAAGGGCGGGTGCAGGGCGTTGGTTTTCGCTGGTTCGTGCAGCGCGAGGCGGCGGAGCTTGGACTGCGCGGCTGGGTGCGCAACACTCCGGACGGGCACGTCGAGGTGCTGGCTGCGGGCGAGCCCGATCAGTTGGAGGACCTGCAACTGGCGCTGGCCAAAGGGTCGCGCGGAAGTCGCGTGGATGCAGTGATCGAACATGAACTGGCCGAGAGCGAAGGCGCGGCCCTGAAGTCATTCGAGATTGAAGGAGCGTGGTAAGTGACCCCGATTAGCCCGAGTTTGATCGCTAAGAAGCCGTTCGATTGCGAAGCGCTGAAGGAACTTGTGCGCACGGTGCCGGACTTTCCCAAGCCCGGCATTCTGTTTTACGACATCACCACGCTGCTGAAGGACAAGACCGGCTTCGCGCAGTTGATCGACGCGCTCGCGGCGCATTACATCGGCAAGGAGATTGACCTGGTCCTCGGCATCGAGGCGCGCGGGTTCATCTTCGGACCGGCGCTGGCATACCGGCTGAACGCGGGCTTCGTCCCCGTGCGCAAGCCGAAGAAGCTGCCGGCAAAGGTGGCGCGCGTGAGCTACGACCTCGAGTACGGCGCCGACGCGCTGGAGATTCATCTGGACGCGATCGAGCCCGGCCAGCGCGTCGTCATCGTCGACGACCTGCTCGCCACCGGCGGCACCATGCAGGCGACGGTGCAACTCGTCCGCCAGCTCGGCGGCGAGATCGCCGGCCTCGGCTTCGCCGTCGAACTCGACTTCCTGAAGGGCCGCGCCAAGTTTCCCGAGTACGACGTCTTCAGCCTCCTCCACTACGACGAGTAGAATGCTGCCATCGAGCGAACGCTCGATCTGTTGAGGCCTATTTTGAAACGCGCTTGCTGGCTCCTCCTCGTCCTGTCGTTTGTTGTGTTCCCCTCTGTCGCTCAAACCAACACCCCGCCTGCTTCGCCGCCAGATGTCGCGGCGAAGTCGCCGGATGAGATGAAGGCGCTGCTCGCGGCCACCTTCGAGCACAATACCTTCGCGAATCTGCCAGGTCCGTACCATCTGCTGGCCACGTTTGAGACGTTTACAGCCGGCGGCCAGCCGGCCGGCGAGGGTTCGATTGAGAAGTTCTTTGCCGCACCCGGACGCCTGAAGATCATCACGCGCTTCCGCGATCACACGATGACGGCGTGGTATGTCGATGGGAAGCCGGTCTACACGGACGATGGCTTCGACGGCAGCATCATGTCGTACCTGGTGGACGATTTTCTGCTGAATCCTATTCCTCCGCCTACAGGAACGGCACGCAACGACATGCAGACCAAGGTCATGCAGATGCAGGGCACGACGATGGACTGCGGGATGTTTCAGTTCTTTGTTGCACCGGCCGGGCTGCCGCCGTCGCCCAAGGAGACGTACTGCGTCTCGCGCGACACCAATGACCTCGTGCTGCGGCAGACCCAGTATTTCGGGATTCGCTACAGGGAATTCGCACCGTTCCTTGGCCGGTCAATCCCTCACTACATCGTCGCCTCGCAGGGCACGGTGGTGCGCTGCCGCATCCACGTCAAGCAGGTCGATCAGCAGGCGCTGGACAATGCGGCCTTGAAGCCGCCCGCCGATGCGTCGCCCGTCACGCCCGCGCCCAATTGGATTTCCACGAGTGCGAAAGAGGACACGCCTCTCCACAAGGTGGCCCCGTCGTGGCCGTCCGGAAAGTCCTCCACTTTCGCCGCAGGCCCCGTCTCGCTCCGTATCCTCATCTCGCGCACCGGTGCGGTCAAGGACGTCGAATTGGTCTACGCTCCAACGGCGGAATTCGCCGAGGCTGCGATGGATGCGGTGCGGCAGTGGACCTATGCGCCGATCCTGCGCAAGGACAAGCCGGTGGAGGCCATCACGACGGTCTTCGTGAATTTTGCCCTCCCAAGTCACTGATTCCCGAACCTTCTCCAACCAGATTCCATCTAAACTTCTGCTAGCCATTTCAAACCGTCCCAAGGACGAGGACTCACGGAGACTTTCACGATGATTGCTTCGCATGGATATGCCGCGCACGACAGCAAGTCGGCGCTGGTGCCTTACAGCTTTGAGCGGCGCGAGCCGGGGGTACGCGACGTGGTCGTCGAGATCGCGTACTGCGGCATCTGCCACTCGGATATTCACCAGGTGCGCGACGAGTGGGGCGGATCGATGTACCCCATGGTTCCGGGGCACGAGATCGTCGGGCGCGTGACGGCGGTAGGCGCGGACGTGAAGAAGTTCAAGGTGGGCGACCTGGCGGGCATCGGCGTGATGGTCGACTCCTGCCGCACCTGCGCGAACTGCAAGGCCGACCTCGAGAACTATTGCGAGAAGCAGTTTGTCGGGACGTACAACGCGAAGGGCTACGACGGAGCGATTGTCTACGGCGGCTACGCCAACAACATCGTGTGCGACGAGCGCTACGTCCACACTATCTCGCCCAAGTTTGGCGACAAACTCTCCGGCGTCGCTCCGCTGCTCTGCGCGGGGATTACGACCTACTCGCCGATGCGGCACTGGGGCGCAGGGCCGGGAAAGAAGGTCGGCGTGGTCGGCCTCGGCGGGCTCGGACACATGGGCCTCAAGTTTGCGCACTCCTTTGGGGCGCATGTGGTGCAATTTACGACTTCGGCATCGAAGATCGACGACGCCAAGCGCCTCGGCGCGGACGAGGTAGTCATCTCGAAGGACCCCGCCGCGATGGCGAAGCACGCCGCCAGCTTCGACTTCATCCTGGACTGCGTTTCGGCTCCGCATGACCTGAATGCGTATCTGAAGCTGCTGAAGCTCGACGGCACCTTATGCCTCGTTGGGCTGTCGGAGGAGCAACTTCCGGTGGCGCCGTTCTCGCTGACGTCGTTCCGCGTGGCGCTGGCGGGGTCGAACATCGGCGGCATGAAGGAGACGCAGGAAATGCTGGACTACTGCGCGGATCATGGCATCGTGTCGGATGTCGAAGTGGTTTCGATTGACCAGCTTGGCGAGGCGTACGAGCGGGTGGTCAAGAGCGATGTGAAGTACCGCTTCGTCATCGACATGGCGACGCTGAAGGGCTAGTGGTAAGCGGTAAGCGGTAAGTGGTAAGTGGTAAGCGGTAGGTGGATCAGTGGTCAGTACCCCCTCCCCCCCAGGGGGTATCTTGGACGGAAGTTATTTGGAATGTTCAGGTTGGCGGTCGCTGGTATCGCCAAGATATTACCTTTCAAAGGAGTTACGCCCAAAATCGTCTTATCAAAAGAGTTACCTCCAAAGAACTCCTGTTAAAAGAGCTACGGCCCCGGCGTGTGGACGCGTGGGGCCATTCTTTATTTCTATCCGTGGAGCCGAGCGGGAAACCCCCCGCGGGTGCCCCGGGTCTTTGGAGGAAAGACCCGGGGCACCCGGCAATCGGCGGGAATGCCACTCATTCCACTTCGCCAGCGACGCTGGCGGGATTCGCGGATCTCGAGTGGACTTCAATGAGTGGGGCGCCCGCCTTGGTATCGAGGGCAGCCGAGCCCGGTGTTACAGCCTGCTAGCGTGACCATTCCTCCTCGAATCGAGGTGTCCCGGCCAACGATCAGGGGTCGGAAAGTATCGACCGGAACGCGAACATAGTTCATTTTGCGATGCGTGTCAGTGATAGCTATCACACCTGAAGGCGGCTCGGGCGGCGCTTCCCACTCAGCGCAAAAGCGCGATGAATGGGGGCATCCAGGTTGGCAGACGAGCTTACTTGGTTTCGGGTGGGACGGGGTAGGCAGGCGGGGCGCTGGGGAAGGTGAGGACGAGGTGCTCGAAGACGACGCCGGGGTCGCGGTAGAGCAGGCGGACGGTGTGCTTGCCGGGGGTGAGCGGGCCGAGCGGAAGGGAGGCGGTGGCGGAGTTGCGGAGGACGTTTTCGGCCCAGCCGGAGTCGCTGGGGCCGTCGCCTGCGCCGGCCGATTTGCGCGGAGCGGCAGACGGGGCCAGGTCAAGTTCGATGGGCGCGCGGTCATCAAGCGAGACGGCGTAGCGGAGGTGGTGGTCGGAGTCGACGGCGAAGGTGGGGAGGAGATGCAGGGTGAGGGTGGCGGGGGCGTCGGTGGTAGTGGTGATGAAGTCGTATTCGAGCCGGGGGAAATCCTGCGGGCCTGAGGTTGGACTGGCGACGTTGGTGATGGCAAGCAACCCGGGCGCGCCGTAGACGATGGAGTCGCCGGAGATGCTGAGGTCGGTGAGGATGTTCCAGTGGGAGCGCGCGCCATCGTGGCTACGGGTGAAGTGGGTGGCGTTGATGGAGACGGTGGCGTGCTGCTCGATGAACTTGGCGGCAAGGGTAATGGATGGGATCGGAATGGAGGAACCGTCGGCGCCCCAGGACGCGGGGAACGGGGCGGAGGTGTCGGCCAGCGTCGCGGTGCGGGGCATCTCGAAGACGTGGCGCTCGCGCGGCGAAGCAGACATGATGCCGTCCCACTTGCCGTTCTCGAGCCCGTTGTAGCGGGCGCTGAGCGACTGGATGGTGTCGTAGGCGGCGCGGGCGCGGGCGGCGTCGGCTTGCTGGGCGGGGCCGTCGAGGTGACGCGCATCGAGGAAGGTGAGGTCGGTGGAAAGGAACTTCTCGTTCTGCGCGGCGGAGGCTTCGACGGGGTAGGCGACGAGTTCGAAGAAGGCCGAGGCGTAGGCGGGTGGGAGGTCCTTGGTGATGGCGGCTTCTTCATCGCGGAGGTGGGACCAGGCTGCGGAGCGGGCGTGGTTCTGATCGGGCTCGCCGTTGGTGCCCCATGCGAGCGGGTTGAAGGAGGTGCGGTTGATGCCGTCGTTGTAGCCGTTGAAGCCCATGAACTCGGGCTTGCGGATGAAGTTGAGGGCGTAGTAACGGGTCATCACGTCGGCGATCTTAGGAGCGTCCGCAGCGGGGAATTGTTCGGTGGCCCATTGGGTCAGGAAGTCGTGCTGGGACATCTGCGCCATGCGCGGCTCGTCGGTGGCGAGCTGCATAAAGTAATCAATGTCGATCTCCGCGGGCTTGAGGTCGCCTACGTTCAGGATCCAGTACTTGCGCGCGTTATGGTCGTACGCCTTCGTCATCTCCTCGCGGATCAGCGCGGGCGGCGTGGTCGAGAGCCAGAGGTGGTCGTGCGGCGCGCCCCAGTAGGAGACGTGGTAGTACACACCGGAGCCGCCGGGGCGGGCCTGTTCGGCCGCGTTCGGCAGCTCGCGGATGTAGCCGTAGTTGTCGTCGGTCCAGCCGAGCGTGACGTCGTCGGGGACCTTCATGCCGACGCGGTAGAGATCGAGGCTCTCCTTATATAGCCAGATGATCTGCGGGATTTTGGCGAGGTCCGGCGAGATGTGTCTCGCGAGGATCGCGCGCTGGGTGGTCATCACGTCCTCGACGAGCTTCGCCTTGACCTGCGGCGAGCCGGCGGCTTCGAGGCCGGAGTCGTGCACGCCGCGCAGGCCGACGGTGTAGAAGTTTTCGTAGCCGCCATTCTCCGTGAGGCGCTTGTCCCAGTAGGCGTTCATCGCAGGCGCGTTCTTCTGATAGTTCCACGGGCCGTCGGTCTTCTCGTTCCACTCGCCGACGTTGTTGCGCAGCAGCGCTTCGGAGTGCGACGAGCCCATGACGATGCCCCACTTGTCGGCGAGCTTCGCGTTCTCGGGGACGGCGTTGAAGGCGAGCGAGCCGGGATGCATCGCCGGCCACAGCGAATTCGCGTGCAGGCGGAGGAGCAGCTCGAAGATGCGCTCGTAGGTACGCGGGCCGATGTTGCCTTTGCCGTTGTCGACCGTCGGGTCCATCTTTTTCGAGGCCCACGGGCGCAGGCCCCAGTCCTCGTCGTTGAGGAAGATGCCGCGGTACTGCACGGACGGCGGCGGCTGGACAAACAGGCCGGGGCGCACGTAGATGGCGGCGTGATGCGCGACGGGGACATCGGCCCACCACGTCCAGGGCGAGACGCCCATCTGGCGCGAGAGGGTGAAGAGAGCGTAGGCGGCACCGCGGCGGTCGGATGCGGCGATGACGAGCGCCAGGTGCACGCCGCGCAGAATGTTCGACGGCGGGTTGAGGATGGTGACGGTCTCGGCGGACTCCCACTTGCCTTCGACGGCGGTGGTGACGATGCGGTGGGCGGTGCGGAGACTATCGATTTCGGGTGACTTGCCGAGCACGCCGACGAGGATGAGGTTCGCGGGAAGCGGCGCAGCGAGCGAGGTGAGGATGACGGGCTTGACGCCGGTGACTCGCTCTACATCTTCAGCAAACGCCTCCGCCGCAACGCGGACCGTATCGGGATTCTGCGGCGCGACGTAGATCGCGGCGGCCTGCCCGTTTGCGGCGATGGGGAAGGCGGATTGGGAGGCGGTGCGATCGAGATCGAGGAGCGCGGAGTTCGCGGTGGATTGCGCGAGGCACGCCGCCGTTGCGAGACAGAAGAGTGCGGGTATAGCTGCGAGCGGGATTCGCTTGCTCAAGGTCTGATCCCCCAAAACGATGCCCCATCAGTATATGGATTGGGGTGGGCGGAAGTGACTTACCCCACGATAAACGAGCGCCTGCGTCGCCTCGTTGATCATGGGGCACCCGCGTTACGGCGCGTCCTCTGCGGGATGGATTTGGAAGGTGGGGGACTCGGAGGCGAAGTAGCGGCGGCGCATCCAGAAGGCTACGTTGACGAGCGCGATGAGGGCGGGCACTTCGATGAGCGGGCCGACGACTCCCACGAAGGCCTCGCCGGAGTTGATGCCGAAGACCGCGACCGAAACCGCGATGGCCAGCTCGAAGTTATTCCCAGCAGCGGTGAAGGAGAGCGTGGCCGACTGCGCGTAATTCGCGCCGAGGCGCTTGCCCATCCAGAAGCTGACCAGAAACATGATGATGAAGTAGATGACCAGCGGGATGGCGATGCGAACGACGTCGAGCGGCAGGCGCACGATGAGATCGCCCTTGAGCGAGAACATCACGAGGATGGTGAAGAGCAGCGCAACCAGTGTGAGCGGGCTGATGCGCGGGACGAAGCGCGTGCGGTACCACTCCTCGCTGCGGACGCGGATGAGGATGAAACGCGTTATGAACCCGGCGGCGAAGGGGATGCCGAGGTAGATGCCGACGCTCTTCGCGATCTGCGCGATGCCGACGTTGACGATGCTGCCCTGAAGCCCGAACCACTTTGGCAGCACGGTGAGGAAGGCCCACGCGTAGAGGCTGTAGAAGAGAACCTGGAAGATGCTGTTCATCGCGACCAGGCCGGCGACGTAATCGGTGTCGCCCTCGGCGAGTTCGTTCCAGACGAGCACCATGGCGATGCAGCGCGCGATACCGATCAAGATGAGGCCGCGCATGTAGGCCGGCTCGCCGCGCAGAAAGATAATGGCGAGAGCGAACATCAGCACCGGCCCAATGAGCCAGTTCTGCACCAGCGACAGGCCGAGGACGCGCTTGTTGCGGAAGACTTCGCCGAGCTTTTCGTAGCGGACTTTTGCCAGCGGCGGAAACATCATGATGATGAGGCCGATGGCGATGGGGATGTTCGTGGTGCCGCTCTGGAAGCGATTGACGAAGGCGGCGGAGCCGGGCACGAAGTGGCCGAGGCCGACTCCGAGGACCATGGCGAGGAAGATCCAGAGCGTGAGGAAGCGGTCGAGGAAGGAGAGATGCTTGCGCTGGTGCGGAGCGCAGACCTGACCCTGGGTGTGAGGTGCGGTTGCCATTATGAGCGGCCGATCTGGTTGATTTCTTTTTGGATGGCGAGCTGTTCGAGCGTGGCGAGCGGCAGGGCGAAAAAGAGGCTTATGCGGCGATCGAGAATCGTGAAGGCGTCGCGGAAGGCGCGCGCGATCTCATCCGGGGTGCCTTTCACGGCGGCCGGGTCGGGAATGCCCCAGTGTGCCGTCATTGGATGGCCGGGCCAGATGGGGCAGACCTCGTTTGCGGCGTTGTCGCAGACGGTGAAGATGAAGTCGATGTGCGGGGCGTTGGGTGCGGCGAACTCATCCCAGGACTTGCTGCGCAGGCCGGCGGTGGAGATTCCGGCGGAGGCGAGTTGCGCGAGGGCCTCGGGGCGCGGTGTGCCGGAGGGATGGCTGCCCGCGCTGTACGCGGTGAACGTGCCGCGGGCTTTGTGATTGAGAAGTGCCTCGGCCATGATCGAGCGAGCGGAGTTGCCGGTGCAGAGGAAGAGGACGTTGTAGTGATTGGGCATGGTGGCTTTCCGGGTGATGGGCTGGCTGGAGCCCACATCTCAGAAGCGAGATGTGGGGCACCCAGATTTTGTCAGGAGCAGCAGTTTGGGCCGCAGCAGGCTTGCTGTTGCGGGGCAGCCGGTTTAGTGGCGCGGATGAAGGCGCTCAAGAATTTGCCTTCGACCTGCGGGGCGATCTCATCGACGGCGATGCCGGCTTCGGTGAGGAAGGTGCGCGCGTCTTCGATGTCGTAGGTGCGGGTTGGCTCGAGGTCGATGTTGGTGAAGCCCGCGGCGGCGAGCTTGGCGCGGTAGTCGTTCTCTTCGAGCGCCCCGGCGATGCAGCCGACCCAAAGCAGCATGCTCTGGCGGACGGCGTCGGGGACCTCGCCGTGGGTGACGACATCGGAGACGGCGAAGCGGCCGCCGGGACGCAGCACGCGGAAGGCCTCGCGCAGCACGCGGTCCTTGTCGCTGGAAAGATTGATGACGCAGTTGGAGAGGATGACGTCGACGGAGTTGTCGGGGAGCGGGATGTTTTCGATCTCCCCCTTGAGAAACTCGACGTTGGTGGCGCCTGCCTGGCGCTGGTTTTCGCGCGCGAGGGCGAGCATGTCGTCCGTCATGTCGAGGCCATATGCTTTACCAGTTGGCCCGACGCGGCGGGCGGACAGCAGCACATCGATGCCGCCGCCGGAGCCGAGATCGAGCACGGTCTCGCCGGGGCGCAGGTCGATCAGCGCGGTGGGATTGCCGCAGCCGAGCGAGGCGAGGACGGCCTTTTCGGGGAGCTCGCCGTGCTCGAGTTCGCTATAAAGGTTCTTGGTGATGGGGTCGCAGCAGCGCATGGCGGGGTCGCAACATGCTGTGCTGCCGGATTGGGTTACGCTGCGGGCGATGGAACCGTATTTCTCCTGGACTGCGGATTGGGTGGACATGAGCGGGGCCTCTTTCGTATACGCCAAGGCAAATATATTACTTCCGAATATATCTGTCAAGGCGTATATTACTTTCATGCGACGGAGCACGCCATCGTTTGACCTGGTCCGCATGTTCGCGGCGCTTGCGGACCCTACGCGGCTGCGGCTGCTGAACCTGATGAATGGGCGCGAGGTGTGTGTGTGCTACTTCGTGGAGATATTGAAGCAGGGGCAGCCGAAGATCTCGCGGCACCTGGCGTATCTGCGCAAGGCCGGCATTGTCAGCGCACGCCGCGACGGCAAGTGGATGCACTACAGCATCGAGCGGCCCAACGAGCGGGAGGCGGCGGAGGTGCTGGAAGCGACGCTCGAGTCGCTGAAGGCGGATGCGGGGATGCAGGCGGATCTGGAGCGGTTGGGCCGGGCGTGCTGCGAGCCGCGGCGGTTTGTGGAACTCAAGGGTGCGCCGGTTCCGTTGCGGGTTCAGTAGTCCGGCTGTTTCAACGCCTCATCGCGTGGCTGCGTGGTGTCCCCAGTCGAAGCGGCGGCCCAGGATGCCTTTGACGATGAGGTGGTCGGTGGCTGCGGTGGGGCCTACGCCGACGCCGATGTTGATCTCCCACTTGGGCGAGACGTTGAGGTCGGTGACGGCGAAGATTTGTTGCTGCTGGTCGTGGAGCTTGTCGAAGTCGCCGAGGCGGCCGTAGTCGGCGTAGTACTCGAAGCCCACATTGACCTGCTTATTGATGTCGTAGCCGATCTTTGCCCCGGGCGCGAAGTCGAGGCCCTTGGTGACGTCGGGGCCGTGCCACGTGCGTTCTAGCGCGGGGTTGACGGCGAAGTACCAGCGGCCGAGCGTCTTGTCGACGATGGGGCGAATCTCCCAGGTCCACGTGTCGGGCGAGTACACGGCGCGCTGGTAACCCATCTCCATCGAGAGGCTGGCGCCGACCTTCCAGTGCCAGGAGTCGGGCACGCGCACGCGCGGGCGAATGTGGTCGCCGACCCATTGCATGCCGTGGCCGGCCTGCTCGCTGGTGAAGACGTAGAAGCCGACTTCCGACCAACTGGTGAGGCCTTCGGTGAGTTCGAGCGTCTCATGCTCCTGGTGGTTGGTGGGATAGACGCCGTCGATGAGGTTCTTCTGGCCCTCGGGCGTGAAGTTGGAGTGGAGTTCGACCATCAGGTTTTTGGGCTCGACGGTGTCGGCGCCGTAGACCTGGATCTCGTAGTTGCCCTGCGCGCGGGCGGCAGAGGCGAAGAGAACCATCGCGAGCCCACTCATTGCGATGAGGCCGCGATGAATAGGGCACCCAGTTCGGTGGCTGGGGCACTCGTTCCGTTGCGCGAAACACCTTCGCATCACCATGAAAAGCTCCTTAAGCCTGAGTCTCTTCAGTATCCAACAGAGGAGCGGCTGCGGTCTATGTTCGCCGGCGGAGGATGAATCTGCTTGTATCGCAGACGGGGCTGTGGTCTACTTCCGGCGGACGACGATGCAGGCATTTGAGAAACATCTGGCGCTATGGCGGGCCGCGGGGCTGATCGATGAGCCCACCGAGGCCGCGATACGCGCGTACGAGAGTGCGGAGGCAAAGCCCAGCGGCCAGCGCTGGCAGGTGATCGTGGCGCTGGTCCTGGGTGGGATTCTGCTGGGCGCGGGTGTGCTGCTGTTCGTCGCGGCGCACTGGGATGACGTTTCGCCGGGCACGCGGCTTGCGCTGGTGATGGCGATGCTGGCGCTGTTCCACGGTGCGGGGATCGTCTCGCGCGAACGCTTCAGCGGCTTCTCCACGACCATGCACGCGCTGGGCACAGTGGCGAGCGGCGCGGCGATTGCGCTGGTCGGACAGATCTTCAACATGCAGGAGCACTGGCCGGCCGCGGTGATGCTGTGGGCATTCTGCGCGCTGGCGGGATGGTGGTTGCTGGGCGATGAGTTTCAGCAGACCGCGGCGCTGCTGCTGGTGCCGGCGTGGCTGATGTCGGAGTGGTCGTATCGCGCGCAGAGCTATAGCGGATCGGATGTGTACCTGTGGCGCATGATCGCGGTGATCGCGGCCGTGTACCTTACGGCGTTTCTAAACTCGCGGCGGCGAGTGGTGTTCGGGATATTGTTTGCGGCGGCGGGAGCGGCGCTGGTGATGGCCACGGGTGTGCTGGCGGAGGAGGGATGGCGCTGGAGCTTCTACGGCTACGGACATGACTGGGGTTTTGTGCCCATGTCCTTCAGGATGTGGGCCTATGCGATTCTGCTGCTGAGCCTGGGGTTCGCGTGGCTGGTGGACAGGAAGAGTCTGGCGCCGACGGTGGCGGTTGCGGGGATGGTGTTCGCACTGCCGTGGCTTCATGTGCGGATCACCGATTCCAACCACTACCCCTGGAGCTACCCGGAGCCGATGGTGGCGATGTATGCAGTGGTGGCGGCCACGTGCGTGTTCCTCGCGTGGTGGGGAGTGCGCGAGGGGAGCAAGGCGATCGTCAACTACGGCATTGCGGCGTTCGCGCTCACGGTGATGTGGTTCTACTTCTCCGACATCATGGGCAAGTTGGATCGGTCGCTCGGCTTGATTGTGCTGGGCGTGCTCTTCCTCGCGGGTGGATGGATGCTGGAGAAGGCGCGGCGGCGGCTGGTGGCGAGGATCTCGGGGGGGCAGTCATGAGCCGGACGCAACGCGCAATCGTGCTGCTGGCGGTGCAGGCGGTACTGGTGCTGAGCATCGCGGGGAAGTATCTGTACGAGCGCAAGGTGTGTCCGCGAGTGTGGGTGAGGGCCGCGCAGTACGATCCGAACCTGCCGATGCGCGGGAGGTATCTTGCGCTGCGGTTGGCGGTCGATGCGTGCGCGCTGCCGCGTGACGCGGCGCATCGCGTGGGATATCAACCTGGAACGGACTATTGGCAATGGAATGTGAGGGCCGTCGTGCGGGATGACAAGCTGGTACCAGTGCCGGCCAGCTACGACGAAAGGCCAGAGCTGACCGACGAACTGACGCTCGGGGCGAACAGGCCGTGCGATCAGGCGGCTCTGTCGAAAGGTGTGGAGTACTTTATCGCGGACACCGCCAGCAACCCGTTTCCGCCGAAAAAGGGCGAGGAGCTTTGGGTGGAGGTTACGGTGCCGCCGGTGGGGCCGCCGCGCCCGATTCAGTTGGCGATCTCGAAGGATGGCGCGTTCACGCCACTGAATTTGCGGTAGCGTTTGCGCGAGAGCTAGCCACCTGCGACCGCGCCGAGGATGATGAGCGGTTCGCGGCCGTTGACGATGGCGACTGGGAGTGGCGTGTCGGGGGAGTCGAACGAGATGTCCTGCTGGCACGCGAAGAAGCGCAGGAAGGCGCGGCGCTCGTGGGTGTCGTGATCGCGAATGGTGCCGCACAGCATCGGGTAGGCGGCCTCGAGCGCGTCGAGCGTGG
>PKWK01000191.1:9907-25975 GCA_003133205.1 Granulicella sp. | reverse complement strand
ATTGTGCACGAGATGCCGGTGGGCGTGGCGGGCCTGCTGGTGGCGGCGATCCTGGCAGCGGCGATGTCGAATCTGAGTGCGGCACTGAATTCGCTGTCGTCGACTACGGTGGTGGATTTTTATATGGGATGGCGGCCGGGGGCGGAGGAGCGCGAGCGGGTGATGGTGTCGAGGGCGTCTACCGTGATGTGGGCACTGGTGCTGTTTGCGGTGGCGGTGTATGCGGTGCATGCGGGCGGTAAAGGGAACGTGGTGGAGATTGGGCTGTCGATCGCGAGCGTGGCGTATGGGTGTTTGCTGGGCGTGTTCCTGCTGGGGACGCTGACGAAGTACGCTACGCAGGGAGGGGCGATTGTGGGGATGGTGACTGGGTTGGGGGTGAATCTTGCGCTGTGGCAGTTTCCGGGGAAGGTGCTGCCTCATGTCGTTTGGACTTGGTACGTGCTGATTGGGGCGGTGGTGACGTTTGCCGTGGGGTTGGGGGCTAGCGCGGTGCTGCGTGGGAAGAAAGTGGGAAAGGCCGCAGTTGCAGCGGCGGTTGTGATGGCGCTTGTACTATCCGCGACAGGTACTGCGCAGAGCCCAGACCATTCGCTTAAGGGCACGGCTTCANNGGCGGAAAGACTCGTTTCTGAGATAGGCCGGGACTTTAGTCCCGGCACAACGGGGGCAGAATCAATGCGGGCTTTAGCCCCCGGGACTCGCTTCTCGCCACTTTCCGCGCGAATCCAGGCTTTTTCCGCAGCCTCTTCAGCCGTGCCGCGTCAGACACCCCACACCAATGCGGCTTTAGCCGCTGAGGTCACGCCTTCCGCCTATGATTTTTCCGCTGCGTCGGCAGCCATCGAAAAAGCAATCGCGGAGAAGAAACTCCCAGGCGCGATCCTGCTGGTCGGGCACGGAGGCAAAGTCGTCTTTGAACAAGCCTATGGCGTGCGCAAGTATGCCGGCGAGCCAGGCCTCGACGGCAAGCCGTCCCCAGCCGAGCCGATGACCGTCGACACGATTTTTGATATGGCTTCGCTGACCAAGTGTCTTGCGACGGCGACCGCGGTGATGCAGTTGGTGGAGCAGGGCAAGGTGGATGTGGATGCTCCGGTGGTGAAGTATCTGCCGGAGTTTGGGGTGAATGGGAAAGAGAAGGTGACGGTAAGGGAGTTGCTGACGCATTACTCGGGACTGCCGGAAGATGTGAATTTGAAGGATGCGTGGGGGTTGGCGAAGCCGGATAAGGCGGAGGGGATTCGGCGGGCTATGCAGTCGGAGCTCAAGAGCGTGCCGGGGACTAAGTTTGTTTATTCGGATGTGAACTTTATAACGCTGGGGGCGATTGTTGAGAAGGTGAGTGGGGAGAGTTTGGATGAATATGCGGAGCGGCAGATCTTTGGGCCCTTGGGGATGACGCATACGCGGTATCTCGCAATGGGCGAGGATTGCGGTTATGGCATCGCTTTCATGCCCTTCAGTAAAGATCGAAAGGGGCAGGTGTACGGAGAAGCGGTGATGCAGCCATGCGGGCCGAACTCCTGGAAGCGTCAGGAGTGGGTCCCAAACGTGGCGCCGACTCAGCATGACAACGAGGGGACGGCGGAGACGAATCAGAATTTTGATCATTTACTGCGTGGGACCGTGCATGACCCAACCACCCGGCGGATGGGGGGCGTGGCGGGACATGCGGGGGTGTTCTCGACCGCGGACGATGTGGCGAAGTTTGCGCAGGCGCTGCTGGATCGGCTAGCGGGGAGGCCGAGTGACTTTCCTCTGAAGCGGGAAACGCTGGAGTTGATGACCAGGCCGGAGCAGCCGTCGACGGCGATGGGTGGGGCCACGATTTTTACGCAGGATGGGAAGGCTACGACGGGCGTGGCGGCGCGGGCGTTTGGTTGGGATATCAATTCGGCGTTCTCGCGGCCGCGGGGCGAGGTCTTCCCGATTGGGAGCTTTGGGCATACGGGGTTTACCGGGACTAGTTTGTGGATGGATCCGGGGAGCGATACGTATGTGGTGCTGCTGGCAAACTCGGTGCATCCGCGAGGGGCGGTGCCGATTTCGCCGCTAAGGGGTGAGGTGGCTACGGATGTCGGGAAGGCGCTGGGGATAGGTGGCGCTCCAACCCAGGTCTCAGAAGCGAGACCTGGGGCACCCGCTTCTGTGGCGCTCCAACCCACTCATCGCGATGAGGCTGCGATGAATGGGGCACCCGGTTTGGTGGCTGGGTCCAATGTGAAGACCGGGATTGATGTGCTGGAGGCTACGAATTTTGCAGTTTTGAAGGAGATGGCGGCGAAGCATGGCGGGAAGCTGCGGGTGGGTTTGCTCACAAATCAGACGGGGTTGGATGCTCAGGGACGAAGGACGATCGATGTGCTGCGTGGGGTGGGCAGCGGGATTGAGTTGGTCGCGCTGTTCTCGCCGGAGCATGGGATCTTTGGGGCGAAGGATTCGACGGAGATTGGGCAGGAGGTGGATGCGGCTTCGGGGCTTAAGGTGACCAGCCTGTATGGTCCGAAGGATGCGGATCGGCGGCCGAAGGCAGAGGATTTGAAGGGGCTCGATGCGGTGGTGATCGACCTGCAGGATGCGGGGGTTCGGTTTTATACGTATGAGACTGTGGTGGGATATTTTGTCGAAGCTGCGGCATGCGAGGCGGCGCGGGAGCATGCGCTTGAGGTGGTGGTGCTTGATCGGCCTGCGTTGATTGGTGGCGAGGTGGTGCAGGGGCCGGTGTCGGATATGGCGGCGAGCTACATCAATTACATGCCGGAGCCAGTGCGGAATGGGATGACGTTGGGGGAGTTGGCGGAGTATGACGCGGGGGAGCATCCGGGGGCGTGCGGAGTAGAGCCCGGGGCTAAAGCCCCTCTCGTTCAAGGCGGCGTTTCCGTGGGGCTAAAGCCCCACGCTAATCCGGTAACGGTGGTGCCGATGAAGGGGTGGACGCGGGGAGAGTTTTTTGATGAGACGGGGGTGAAGTGGGTGAATCCTTCGCCGAATTTGCGGAGTATGGAGGAGGCGGTGCTGTATCCGGGAGTGGGGATGCTGGATGCGACGAGTGTTTCGGTGGGGCGCGGGACGGCGATGCCGTTTGAGGTGTTTGGGGCGGGGGTGACGGCGGCAACTAAGACTGTGGCTGAGGTTCCGGCCTGGTTCGATGGAAAGACGGTTGCGGAATATCTGACGGCGCGGAAGATTCCGGGGGTGACCTTTGCGGCGACGCGGTTTGCGGTGGCGGAGACTGCGGAGAAGTATCCGTACCATGGGCAGACGATTGAGGGTGTGCGGATGGCCGTGACGGATCGTTCTGCTTTGGATTCGCCGGAGATGGGGGTGGAGATTCTGGCTGCGCTGCATCACTTGTACCCGGCACAGTTCAAGCTCGACAAGGCAGCAGCATTAGTGGCGAACTCGAAAACGATGGATGCGCTCAGTCGCGGCGACGATCCCCGCGCCATCGCAGCCGGATGGGCGCCCGCCCTGGCAGAGTTCGACGCCCGCCGCAGCAAGTATCTTCTCTATCCCTAGTTTTCAATGCTCGCGATGTCCTTTATTACCTTTGGTTTATCACTATCTGCTGCATTGATTCTGGTGCAAAAACTTGACACACACGATATAATCAATGAAGGAGCTACAGGAGCGCGGCCTTGTGCCTGGCCCTGTCCTTCCCACTCGAATACGCGGCGGTTTATTCAGTAACTTATTGATTCCAGATATTTTGCATTTTAACTCGTCTGAAATCAAGATTTTACCGAGTATGCCTTAATCTAAGTGCCCTGTTTCGAAGATCTTAGGTTATTTGATTGGGGGGAGGGGTACGATCGAGTCGTTTAGGTGGAGTAGTCGGCGTTGATGTGGACGTACTCTACGGTTAGGTCGCAGGTTAGGAAGCGGGTTGTGGCGTCGCCTTCGCCGAGGTCGATGGTGATGGTGTATTCGGGCTGCATCATGGCGGCGTGGGCGGCGGCTTCGTCGAAGGCGGGTGCGCGGACGCTGTACTCGAAGACGGGTTCTGCGCCGATCCAGATGCGGACGTGCTCGGGTTGAAAGACTGCGCCGCTACGGCCTGCGGCTGCGAGGAGGCGGCCCCAGTTGGGGTCGCCGCTGGACCAGGCGGTCTTGCAGAGAGGGCTGTTGGCGATGGTGCGGGCGACGAGAATGGCGTCGTCGGTGCTGGCTGCGCCGCGAATGTCGAGGGTGATTACGTGGGTGACGCCTTCGCCGTCGACGATGATCTGGTGAGCGAGCGACTGGCATACTTCGCCGAGAGCGGCGTCGAAGGCGGGGACCAGTTCCCTGCTTAAACGCACGCCACTGGCCCCGCTCGCGACGAGGAGGACGGTGTCGTTGGTGGAGGTGTCGCCGTCGATGGAGATGGAGTTGAAGCTGGGTGCGACGGCTGCGGCGAGGGCTGCGTTGAGATCGGGGACATCGGCGGCGATGTCGGTGAAGAGATAGACGAGCATGGTGGCGTGAGGCGCGGCAGGGGTGGAGCCGACGGGCGCGCCCACCTGTGGGCCGATCATGCCGGCTCCCTTGGCTGCGCCCCAGATGCGGACCTCTGCTCCGTCGACGGGAACCACGGCAGTGGCGATCTTGACGCAGGTGTCGGTGGTCATGATGGCGCGGGCGAAGGCTTCCGCGTGTTCGGGAGTGCTGCCGACGGCGGACTTGAGCGCGAGCATCGCGGCGACGACTTTTTCCGCGGGGAATGGGACGCCGATGATGCCGGTGGATGAGGGGACGACCTCGTCGAAGATGCAGCCGAAGGTCTGGGCCGCGGCGACGCAGGTGGCGATGCAGCCTTCGATTCCCGGCGTGCCGGTGGCGCAGTTGGCGTTGCCGGCGTTGACGATCACCGCGCCCACGCGGCCTCCGGTGGACAGCAGATGGCGGCGGCCTACGATGACCGGCGCGGCGACTACGCGGTTCGACGTGTACATTGCCGCGCCGACAGCCCCGCCTGGCGCGACTGCAACGGCTACATCGGGGTTACCGCTGGCCTTGATTCCCGCGCGTACCGCGCCCCACACAAAACCGCGCGGCAGGTTGCCTGCGGCCAAACTTGCGTCATCCTTCATCCTTTTACTCTACCAAGAGGCTTTGGCGGCGGATTTTCCGGTGCCGGCACCCCAAAAGATGGTAGACGGCATCCCCGATTAGTGGGTTCCTTCGACCTGCGGCGCGTGGAACACTTTCAGCTGTGAGTCGGAGGCAAAGTTCAGTAACGACTACCCCCTCCCTGCCGATAAGCAACGAAAAATAACTATGTCCTTCCTGGCAAACGACGCCGTTTTGTACTTACATGTGAAGCCGACGCTCGCGGAGCGTGTGAGGGCGCACGTGCAGATCATGCGGCTGGATCATTCGATCAAGAATATCTTCGTCATTCCCGGAATCATTGTTCCGTTGAGTATCCTGCGGACGCCGTTGCTTTCTCCGGTCCTCGATCGAAACATCCTGGTTGGCTTTGTTGCGACGACTTTAGTGGCCTGCAGCAACTACGTGTTGAACGAAGTACTGGATGCGCCTTTTGACAGGCTGCACCCCAAAAAGCAAAACAGACCGGCCGCCCAAGGGCTCGTCAATGTGCCCATTGCCTATGCCCAATGGCTGCTGATGATGGTCGCCGGTATCGCGATTGCATTGACGATCTCGCGGGTCTTTGCCTTAGCTGCCGGCGCGCTTTGGATCATGGGTTGCCTGTATAACATCTCGCCGTTCCGAATGAAGGACAAGGTGTATCTCGATGTCCTGTCCGAGTCCGTCAACAACCCTCTGCGGATGCTCCTCGGCTGGTTTATGGTGACCTCTGTTCTCGTACCTCCAGCCTCTCTGCTGATTTGCCATTAGATGACGGGATGCTACCTGATGGCACTCAAGAGGTTCAGCGAGTTCCGCGACATTGACGACGTGCAGGTTGCAGGAGCCTATAGACGGTCGTTTCTGTACTACACGGAAGTGTCGCTGCTGAGTTCTGTAACTTTCTATGCAGCGGCTGCGATGCTCTTCTTCGGTGCATTCATCATTCGCTATCGGATTGAGTTGGTTCTCGTGTTCCCGTTAGTCGCGCTCTTGATGTCTACGTATTTCAAACTCGCGTTTCAGCCGAACAGCGCGGTGCAGAACCCCGAGAAGCTGTA
This sequence comes from Granulicella sp., assembly GCA_003133205.1. The sequence goes on along the minus strand of PKWK01000191.1, from coordinate 19,838 downwards.
TCGGGAGCCACTGTTGATGATCGAATCCGCTCTGATTTCGGTGTCGATGATCGCGCTTCTTTACATTAATATTCCCGCCATCGGCCGGATCTTTTCGCCGACGCTGCCCTCTGCCCTCGGACATTGACGCTGCTTTCGGTGCGGTTTTACACCTAAGGCTGAAGTTGGCGAAGAGTCGTGCTACTTCAACGCCGCGCCTGCCAGACCGATGGGTGCCGCCAGTACGGACTCGCTGCCATTGAGCCCGGCCATGATTGCACGGGCGCTCTTTACGGCGAGTTCGGGGCTGCTGAGCACCGGCACCGACAGAGCGCCATTGGGCATCGCCTCTACCACCCTGGCCATGGAGGCCTGGGCCAGGATGACGACATCGACGCCCTTCATGTCGTTTCTGAGCGCGTCACTGAGAATGCGGTCGTGGGTTGCGGTGTCTCCTGCCAGCACCGCGTTGAATGCGCCGTCGCACAGTAACTCGACAATTTCGATCTCGAGGCCGGCCCATGCGGCCTTCTCACGCAGCAGCGCGATGGTCGGCTCGAGCGTCGTGCGCAGCGTTGCCATCACACCGATTCGTCGCCCCATTCGCACGGCGGCCTCCGCCATCGCTTCGTCCACGCGGATCACGGGAAAGTCAAAGAGTTGTTGTCCCAGGTCCGCGCCTGGGCCGATGGAGGAGCACGTGACCATGACCGCGTCGGCTCCGGCCTTCTCGGCCGACGCGATCATGGCGAGCAGGCGTTGTATGGTTACTCGCCGGAGCCGCCCCTCGCGAATTGTGTCCGCGATCAGGCTCTCATCCACCATGTGGAAGATGGTTGTCTCCGGCATATAGCGTGCGCAGAGTGCGCTGAAGATCGGAGTCAGCGTCGGGCTCGTGTGGATCAATGCAAGGGTCTGTGCCACGTCGGCTCCAATCTTCACGCACCGGTGAAAACGTCAGAACGTAATTCGTATCGCTGCCTGGTTCTGCCTCGCGGGCACCTTACCGTTGATGCTGGTGATGGTGCCCAGTGTGTAGTTGTTAGGAATTGCCTGCCCCTGTGCCACTGTGACCGACGTGTTGGGATTCGAGAATTGAGGGTGGTTCAACACGTTGAACGACTCGAATCTCAGTTGAACTTCGAGGTGCTCGAACTTTGTCGTCTTGAACACCGAGGCGTCGAGTGCGGCAATTCCGGGCCCACGCAGGAGATTGCGCGACGTTGTGCCAAAGTTTCCTGCGGCCGGCACGACGAAGGCCGAGTTGCTGAACCAATGACTCACATTTCTCACAAAGCCGGTTGGGTAAGGATCTCCGACCTGATTGGCGCGCAGGCCATTCGCTTCGTTGACGCCGTTGCCGAGGTCAGTGGCGGTGAGAGAGAACGGGAATCCGCCCTGGACGGAGCCGATTCCGTTGAGTTGGAATCCGCTGATCAAGGCGCGCGTGACTGGGCCGGCGTTGGCGCCGATGGGCTGGCCCTCGCCGAACGGCAGGTTGTAGAGGAAGTTTGCGGCGACGCGCTGGCCGACGTCGTAGGAGGATCGCGCGTAGTCGCAGCGCTGGCAGTAGAAGTTCTGGAAGCCGTAGGGGCCGCCCGCATCTCCGGTAACGGCTGCAGCAGCGGACTTGATGTCCATCATCTTCGAATACGAGTAGCCGATGGTGGCGGTGATGTCCTTGGCGCGGCGTTGGAGTTTGAGGTTGAGGGCGTTGTAGTTGGAGTAGCCGCTCCAGTCCTCGATAATCATCTGTCCGAAGTTCTTATACGGCCTGCGGCTTACGCGGCCCGCGAGGCCCTGGTTGGCAGCCAGCGTGGGGTCGCAGCCGTTGGAGAGGATGCACTGGCTCGGCTGGTTAATATTCGTTCGGATGTTGAGGTGGGTGCCTTTGTTTCCGACGTACTCAACCGTCGCAATCGTCTTCGATCCAAGCTGCTGCTCAACGCCGAAGGACCAGTCCTGCGCGTAGGGGTTGAGCTTGCGTGGCGCAGCGATCTGCAAGAGCGAGTTGGCGAACGTCGCCGTGGTCACGGGGCCGATGGTGAGCGGCGGGAACAATGCGTCGGTGTAGTAGATGAGACCCGTGCCGGGCGATGACGCGTAGGCCTGGACTGTGGCGTAGGGGTACTGGGCTGTGGAGGAAACAAACTCGTTGGTCTCGAAGGTGTCGTAGAAAAGGCCGTATCCGCCGCGGAGAACCGTTTCGGCGTTATCGAACGGACGAAGTGAGAACCCTAGCCGCGGAGCGAACACATCCTTTTTCGCCGGCCCCGGCCCGCGCATTCCGTTGTAGGTGTAGAGCGTTCCGCCAAAGGTGTTGACGACGGATTGGTTCGCCTCAAACAGCCCTCCGCCGTTCGCTGGGTTGAACCATGCCAGGTGGTTCTGCTCTTCATAGGGAACGGTGGAGAAGTCGTAGCGCAGCCCAAGGTTCAGCGTCAGCTTCGGATTGACCTTCCAGTCATCCGCAATGTACGGTGCCCATGCCTTGAAGTGCAGGTGTACGGAGTTGCCGGTCTGTATGTTGGATACCGGGCCGGGCTGCGGGGCTTGCGCGGTGATAGCAGCGCCGAGGAGCATGTCGGCGATCTGGTTGTGCGTGATGGTTCCGTTGAAGCTGAAGATCCCGAGAGGATTGACCGTGCTCTGACGATCCAGCACCACATCGCGCCACGTGAATCCGAATCCGATGGTGTGCTTTCCGCGAGTGTAGGAGACGCTGTCCGAGAGATCCCATGCCGGTTGGAGGCTGCCGGTTGGGAGGTTCGACGGCCCGCCTACGCCGCTGAGGGTTTGCGTCGCGCTTCCCGCCGCGGTGAGGCCGAGGCCAGTGCTAAGGCCGATCACGGGATAGTCGGCTTTGCTCATCTGGAAGGTGTTGGTGTAGGCGAGTGACGATGCATCCGCTGTGCTGGCTACGTAGCCGAGTCGCAAGACCTGGGCTTCAAGATAGCCCACGCGGAACTGGTTGAGCAGGTTCGGGGTGAAGATGTGGGTCTCGGTGACTTGATAGTTTCGCGTGACCTGGTTCTGCTGCTGGGTGGAATACAGTACAAGTGCGGGATTGACGACGAAGACGTCCGCCAGCGTCGTTCGGACGAACATCGAGTCCTTTGCTCCAAAGACATGGTCGATGCGATAGGTCTGCTGGTTCGCGGTGACCTGCATCGGCGAGTTGACGGTGTAGTTGTACGAGGCGACACCGGTTACGTTCGGAGTTGCAAAGAGCTTGCTCGCTGCGAGTTTGCCCAGCCGCGAAAACCGGCTCGATGGAATGACATACGCACCCGATGCGTTCTTGGAGAATGGCAGCCCTGTGGTGGGATCGACGATGGTTGGGCTGTTGGGGTTGGATGTAATCGTCGACAGTTGAAAGATGCCGTTCAACTCATCGCTGGTTGGCATGAACCCATTGACCGTCTGCTGTGATCGGATTCGCTGCCCCTCGTAGTTCGCGAAGAAGAACGTTTTGTTTCGCCCGTGGTACACCCCGGGGATAGTTACGGGGCCGCCGAGCGAATACCCAAACTGATTCTGCTTCAGCGGCGCGACCGGGTTTGGGACGACATTGAACCAGTTGCGCGCGTCGACGGCAGTATTGCGTATGAACTCGAACACGCTGCCATGTAGTACATTCGTTCCCGCTCGCGTGCTGAGGTTCACCTGGTTGGCGCCGAATCCGTACTCGGCTGAGTAGTTCTTGGATTGCGTTTTGAATTCCTCGATCGCATCGACCGAGATGGCAAATGCCGGCGTCACATAACTCGTGTCCGTGACGATGGTCCCATCGAGCGTGTAGTTGTTGGACACGCTGGCTCCGCCGCCGATACTGATCGCATCGCCCACGCCGTAGCGGAAGGTGGACTGCTCGCCGCCCGTTTGTACGGCGCCCGGTTCGAGGAAAAGGAGGCTTACAAAGCTGCGGCCATTCAAGGGAAGTTCATTGACCTGCTTCCGGTCGATCACCTGGCCGATCGATGCTGAGTCCGTGTCCAGCGTTAGAGCAGTCGCATTCACTTCGACCCGTTCGGTGGTACTGCCCACGGACATCGTTATGTCCACGCGCACCGTCTGGTCCAATTGCAAGGTGATGGCGTTCCTCACCTCGATCTTGAAGCCAGCCCTCTCGGAGGTGACGCGGTAGCTGCCGGGCAGCAGCAAGGTTGCGGTATAGTCTCCCGACTGGTCCGTGGTCAGCGTCCGCGTCTCTGAAGTACCCATGTTTTCGACCGTTACCTTTGCCCCCGCAACCACTGCTCCGGTCGCATCGGTTAGCCTGCCGGTAATCGTGCCGGTCGTGTTCTGCGCGTCCACTCTTTTTGAGACCAGGCAGATTGTCAGCAGCGCGAACACCATCAGCGCGCGTCCCAGATTACGCATCGTCATACATCGCTCCTTCAGACTTAGCTCGTTGCTGTCGGGCCCAGCCCCCTGCCTGATGCACTGCGCGCTGTGGGGACGTTCGAGTTCGAGGGTCACCCTATGGAGCCGCCTGAAGTGGTGTCAACGACACAGGGACAGTTCTGCCCACCGTCGGCAGTTGATTCCGCTTCGCGGACCTCCAAATACTCAGACATTTGGTTCGCGGTTGCGCGCAAGCGTATGAGTCGACAACAACATGCCGGACTATATCTCAAAGAGTTAGTGGCTTCCTCGGCGAAGGCGACATGCGTCGCGGGAACTGTTACCGATTCCATTCCTCGGAACGCGTATGCGCAGGCGATGAGGAATAAAAATAGTTGGCATAGTAGTTATGCTCCACCTGCTATCCTTAATACAGACTAGAGAGAACAAAAGGCTGCGAGGACCCGACCGGAGCACCGGGGAACCCTGCAGCCTTTCCAATTTAAGTCCCTCAAAAAGGAGACCCCGGTATATACCAAAGCGGTATATACTAAACTATAAACCAAGCAGATTCAACAACACATGGTATATACCGGGGGGGAAAGGGGGCCGTGGATCAGTAGACAGGTTGTGGCTGCAAACTCAGGCCCGGCCCTCGGAGTTTCAGTCGGCTCACATGCACGTCGTACCCCGTGCCCGGCAGCAGCGCCTCCAGCGTGAACAGGTCCGTCCCGCCGGCCCTCACTTCGCGGTAACGGTAGACCCCGACCTCGCCCTGCGAATCCTCTGTCCCATGCGAGGGCGTGTCGAGAAAACGCTGAGCATCCGCGACGCTTGCCGTGCCATGAGCCGTTCCGCCGCTCAGCCCTTCCGCCGCGTACGACCGCACCAGCTTCGTCCAGTACCGCGCAAGCAATCCTGGATCGGAAAAGATGTCCGCCCAGATCACCTCGCCGCGCACCGCGACCACGACTCCGACGGCATGTTCCTGCCGCAGCGTCGCCAGCGCCTGCTCCCGCGACTGCGCCAGTCCAGCCGTCTCCTGGTCCACCTTCGCGCTCACCGCCTCCGTCTGCATCGCCTTGGCGTAGCTCGTCGTGCCCAGGCTCGAACGGCCAGCGAGACCACCGCCACGCACACCGTCAGCCGAACCGGACCCCACGGCCACCGTTGTATTCGCAGACGGAGCCGCAGCCATCGCCATCGAGCTGATCGCCCCGTTCACCGAGTCCCACACCTGCTGCTGGTCCTTCGCAACCATCGCCTGCTGACGCACCGTTGGCTGCACCATGAAGCTTTCGCCGGCTGCCTTTGCTGCGGTGCCGAACTTGGCCGAACTCTCCGTCCAGCGCCCATGCTCAATGCAGAACACCGACAGATCGATCGGGTCCGCGCCAGCCGGCACGATCCTGTCCTTCGCGATGATCCGGTCCTGTTTGCCGCCCGTCACAATCTCACCGGCCAGCAGCAGCAGCGGTCGTTTCGAGTTGTTGACCAGCACCAGCGTGTTCACCTGGTCTCCCTCGTAGCGACGCGTCGCGGCACCACCGCGAGGCCTCACCAACCCCTGCACCTTGCCCGCCTCCGTCACCTCCACCTCGCCGCTCTTCAGGCCCTCATCGAGCGTCAGGAACTGGTCGGCAGGTAGTGCCTTCCCATCGTCGCGCATCACCGGAAAGAGCGTCAGGTCGCCGCTCTCGATCGGCTTCAGCACGCGGTAGCCGCTCCCCGTCCCGCTCCCAGGACCGCCCGCCGCCACCGGCTCCCATCCCGCTGCTACCAGCACCACAGCCATCATCGCCACAAACCCTGCGACCAACCGAATTGTTCGCGCTCTCTGCATCGCAACCCCCCTTGTCGACGGACATCTGTCCGGCTTCTGACTCAGGAACGAGCGTTTCAATCTCTCTTGCAGATTTTCTTGAAGAACTTTCTGCCGGCCCACCGCGTCCAAACCACTGGAGTATCTTCAAAGTCGTGGACACGGCCTCCCAACCCGGCGACCTAACCCTTTCCCTGCCGTCCGCCGACCCCGCGCTCGCAGCCTTCCCCGACGGCGACGCCGACCTCGCCCACGCGGCCTCATCCGGTCTCCCGGTCGACCTCATTCTCATTCGGGAACTATGGCTCGCCGCCGACGCCGAATCCTACGGCCTGACCCGCGAGGAGTTCAGCGCCGCACTCGCCGCCATCGGCACAAAACACCACTACGGCCAGCCCTCGGAGATTCGACCGACATCCGCGCAGGAAGCAGCCTTTTACCACGCACTTCGCCTGCCCGAACTCGCGCTCGCGCAAGCCTGCGCCCTCGGTCGCGAAGCCGCCTGGCAGCGCTTTCTGGACCTCTATCGCGCTCCTCTCACACAAGCCGCTATCGCCATTACCGGCTCCGCAACGCTGGGCCACGACCTCGCCGATTCGCTCTATGCCGAACTGTTTGGCCTCACAGAGCGCGGAGGCCAACGGCGCTCCCCCCTTGCCTCCTACTCCGGCCGTGGGTCGCTGCTCGGATGGCTTCGCACCACCCTCGCCCAGCGCCATGTGGACCACCACCGTCGCACCAAACGCGAAACTCCGCTCGACGACACCGACGCCCCTGCGCCAGCATCGACCGTCACTCCCCTGCCAGCCGAACTCGACCGGCTCACCCATGCAGTCTCGCGCACCTTCGAATCGCTTCCCGCCGAGGACCGCTTCCTGCTTGCCTCCTACTTCCTCGACCAGAAGACACTGCTCCAGATCGCACGCGTCGTGCAGGTCCACGAAGCCACCATCAGCCGCAGGCTGAAGCGCCTCACTTCCGACCTGCACAAGCAGCTTCTGCGCAATCTCCAGTCCGGCGGTCTCAGCAAGCGAGCGGCAGAAGAGGCGCTGGGTGCCGATCCACGCGACCTCGAAATAAGCCTGCGAACGCTGCTGCAAACTTCGCCATCCACCTCGTTCTCCGATAGGACAGGCTCTCGGACAACAGACCAGCCAGTTCCTGCAAAACCCGAATCAGGCGGGCTCAAATCAGAATGACCCAAGTCCTCCAACCCGGCCAGCATCCCGACGCAGACCAACTCAGCGCCTTCGTCGAGCACGTGCTGCCTCTCCATGAGCAGCAGCAGATGCTTGCTCATCTCGCCAGTTGCTCCGACTGCCGCGCGATCGTCTACTTCTCGCAAGAAGCCAGTCTCGACGCGCCCATGCAGCCACAGCCGATCGCCACACGCAAGCCCTGGTTCTCCGGCTGGAATCTGTTCCGTGGCTGGACCCTGGCTTGGCCCGCCGCCGCCGCGCTCGCCTGCCTCGTCCTCGTCACTATCCATCTCCGCAACGCCGGCAGAGGAGAACGCAACAACTCAGTCGATAAGACGGCACAGCTCGAACCGACGCTTCCTCCGCTCCCTGCAACTCCGGCACCCGCACAGGCAACTCAGCTCAAGACTGCTCCCACGGAAGTCCAGAAACCGCTGGCCATCGTCGCTCCCGCCGCCCGCGAGTTGGACGGCCTGATCGCAACCAACGCCATAAACTCCGAGGGAGTCTCCAGGCGAAAGAGCCTGAACGGTCCTTCGGAAAAAGGCAGTGCCGCGGCAATGTCCAGTGACGCTCTCAAGATCGAATCCGGTGCGACAGCCAGCCGGCAATCCTCGCTGGGAAGGTCGTCCAGTTTCGGCTTCACCTCAGCGAATTCGGAGCCCGCTGCGAATGCACCCGCTGCTGCGGCTATGGGCGGTCTTGCGGCCTACCGATCGGCGCAAGCCGCAACGGCCACCAGTGATGCCGCTCTCCTGCAACCGGGCGCAGCCGGCGCCGCACCTCAGAGCATTCCACCCTCTACTGCAACCCTGCATTCACTCAGTCAGCAGTACAACGCTCCACCGCCAGCGCCACCACCGCCGATGCCGTCTTCATCCGCCATGCCGGGCAGCGTCAATGAGACCGTTACGGTCACGAGCGCCGCCGCATCGATAGAAACTGAGAACGCTGCGTCAACAGGAGGCATCGCCGGAGCAGGGTTCGGCTCATTGCAGTCCAGGAAATCCCTGATGATGAAGAAGCAGCCCATCCTGCCTAGCCATCTGCCCGCGCTTTCCACCATATCGAACGCCGGTCAGGAACTCGCGATCGATACCGCAGGCACACTCTTCCGCAGCGGAGACGCAGGCGCAACGTGGCAGCCAGTTGCAGTGCAGTGGACAGGCCGGGCCGTAAAGATAACGCTCGTCTCATCGCCGAACCAGCGCTTGCTCGCAAAAGACACCAGCCCAGCGGCCGCATCTTCCGCCGCCGCCAAACCCTCGGCCACGGCGCCTGCGCCCGCAATCTTTGAACTCACCGACGACGCAGGCGAACTCTGGACCAGCACGGACGGACAGGTCTGGAAGCACAAGTAGTCAACGCTGTTGTCTAAACGGGCTTCAATGCTGCCAGACATAGGTCACCGTCTGGCGCACGACCGGACCATCCCGCCGCTCCACCACGCGCTCGTTCTGCATCGCCGCGAAGGTCCGGCTCAGCCCCGCCAGGTCTCCTGAAAAGAATGCCGCGGGCCGAACGCAATACAACCTACGTTTCACCTGGTGAAATCCCCGTTACCGGGAAGGTTCGTTTTTTGCGTGGGATTCTTCGGCGTTCCCGACCCACTACCCGACCCCAGACCGCGCAGAAATGCGCAGAAACGCTTGACACGCACTGTATAATCAAGAGTGTAGGATTCGAGGAGCGCGGCCCGGCGCCTGGCCCTGGATCCCATGCAGACGAACCAAATCAATCCAGCTAAGTCATTTGTTTTGAATATTTTGCAAACTAAGTGCTTTGAAATGAATATTTTGCATTTTGTATTCGTGTCTAAGTCGTGTGTTTAGAATATTTTACGGTTTTTGATACGGGGGGGTAGGGGCAGTATGGGGCCAGACGAGTTGAACCTGAATTCCGCACCCGACGACGCCCTGAGCGCGGGCGTAGCGGAAAACCTCGTCGCCACCGCGCCGGGAATAGAACTGCCCGAAGCCGACTTCGCCGTCCCCATTTATCAACCCGCCGGCCGCCGCGCCGCCACCAGCGAGCACCCGTCGCCGCAACCAACCACCAACAACCAGCAACCGGCAACTGTATTCAACCCAGTTCGGTGAAATACTTGTTCCGGCACAAAATAATTGAAACGTCCTACGCAGGACGACGATTCGGAGAGAAGCTTCATGGAAAAGGCAAGTTGTGACATCGGTTTGATTGGCCTGGCGGTCATGGGACAGAATCTCGTCCTCAACATGAACGACCATGGGTACAAAGTAGCGGTGTTCAATCGCACCGTCTCGAAGGTGGACGACTTCATCAACAATGAAGCCAAGGGAACAAAGGTCGTCGGCGCGCATTCGATGGAAGAGATGTGCGGACTGCTGAAGCTGCCGCGCCGCGTAATGATGATGGTCAAGGCCGGCGATGTCGTCGACCACACCATCGACCAGGTTCTGCCCTACCTCGAAAAGGGCGACATCATCATCGACGGCGGCAACTCCCTCTTCACCGATTCCAACCGCCGCACCAAGGACCTCGCAGCCAAGGGAATCCTCTTCATCGGCACCGGCGTCTCCGGCGGCGAAGAAGGCGCGCGCAACGG
>PKWK01000191.1:0-9901 GCA_003133205.1 Granulicella sp. | reverse complement strand
ACGGAACGCCCTGCTGCGACTGGGTCGGCGAGGACGGCGCAGGCCACTACGTCAAGATGGTCCACAACGGAATCGAGTACGGCGACATTCAGCTCATCTGCGAGGCCTACCAGCTCCTCAAGGACGCGCTCGGCCTCACCGCGGACGAACTCGAAGCAGTCTTCGCCGAGTGGAACAAGGGCGAGCTCGACAGCTACCTCATCGAAATCTCCACCACCATCTTCGGCAAGAAAGACGAAGACGGCGAGCCGATGATCGACAAGATCCTCGACACCGCCGGCCAGAAGGGCACGGGCAAGTGGACGGCCATCTCGGCGCTCGACCTCGGCATGCCGCTGACATTGATCGGCGAGAGCGTGTTTGCGCGTTGCCTGTCTGCGTTGAAGGATGAGCGCGTAGCGGCGTCGAAGGTGCTCACGGGCCCTGCCAAGACCAAGATGGTCGCGGAGAAGAAGCAGTTCATCGAAGACGTTCGCCGCGCGCTCTACTGCTCGAAGATGGTCAGCTACGCGCAAGGCTACATGCTGCTGCGCGCCGCGGAGAAGGATCAGGGCTGGCACTTGAACATGGGTGGCATCGCGCTGATGTGGCGCGGCGGTTGCATCATCCGCAGCGTCTTCCTCGGCAACATCAAGGCCGCGTTCGACAAGAATCCCGACCTTGCGAACCTGCTGCTGGACGACTTCTTCTCCAGCGCGCTGAACAAGTACCAGGCAAGCTGGCGCAAGGCCATCATCCACGGAATCGAGATTGGCGTTCCGACTCCGGCGATCTCGACCGCGCTCGGGTTCTACGATGGCTACCGCACCGAGCGTTTGCCGGCGAACCTGCTCCAGGCGCAGCGCGACTTCTTCGGCGCACACACCTACGAGCGAGTCGACAAGCCGCGCGGCCAGTACTTCCACACCAACTGGACCGGCCGCGGAGGCCGAGTCTCCTCAACCACTTACAACGCGTAAAACAGAAGAGCCAGTTTCGCGCGGGCGAAACTGGCTCTTCAAACTCATGGACACATCGGCCCGCATTCTGAAACCGCGAGCGTGATGCAGCAATCTCGCTGGCGGCTTAGTCCTGGATCTTCCGCCACGCATCCAAGGTATAGATGGCGATGATGACGACGGTCATGATCGCCGACAGCGTACCGAGCGCTCGAATGAACGGCATGATTTTGTTGATTTTGTTGACGATGGACGACTGCTCCTGCTTTTCGTTGGCGTTGATATCGTCCAGGAAAAGCTGATTCTCCTCGTACCGCGTGATGGTTCCGTTGTAGGCGAGCAAGGTCAGGAACAAGCCCGTAAAGACGGCCCAAATGACGATCAAGGTCGGTAGTGCGTTCATCATGGGGAAGCCTCCCTCTCTGACTGCTTGCAACGATAGGACGATTCGGGGCTGAATCGCCTGGGCAGCGCGTGTACGAGTCACACGCTGTCGGCAACATCATACCTCCGGGGACGCGGGGTTTTCCAGAAATTCCTGTAACCACGGACACGACTAGTGGCAAAGCAGGTGCGGCCTTCAGCGGGTGAACGCCGCGCGCAGCATCCACGCGGCCGCGCAGAGCAGGACCAGCACAGCGGCGAGCATGATCGCGATGAAGCGGCCAGCCCTCACCTCGGTTTCCGGCGTCGGCTGCGTGATGCCGAAGGTGTTGACGAACGCATCGACAAGAAAGCGGAGAGGATTCACAGTTGATTCGATGGGTTGGCGCGGGTTGGCGATGCGGAATTCGCCACGGTTGCATCCGGCAAGGTGTGGGCTTCATCACATAAGGTGTAGATGTTTGCTTGCCGCGACCAGAATGGTCGCATATACTGGAAATGTTGAGTTCAAAAGGAGATTTCTTATGTCGACCGCAACTATTACCCCTGAAGTCGTTACCGGCGAACCCAAGGCTCAACCGGTTACGTTGACACCGGCAGCGATCGCCAAGGTTCGCGAGATCATGGCGACGCAGGATCCGGTTCCGGCTGGTCTGCGAATCGGCGTGGTTGGCGGCGGATGCTCGGGCTTCCAGTACTCGATGTCGTTCGAGAACCAGAGCGGCATGATGGACAAGGTCTACAAGTTCGACGACCTGAAGGTGTTTCTCGACGCGACGTCGGCGATGTACCTGAACAACTGCGTGGTGGACTACGTGGAGACGCTCGAAGCGGCCGGCTTCAAGTTCGAGAACGCCGCGGTGAAGAGCACCTGCGGCTGCGGGTCTTCGTTCAGCGTTTAGTTCGGATTGAGTTCCTGCAGTGAGAGGCGCCCTTTCGAGGGTGCCTTTTCTGCTGTCCCAAATGCGAAGACGACCGCGGGTTTGCGCGGATGAACGCGGATCGGACTTAAGAGACCAACCCCACGATAGGCGCTGCTGCGCTGCGCCGATCATGGGGCACCCGATTTCAGGGGGCGGAGTTTGCCGATGCGGCCGTGGGGGCCTACGACGAAGGGGAGCGAGAGGGCGTTCCAGTGCTGGTCGGCGTCGGCGGGTTCGTGGAGCGCGGGGTTGGGCCGGAGAGCGCGCCAGTTGCGGCCATCGTCGGTGGAGATGTCGGTGCCGTTGGGGCCTACGGTGATCCAGGTTTTTGTTCTTGGGTCGTACGCTACAGACGAGCGGTAGCCGTGTAGCGGAGTTTGAGCCGCATTCCACGCCTGACCGCCGTCGGTTGTGAATACCGCAGTCCCCGAGCTTTGTTCGGGCTTCTGAAAGTCCCCTCCGACAATGACCATTCGGGTGAAGAGTGCAGGACGCTGCGAGCCCAGGAGCTCGAAATCCTGCGTGTGCGCGATGGAGAATGCCCCGGCGGTCGCGCCTTTGGCGAGCGGAACATCGACATTTGTCCAGTACAGACTTGATTTCCAGGCGTACGGCTTCATTGCGAGTTCGACGGGACGCCAGAAGATTGACGGCTTATCGCCTCCAGTAACAAATGCGGTTACAAAAAGCGATTCGTCAGTCACCAATGCTGAATTGCTGGCGGCAAAGGCTTCGGTACCCGGGGACACTTTCAATGCTTCCGACGGGCTCCGAGTCCACTTTGCCCCTCTGTTGTGGCTGTTCCAAACCGCCATTGATCCGTTAACCGGATCGCCCAGAATGGTTCCGCTGGAGCGATCGGAAAACTGGAGCGCGTCGAAGAAGCCTTCGGGATCGGGGTTGGTGAAGAGGAGAACCCAGGTTCGGCACGCGTCGGCGGTTTTGTAGAGGCGCGAAAGTGGGCCTTTGCCGCTGGACATTACGAATGCGGTTTTCTCGTCGAAGGCCTGGATGCCGCGGAAGTCGAGGTGCTCGGCGTTGGGCGGAGTTGCGCAGCGCTGCCAGTCTTTGCCGTCGTTGGTGGTGCGGAGGACGGTGCCTTCGGTTCCGGAGGCCCACGCGACGCCTCTTCCGATGGCGTGGATTCCGCGGAGGTCGGCGGTGGTGGGGGCGGTTTGGATCTCCCACTGGGCGGTTGCGGGGGGCGCAAAATAAATTGCCAGTGTGGCTATCGCGACACAGTGGAGGTAGAACGCGGGGTGAGTTAGGCGAGTGTTTGACGGTCTCATTTGTGGGGCCCCCACCCCCTATCTTAAATGTCAAAATCTTCTTTCTAAAGCACTTATGTCCTGGTCCAAAACGTAAAATATTCAAAACATGAGACTTAGGTTTTCTATATTACGCAAAATATTCGAAACAAATGACTTAGTCGCGTATTCCGGCCTGTAATGTGTGGGCTGGGTTGTTGCTCCTGAGGTTTTGCTCCTTATCTCTATTTTACTAGGCGTGTCAAGCGAATTGATGCTTGTTCCGGGGCGCGAGGCTGTGCTCGGAGGGACAAAATGCGGGCGAATTCGATCGCGGGGACCGGTTTGCGGCCGCACCTTATGTCGGGCTTTCAGCCCTCGGATATTCGGGGATTGCATACCTGGGCCTGCGGCCCAGGCTAGAATATGTCGCGCCTTCAGCGCTTTTGTGTGTTCGCCGCCACTAAGCGCTTTCAGCGCCTGGGCGTGGTCGCCGCCGCTGAAGGGAGCGCGGTGGGGCGAAGGCGGCCAATGCGGCCGTGGGGGCCTACGACGAAGGGGAGGGAGAGGGCGTTCCAGTGCTGGTCGGCGTCGGCGGGTTCGTTGGGGCTGGGGTGGAGGGGGCGCCAGTTGCGTCCGTCGTCGGTGGAGATGTCGGTGCCGTTGGGGCCTACGGTGATCCAGGTCTTGGAGGGGGGGTCGTAGGCTACGGCGGAGCGAAAGCCGTGGGGTGGGGTGGTCGCGGCGTGCCAATGTTGACCGCCATCTTTGCTCCAGGCCGCCGTACCGGAACTCGAATTCGGTTCTTTGTAGTCCCCACCAACCGCAACCAGGAATTGTTCGCTTGTCGCGACATAAGAGAGCATACCCCAGGGGCTAAAGCCCCTTGATTACCTGTGAGCGGAGAGGGCCAAGCCTGAAGGCTTGGCTTATCTCAATGCAAAGGAACGGCGGGCGAGGGCGGGCGATGACCTGACAATTGACCCGGAGCGGGGTGAAGCAAGGGCGGTCGCGCGTTGCGCGATGCCCACCCATCGCAAAGGCGCGATGAATGGGGCACCCGGACTCGTGGCAGAGGACGGGAAGGCAAAAGCAGATTCCTCCGCTGCGCTACGGAATGACAAACAATGGGGCGGCGGTTTGCGGGTATGCTAGTCGCGCCGGAGAATTGGCTAGGAGCGGGTATGCGGATGATGAGCGGGCGTGGGGCGGCTGGGTTGGCGGCGGTGCTGTTAGTGGGGATGCAGGGGATGGCGCAGGTGGCTCCGGGAGCGGGACAGCCGGGCGCCGCGGGGGTGACGCCGACTCAGGGGAATGGCGGACAGGTTTCGGGGCCGGGAGTTCGGCCCGCGAATGGGGCCGGCGCTGGTCAGGGTGGCGGGCAAGGGCGGCCCCCGATGGCGGCGATCGGCGTGCCGGTGCTGGGGATGCCTTTCGTGCATGACCCTTCGACGGTGGTGCGGTTCAAGGGCAAGTATTATGTGTTTTCGACGGGGCGCGGGGCGCCGTTTTATTCGTCGCCGGATGGAGAGACGTGGACGCGCGAGGGCAGCGTGTTTACGCAGAACCCCAGCGTCCCAGCAGGAGGCACTCAAGGCCCACCGGAAGGCTATCAAGGCGCGATTCCGGAGTCGGTGCATGCGGTAGTGCCGAAGAACAACGGGATGGACGTGTGGGCTCCGGACATTGTTCGGCTGAATGGAGAGTTTTACCTCTACTACGCGGTGTCGAGTTGGGGATCGTTCCAGTCGGCGATTGGGCTGGCGACGAATCCGGTGCTCGATCCAAAGGACCCGGCGTACAAGTGGATCGATCGCGGCGTGGTGGTGAGTTCGAACGGCAACGAGGATTTGAACGCGATCGATCCGGGCGTGATTGCGGCGCCGGACGGCACGCTGTGGATCTGCTATGGGTCGTATCACGGCAGCATACGGGTGACGCAACTCGACCCAAAGACCGGGCTGGCGCTGCGGCCGAAGGAGTTGGGAGCGCCGGTGGCGACTGCGCGCGAGTCCGAAGCGTCGGACATCATCTTTCACGATGGGTACTACTACCTTTTCGTGAACCACAATAGTTGCTGCAAGGGAAAGAACAGCGAGTACAACATCCGCGTGGGGCGGGCGCGAGCGATCACGGGGCCGTATCTCGACAAGCATGGTTTGCCGATGGCGAACGGTGGAGGCTCGCTGTTTCTTGCGGCGCACGATCATCGCATCGGGCCAGGGCACTTCGGGCTGCTGATCGATTACGACCCGGACCAGAAGGCGCCGGGGGACAATGGCGGCGTGGGTGGGGCGCTGCGGTTCAGCGTCCACTACGAGGGCGATATGACGCGCGGCGGACGGTCGGTGCTGGATATCCGGCCTCTGCTGTGGTCGCTGGATGGATGGCCGGTGGCGGGCGATAACCTGACCGATGGGACGTATCAGATTGTTTCGCGGCAGAGCGAGAACACGCTGGAGTCGCATGTGCCGACGGCGCCTCCGCCGCCCAGGCTGGCGGGGACTCCCGCGCCAACGGGACCGGTTCAGGACGTGCCGGGCGTGCCGATTGGGCCGGCGGCGGCGCATCTGGGGCGGTACCTGACGCTGGACAATCAGAAGTGGACGATTGCGCCGGCGGGTGGCGGGTTTTACAAGATTGTGAACCTGGGGACGGGCGATGCGCTCGGGACGACGGACGCTGCGATCGGGCTGGCGGCTTACACGGGTGCGGACGGCCAGTTGTGGCGTCTGGACCAATTTCCCGACGGCGGCTATCGCATCCGCAACAAGGCGACGGGGCTGTGCCTGACGGCGGCGGGCTCGGGCGGTGTGGGGGCGAGCGCGTTTGTGCGCGACGACCTGCATCTGTGGACGATCACGACACCGTAACGCGGCTGAACGGCAGTTGCGGATTCTGGCTTGCGTTCTCATGGCAGTTTACCGAGGAGGTTCGGTAACTGGAAGGCGTCGAACGTTTGCATCAACAGCGGGAGGAGCGTGTAGAGTTCGGTCATGCGGCTGAGGTTTGCAGCGGCGGTTGTAGCGGTGATGACAGCCTGGCCTGTCTGGGGCAGGGCTGAGGGTCCGGGAGCGCGGGTGAAGCAGGCGGATCGCCCCGGGGCGGTTGCCGGTGCGGAGAGCTTCGACAGCGCGAAGACGTACTTTGATCGAGCGAGGAAGTTAGGGTTTCCGGCGGCTGGGTCGGGTGCGCCGTATGTCTTGCGTGCGGAGTTCACAACGCGGGGGAGTTCGGGCGTGGTCCAGACAGGGACCTACACGGACACGTGGCTGAGTGATACCCAGTGGCGAAGGGAAGCTGTTTTCGGCAAGAGCCAGTTTGTGCGCAGCCGCAATGGCAAGAAGCGCTATCGGCTGGTTGAGGGACCGGACGCGGATGTGCTGCAGTTCGTGCTGACGGCGATGGAGCCGATTCCGGCGACCGATCGATTTGCCGAGTCGGACTGGAGGATCAAGCGCGATGTGGCCGGTGGAGTGGCGACGATCCGGGTTGCGACGGGCCATGAGAATCCTGACGGAACGCCGAACCCGAAGGACTTCAACGCGTATTGGTTCGACGAAACGGGGCAACTGGTGAGGACGTACCTGAACGAGTTGCAGTCACGGAGATCGAACTTCGAGGACTTCAATGGAATGAGCGTGGCGCGACGGGTGGAGGTTCTGCTGGCAGGCAAGGTGGGGATGCGGATTGATGTGACCGAGCTTGGACCCGCGGGACCGGTGGATGCGGGCATGTTCACGATAAAGCGGCACAACTGGTCGCGGCAGTATACGACTGAGGTGCGCTAGCGCTGTGTTCCCTGGTTGCTGCTCCGGGTTCCGGCGCTCGACCTTGGTCTGGTAACTTAGCAACCATGCCCCCGACCACGTCACCGAATCTCGGCTCTGCTCCCGTGGGAAACGCCGCCGAGGGATCGCCGCCTGCATCGGGCCCTGCAGGGTCGACCTGGAGAACGGCGCTAGGGCTGTTTCGCTTCATGATGAGCGTCTATCCTCGAGCGCTCGCGCTGACCGTTGCGACGGCGCTGGCGGGTTCGCTCACTGAGGGCGCCGGCCTGGTGCTGCTGCTGCCGCTGCTCTCTGTCGCTGGAATGAACTTTACCGGCTCGTCCACGGCCAGTCGTCTGAGTGTCGCAACGCAGCGGATTCTGGTCTGGAGCGGTATCCCGCATTGGATGTGGCTGCCGGTGGTGCTGGGTATGTTCCTGGTGATGGGCGCGTTGCGTTCGGTGCTGCGCCGGTCCCAGTCGATTATGGCCTACACCACGATGACGAGGGTGGAACTGGCGCTCAGCCGGCGCGTGTACGAGTCGGTGGTGAAGGCGCAGTGGGGATTCCTGGTGCGCCAGCGCTCCGGCAAACTGACTCATTTGCTCACCGAGGAACTGCGCCGCTGCGCGGAAGCCTTCAGCTTAACGCTCTCAGTGATCAACCTGAGTTGCCTGACACTGCTCTATCTGTTGGTCGCGCTGAAGCTTTCCACGCTAATGACGTTGCTAGTGCTGGCGATAGGCGGCACATTGATGCTGCTGCAGCGGCACTCGCTCGAGCGCTTGCGGGCGAGCGGCGAAGACCTGTGGGAGAGCATCGGCGAGGTGTACGCGGCTACCGAGGAGCACCTGCTGAACCTGAAGAGCGTGAAGACGTATAACGCCGAGGATCGCGACGTGAAGCTATTCGCCGGTCTGTGCGACGACGTGGCGCGCCACACGGTGGACAACGCGAAGCAACAGGCGGCATCGGCGTTCCGGTTCGAAATGGGATCACTGGTTGCGCTTGGCTCGGTCATCCTGCTTGCGCTTGGGGTGCTGCATGTGCAAGCGGCAACGATGCTGCTTCTGCTTGCAATCTTCACCCGGCTGATTCCACAGCTTGCCAGCCTGCAGGAACAGGCCCACCAAATCGCCAGCTACCTACCCTCGTACGATCATGTTCTGGCGATCGAGGTGGAGTGCCTGGCGCATGCGGAACCGAAGATGCTCGAAGCCGGCCTCGGAGATTCCGCCGCGATGGCCCCGCTCAGCCTGAGGCGCGAGTTCCGACTGGAGAATATATGGTTCGCCTACAACGCGGCGGCCGGGCGTCGCGAGCCGGAGTTTGTCTTGCGAGGCATCGATCTGCCTATCGCAGCGGGGATGCTCACCGCTGTCATCGGGCCATCGGGTGCGGGCAAGAGCACGATTGCCGACCTGACCAACGGGCTCCTGATGCCGACGCGCGGCCGGCTGGTGCTCGACGGCTGGCCGCTCGACCGGAATGAGATTCAGCAGTGGCGGCGCCAGGTGGGATACGTGGGCCAGGAGACGGTGCTCTTCCACAAGAGTGTGCGCGACAACCTGCTGTGGGCGCGGCCAGAAGCGACCGAGGACGAGTTGCGGGAGGCGCTTCTGCTAGCATCGGCGGGCTTTGTGTACGAACTGCCGGGCGGCCTGGAATCGATAGTGGGCGACCGCGGAATCCTGCTCTCGAGCGGACAGCGGCAGCGCATCTCGCTGGCCCGCGCGCTGCTGCGGAAGCCGACGCTGCTGATCCTGGACGAGGCGACGAACGCGCTTGATGTGGAGAATGAGGCGCGCGTTCTGGATGCGATTCTGGATGCGATCCGGAACGCGAGGCAGAGGCGCGATGGTGCCCTCACCGTGCTGATGATTGCGCACCGCATGAGCGCGATTCGCCGCGCCGACCGCATCTTCGAGCTGGAAGACGGCCGGATTGTACGGTCCGGAACGTGGAAGCAGTTGAACCCATCGGCCTGATGCTGCTATGAAAATGACTGAGAACTGACAACTGCTCTTCAGGTCCATCGCTCGACCGGCGCAAACTCGCCGGACTCGTCGCCTTTATCGAGTAATTGGGGTGCGTTCCGGTGAAGACTGGGATGCCGCTGAACTTGGGATTTTCCAGAGGAGAATATTTCCAATCCATACATCGGCTCTGCTAGCATGGCGGGCGACATGAAAACCTTTGACTCCGCCCGCCGCGACCTTTTGAGACTCAGCAGCATGGGTCTTGCCGCCTCCGCCGTTTACGCCATTCCTGCGCTGGCTGCGCCGAAGAAGGCCGCTGCGCCAGCCCTGTCGCCGCTGATGTTCGACGTGCGCACCTTTGGCGCGACCGGGGACGGCAAGACGGTCGACTCGCCCGCGATCAATGCGGCGATTGAAGCGGCGGCGGCAGCGGGTGGGGGCACGGTGGTGTTCCCTGCCGGGAGCTATATTTCGTTTTCGATCCGGCTGAAGAGCAAGGTCGATCTGTATCTTTCTCAGGGGTCTGCGATCATCGCGGCGGACTCGCCCAAACCCGGCGAGACTACCGGCTACATGGGCGGGACGTACGACGCGGCCGAGCCGAAGACCGCCTACGATGCCTACCAGGACTATGGACACAACCACTGGCACAACTCGCTG
>PKWK01000194.1:6225-14088 GCA_003133205.1 Granulicella sp. | reverse complement strand
CGCGGTGGTCGCCGTCTCCCAGTCTCTCGAAGATCTCGACAAACAGAATGAAACTCCATCGCCACGGACAATCGACGCCGCTGCGCCCAGCGCCGCACCGACAAGTGAAGGCGTGGAGGGCACTCTGGCTAGTTGGTGGCAAGACCTGCTCGGGGTGGAGCAGGTAGGACTGGATGACGATTTCTTCGGCCTGGGAGGACATTCCCTGGTCGGTGTTCGCCTGTTTGCCAAGATAAAGAAGACCTATCAGGTGGACTTCGAACTTGCTGTCTTGTTTGAAGCCCGCACTGTACGCCAGCTCGCCGACGCGATTCGCAAAGCACAACAGCCGGACGCCGCGGAACAAGGGGCCTGGTCTCAGAACCGCATGGTACCGATTGCGCACAGTACAACCGGGGCGCCAGTGCCGTCTTTCGGACAAGAGCGTTTATGGCTCCTGGAACAAATCGAAAGCGGCACAGCGCAATACAACATTAGCTTCACTCTGCGCTTGGAGGGAACCCTGGATTTTGCCGCTCTCAAGAGTGCCTTGAGTGCTGTGGTCCAGCGCCACGAAACACTCCGGACGCGCTATATCCATGTAGAGGGCCAGCTCCAGCTTGAGATTTCCGCGGCGCTTGAAGTCTTGCTGCCTGTTACCGATTTCAGCGGCATAGAGCAGGGCAGGCGGAAAGATCTGCTTTCGGCAGCGCTTCATGCGGAGGCGAACCGGCCCATTGTTCTGGATCGCGATCCAGTGATCCGGGCAGCTTTATACCGCATGGACGAATGCGAGCACGTGCTGCAATTGACTGTTCATCATATAGCGTCGGATGGGTGGTCAATGGGAGTTCTATTTCGCGATTTTGCCGCGTTCTACGATGCCGGGTTAACCGGCGCGGTCGCTCAGCTTCCTGAGCTTCCAATTGCATATTCCGACTACGCACGTTGGCAGCGGGAGCAATTCGCCGGGCCTGAAAGGGAACGCCTGATCTCGTACTGGAAAGACCAGGTGAAGGGAAGCTCATTTGCGCTGCAACTGCCGACGGATCGTCCTCGCCCGGCACTGCAAACATTTTGTGGCGCAGTCCGGCAATACTTGCTGTCCACCGAACTGGCGACAGCAATCCGTGAGTTCTGTCTTCGGGAGAGGGTGACGCCGTTTATGGTGGCACTCGCTGCGCTCTATGCCGTGCTGGCCCGCTATTCCGGCCAGGACGACATCTTGATTGGCTCACCGATTGCGGCGCGGTCTCGAAGCGAGACCCAAGACCTGGTTGGCTTCTTTACAAATACAGTCATCCTGCGTGGCAAACTCGATGGCGATCCGACCTTTCACGAACTGCTGCAGCGGGTTCGGCAGACTGCTTTGGAAGCCTATGCCCATCAGGATTTACCCCTCGAAATGCTGATCGACAAGATTAGGCCGGGGCGGGATCTGAGCAGGTCGGCGCTGTTTCAGGTCATGCTGATCTTCCAGAACTGGGCGCCACCCAGCCTGGAGTTGCATGGGCTGGAAGTATCGGCACAGGTGGTCCGAACCGACACTTCGAAGTTCGACTTCACGATCGAACTGCGTTCGGTCGGAGAGACGATCGAGGGGGTGATCGAGTACAACACCGATCTGTTCGACGCCGGCACCATCGATCGGCTATGGGGACACCTGACTGCTTATCTTCACAGAGCCATTGCAGCGCCCGAACAGAGAGCGGCAACGGTCTCGCTGCTGACATCCCGGGAACGGCAGCAGGTGCTGGTGGAGTGGAATGCGACGGAGCGGGCGTACCCGCGAGAGACATCGCTGGCGGAGTTGGTGGAAGCGCAAGTGGAGCGGACGCCGGACGCGATCGCCGTGGTTTATGGTGAGCAACGGCTCACCTACCGGGAGCTGAACGAGCGGGCCAACCAACTGGCCCACGAGTTGTGCAAGCATGGTGCGGGCCCGGATCAACTCGTGGGACTGTTTGTCGAACGCTCGATCGACATGGTGGTGGCGCTGTTGGCGATCGTGAAGACGGGATCGGCGTACCTGCCGCTGGACCCGCTGCTGCCGGCCGAACGGCTCGGCTACATGCTGGAAGACAGCGGCGTTCGCGTACTGGTGACCGAGCGGAGCCTGCGCGGGGTATTGCCGGCGTTTGCCGGAACGACGATCCTGCTGGACGACGCCGGCTGGCAGGCAAACCGCCGCGACAACCTTGGGCTAGCAGTGGGACCCGAACACCTGGCCTATGTGATCTACACCTCGGGCTCGACAGGCAAGCCCAAAGGGGTGCAGGTCCCGCGTGGGGCGCTGACGAACCTGTTGTGGTCGATGCGCGAATGGCTGCAGTTGAGCGAGCACGACCGGCTGCTGGCGGTGACGACGATCTCGTTCGATATTGCGGGCGCGGACGTGTGGCTGCCGCTGCTGGTCGGGGCACAGACTGTGGTAGCAAGCCGCGAGGAGGCGGCAGACGGCAACGCGTTGCGCGGTTTGCTGGAGCGGCACGACATCACCTTCCTGCAGGCGACTCCAGTGACTTGGCAGCTTCTGTTCGATTCAGGCTGGAGCGGCAAGCCGGACCTGCAGACGGTGTGTACAGGCGAAGCTATGCCGCCGGAGGTAGCGGCGCAACTGGTGCCCGTGGTGGAGAGAGTGTGGAATCTCTATGGGCCAACAGAAACAACGATCTGGTCAACCGGGTACCGCGTGACCGATGGGCAGGAGCCGATTCTGATCGGCCGTCCGGTGACGAACACCAAATGCTACATTCTGGACGGACAGGGACAGCCGGTGCCGGTTGGAGTCACAGGAGAGTTGTACATTGGCGGCGACGGGCTTGCGCGCGGATACCTGAACCGCCCGGAGCTGACGGCGGAAAAGTTTGTAGCCGACCCGTTCCGTACGGGCGAGGCACGGATGTACCGCACCGGCGACCTTGCGCGTTATCGGGCAGATGGCAACATCGAGTGCCTGGGGCGGATCGATCATCAGGTCAAGATTCGCGGCTATCGCATCGAACTCGGTGAGATCGAGGCGGCACTGAAGGAGCAGCCGGAGATCAAGCAGGTTGTAGTCATCGCACGCGAGGATAGACCGGGGGACAAGCGGCTGGTGGCTTACTTGGTGGCTACGGCCAGCACCGTGCCGACGACGTCGGAGTTGCGCACACGGCTGAAACGGCAGCTGCCGGATTACATGGTACCAACGGCCTACGTGTTTCTCGATCAGATTCCGATCTCGACCAATGGCAAAATCGATCGCAGGGCTCTGCCGTTGCCCGCGGAGACTCAGGCGTTACAAGCGGATACCTACATTGCTCCCCGAAGCCACCTTGAGGAGATGCTCGTCGGAATATGGGCCGAGGTGTTAGGGGTGCAGCAGGTAGGACTGGATGACGACTTTTTCGATCTGGGAGGACATTCCCTGGTTGGCGTACGCCTTTTTGCCAAGATAAAAAAGACGTATCAGGTGGACCTCGAACTTGCGGTCCTGTTTGAAGCGCGCACAGTACGACGGCTCGCCGATGTAATTCGTAAAGCACAACAGCCGGCCGGAGCGGAACAGAAGACATGGCCTACCCTGGTGCCCATTCAGCCGGATGGTTCCCGTATTCCCTTCTTCTGCGTTCACGGGGTCGGAGGAGGCGTGCTTAATTATGAGGCAATCGCGAAAGCTCTCGGGCCTGACCAGCCCTTTTATGCGTTTCGCTCACTGCTTTTAACTCGGGAGGATATTCCCGAAACTACGATAGAAGAACTGGCGTCCGTTTACATCAAGGAGATGCGGTCCTTTTTCCCGCAGGGGCCTTACCTGATCGGGGGCGGGTCCTTTGGAGGAATTGTTGCCTTTGAGATGGCACAACAGCTTTATGCGCAAGGTGCTGAGCCGGCGTTGCTCGTCTTGTTCGATACCTCCGCTCCAGGGAGCGCCCAGCGCGTAGGGACCACCGAGAAATTACGTGGGTTCTTGCAGAGACTTCGAGACCAGGGTGTCCCTTATCTGGTGCGAAAAGTCGTATTGAAGGGCGATGACTGGCGGCAGCGGCTTGTGAAACGGGGTCGAGACGTAGCCTCTTTTTGTTACCGTCTGGCGGGTTGGGACCTGCCAGTTCGCCTTCGCTACTATCGAGTGCAAGAAGCTCATTTGCGAACCATGGCGCGTTACAAGATCCAGACATACCCAGGGAAAATCACGCTCATGCGAGCAGTCGAGCGCGGTTACTTAGGTATGGAGCTTCTGGGCACACGCGAGGACACGGTGCTGGGTTGGGAGAACCTTGCGGGTGGTGGATTGGAAATTCATGACGTCCCCGGTGAACACAGAAACATGCTCAATGAGCCTCATGTCCGGATTGTCGCCAAAGAGCTCAAGACAATACTGCCGAAGCCGGAAACCATTGCTCCCCACCGGCAGCCAGTCGCGTAGGAGGTGCCAGCAAAGGCCGTACCTCCCACACCTGCAGCTCGGGAACAGTCGCCCGCTCGGCCATCAATGCGATCCGATGCCCGGCGTGTTCTACCAGGCAAAACCGCCAGCGCGCAGGCTCAGTACTCAGACACGGATCGAGTTCCAGGCGAATCCCCTCGACGCCGCCAAACAGAAAAGAGAACTTGTTCAAAGGCAGGGACAGCCCGACACCTCTCGCCTTGACGTAGGCCTCCTTTAGCGTCCACAGCGACAAGGCGCGGTCCAATTGCTCAGGACCGCGCAGGGCTTCAAGTTGGGCCAGTTCCAAGGGGGAAAACACCTCAGGGGCAAGCTCGGCAACCTTTTCGGCGTGTTCAATAGGCTCTGCGTCCACGCCCACCTCAGCCCCTTGCGCAACCAAACAAACCACCAGGCCAAGGGAATTGGACAAATTGAAGCGCAGGCCGCAATCCGGGTCGACGGTCGGCTTGCCGTAAGGATTCGTTTGAAAGCGCCAGGCTTCAGGGGCGAGCGGATGATAGTGGGAGAGCGCGGTGCGCACCAAGGCGCGGGTAGTCAGGTATTCGCGACGATGACGGTCAAACCGAAAAGTCTGCCATTGGGCACGCTCGTCTTCACTCAGCAGTGGCGTGCACGCCTGGGTGATTGCTTCGGTTACATCCTCTGGGTGTGCGTACCACAGGTGGAGTGGCTTTTTGTCCATGTCTGAGAACGCCGTCTGGCGACACCAATTCGCCTACGTACGAAATATAGTTGATACGGGGTGAAGGTTTAGGCCCAACTGATAGCGCGGGTGGTGCTGATGGAGGGGTGGGGGTTGGCAGACGGTGGAACAGAAGTTCGAGGGTACCTGAACGGGTACAGTAGGCTTGTCTCCTTTCTCTGCTACGGACGTACGCTCGTGTAAGCTCGACTTCTGGCCGAGAGTATTTCCCGCACTTTGAAGCCTTATGTTGTTTCTCTAAGTCATTTAGTTTTAGTTTATTGGATTTTTGTGAGTGAGGTTGCCAGTTCGAATCGAGTCGTCGCGTCTCTCACAATTCGCTCTGCTGATACCGAGAATAGCTACTGAGACCCGTGAAAAGTTCGAAAATCGGCTGGCTGGCGGATCGTGAAGAGTTTGGTGGGGGAATCACCCAGGTCCCAGGCTCCGATGGCCTGTTCAGCCCGCGGTGGTCGTCGGACGGACGCTATATCGCAGCACTCTCGCTCGATCAGCGCTGGCTGTTGCTCTACGACGTGACCACCCACGCATGGCAGACGCTAGCGACCACCTCTGTAGCGGATCCAGTCTGGTCCGCGGACGGCAAGGCAATCTATATCCACGCCTTCATGGCCGACACGCAGCCAATCTATCGCGTCTCTGTGCCCGACGGGCATCTGGAGGAAGTAGCCAATCTATCCGCCTTTCGTGCGGGAGACACAGCCGACTACTTCTTCGTGGGCATTACGCCGGATAATCTTCCCCTGGTTCGAGCCCGCACCTCGACCGGCAACCTATATAGTCTGGATCTGGACAAACGATAGTCGCTTCCTGGCGATTGTTAACGGCCCTTACCCCGGGCGCTTCAAGTGAAGGGGGCGCAACCAGATGCTGGCTGCGCCCCGCTTTTCGGGTGTTTCTTAGAAGCTGAAGTTGGCTTGGAGCATGATGCTCCGCACCGCGTTTTGGGAGGAAAATGGTCCCCCAGCGATGCTGGTGTACTTTCCAAAATTCGATGACGTCAAGGTGCTGACCGGAGTTCCGTAAGGAACTTCGTTGAATAGATTCGACGCCTGCGCGCCGATGGTCAGGTTGTACTTCCGGTCCGTGCTGGAACTTCCGCTGCCAGGACCGCCGCCAGGACCACCTCCAGGGCCGCCACGACCACCGCCGCCAGGACCACCCGGGCCTCCGGGGCCGCCCGACCCACCGCCTTGGGCCGCCTGCGCGGTAGCGAGAGTAGCAGCCGTCTTCGGGCCTATGCCGAAGGTTCTCGACAGCCTAAGGTTGAACGATACGTTGGCCGGGCCGGTGCAGAAGTTAACCGGAATCTGGTTGTTGGTCCCGCCCGCGATATAGGGTGTTGAGGCGCTGAAGCTGCTCGCACTGAAGCAGTTCGCCGTAGCAGCCGTTACGCCAGAGGCGAAGGACGGCCGGTCGCTGTACCCGAGGGTGACGCTGTCGGGAGTTCCTTCAGTGATGTTGTACGGTGAACCCGACTGCGCAAAGATCATCGGGCTGGCCGTAAAGTGGTACGGCAGCGGTACGCTTCCGCCTAGCACCATTCTGCTGCGCGCCCCGAAGCCCGCGCGGCCATAATCCACGGACGAGTTGAACGGGTCGGTTACGCTGCCGATGTTGGAGTTTGCCCAGTTCGCCGAGTAGAACCCGAAGATACTGATGCCCTTCGGAGTCCGCACGTTGATGTTGGCGTTGATCTGGTTCTGCCGGAAGACGCCCTCCGACTGGTTGATATCGTTGATCGTCGTGCTGCCTGTTCCGGCCGGAATGCTGCGCGACAAGAACTGGTGCTCGCCGCGCGCGTTCAGATAGGTGAGCGACGCGCTCGCATACTTGCCGATCTGCTGCTCGATAGACGCCGCCGACTGGAGGATATAAGCGCTGCGCAGGCCGGGATCATTCAGCTGAGGTGTGATCGTAGCAGCCGTCTTGGCTCCGGTTGTGCAGCCGCTGCTGTAGGGCAGCGTACTCGATGGGGTCGGCAGGCAAGTAACCCCGGGGCTGCTGTAGGTATAGCTCTTCGCATTCTGCCCGTTATTCGCGATCTGGGACTCGATGCTGCCCAGGTCAAACCGGTTGAAGAAGATGCCGAAACCACCCCGGAGAACTGTAGTCGTCTTTCCGCTCGCGCTCGGAACGCCATAGGCCAGGGAGACGCGCGGCGCAAAGTCATGGGCGCTGTTGATTACATTTTGCGCTTCGAGGCGGAGACCGTAGCTGATGGTCAGGTTCGACCTTGCCTTCCAGTCGTCCTCGGCATACAGGCCTAGGTCTGTCTCCCGCGCGCTGATCGTGTACTTGTTGATGGCCTTAAGTCCGAACTGGCTGACGATGCCGCACTGGTATGACGAGTAGGGCGACGCTCCCGACACCAGATTCGCAGCCGCGCAGGGAGTTGTGACAACGCTCGCACAATTGCTCGGCTTGCTGGTCACACTCGGATCGGTGCATGGGTCGAGCAGATAGGTGTAGATGAACGAGCCATTCACTCCACTGTTGGAGTAGTTCGACTCGCTCGACGTCCGCAGACGTCCGCCGAGGCGGACGAAATTCTTCGTCAACTGGATCGAGGTGTAGTTCTGAAACTCGATGTGGTCGCCGGAACTGGAGCTGGTGCCGCCTCCGCCAACGTTGAAATAGCCTTGCACGGAGAGGCTTGGGGCCGTGTTCAGCGGGATCGAGTTCGACGAGTTGTGCCGATACTCGAAGCGCGTCTGGTTGATGACCTTGCTGCTGATCAACTGCG
>PKWK01000194.1:0-6200 GCA_003133205.1 Granulicella sp. | reverse complement strand
GTATTCTTCGCGCCCAGCATCATATCTATACGCGGGCTAACGTCCCACCGTGTCTGCGGCTCGGCCAAGGCTCGCGCTGTTGCGGGAAAGGGATAGCTGCCGCAGGTCAGATCTCCCGGCGCACACAGCGTCGTCGAAGTTGCGGAACTCGCATAGAACGCTGTGGGATTAATGATCGCGTTGTTGTCGACGGTGCGGTGCGATCCCGACAGCGTAAACGACATCCCATTTCTGATTGGCCCCGTCACATTGCCCATGAAAAACAGCGTGTGGTAGTCCGGCTGGGTGTTGGCCGCGCCCAGGAACGGCGTCGAGGTATTCAGAAACTTGTCCCCGAACATCGTCATCAAGTTGCCGTGGAACTTGTCTGTTCCAGGCTTGGTGATGATTTCGATGCGCCCGTATCCGAGCTGGTCGTACTGAGCCGACAACGGATTTTGGTTGATGCGTATCGCCAGAATGGACGATTTCGGAGGTAGTTGACCACCAGTGAAGCCATCGATGTAAATCTGTCCGCCGTTGGGGCCGGCTGCTGGGCCGGCAAGCGCTTGAAGTTCGGTCTGGAGTTCGTCCGGATCGTCCGATAGAGCGTCCAGCGCCGCTCCGGTGATCACGGTCGAGCTGGCATTGCTCTCAGGATCTACGCTGAGCGAGACCTGATCGGTTGTGACATTCACCTGTTGCATCTGCTCCTGCAGCGTCATCTTGGCATCGAGGGTCAGGTTTGCGCCCGCCGAGACACTGATCGCCTGCTTGACGTAAACGGCGAAGCCCGGAGAGGTCACGGTCAGCACATATGTGCCGGCGGCTACGCTGCGGAAGGCGTAGGTCCCGTCGCTCTTGGAGACGGTCGACTGTGCCTTGCCCGAAGCCGACGCCAGCGTCATCGTCGCCCCCGGAATTAGCGCGTCATCCGGATCCACGACCATGCCATGTACGGTAGCGCCTGAGGACGACGGGGACTGCTGTGCCATCGCCGCAAATGGAAGCGAACCCGCGAGAAAAAGTAGAACAACCGCCAGACATGTTCGAATAGACATCTTCACTCCTATTGATAAAGCATTGCATTCGTGCAAAGGTTCCCTCGGCAGCCTCGGCGTACTAGTGGACGGCGGCCTTGATGCGCAGGGACAAGAAAAAATCACTCTCCCGGAGGTCCACCCCCACCTGGACCTCCGCCACCCGGACCACCTCCAGGTCCACCACCCGGCGGCGGTCCGTCCGGCGGCGGCCCGTCGTCAGCGTCTTCGCCCTGATTATCCTGTGATTGTTTTGCCCACTTCGCTTCATCCTTCATGTACTTGCTCGCCTGAGCATCGGTCATCTGCAACCTGACCTTCAACACTGTCTGCTGATGCACCTTCCTCACCGCAGAGACCCACTCGGTGTCGCTGAGAGATTCATCCTCGCCAAGCTTATGTACCTGCTTTTGCTGATCGGCCAGGATGGGCTGTATCTTCGCCTTCTGGTCCTCTGTCAGGTTGTAGCGCTTGCCCAAGCGCGCCAGTTCTTTTTCAGCGTCGTACTTCTTGCTGCCCACTGCTTGCGAGGCCGACGTGGATACCGTCGCGCGTGAAGACGTGTTCTGGGCCACCGCCGCGATGCCAGGCAGCAAGAATGAAAGGAAGGCAAGCCGGACAAGGAGCTGAGAGACACGAGGTCGGGAGAGAATGCCGAAGGCAGAAACGAATGAGCAATTATTCCTGGGTATCGCGTGGTTTTTCATGATGGCTCGCTTTGTCTGAACTACCATCTTCAGGAGATACCAACTCATGGCACCGCGCGGTCACAATGGGTAATGTTTTGTAACGAATTGTCGCTTCAGTTGTGACCATTTGTTACATTTCTGCTGCGCCGTTCCCAGGCAGGAGGCATAAGCTCAAGACAGCGAGGGACACAGGTGGAAGAGATCCTCCTCATTGACGATGATGTTGAGCTTTGCTCGATGCTGGTGGACTACCTTGGGCGATATGGATTTCATGTCACGGCGGTGCATCGAGGCGATACCGGACTGAAGGAATCGCTGAAGAAGCAGTACGCGCTGATCCTGCTGGACGTGATGCTTCCAGGGCTTGATGGCTTTGAAGTGTTGAAACGGATACGGGCTGTCTCGTCGACTAGCGTCCTACTGCTCACTGCTCGCGGAGATGACGTCGACCGGATTGTGGGGCTGGAAATCGGAGCGGACGATTACCTGCCTAAGCCATTTAATCCACGTGAGCTGTTGGCAAGAATGCGCGCTATCCTGCGCAGAAGTTCCAGTACTGAAGCCACAATCGAACCTACTCTGCTGCAAGCAGACGGGCTGGAGTTGGATACTGCCGCAAGGACAGTCTCACAGAACGGAGAAAGGATCGACCTGACCGACGTTGAGTTCGCGTTGTTGGAAGCCCTTCTGCATTCTCCTGGAAAAGTTGTCACGCGCGAAGAACTAGCAGAAAACGTGCTCGGCCGGAAATTCCATCCTTTTGATCGCAGTCTGGACATGCATATAAGCCGGCTACGTCGAAAACTAGGCGGTAAGGGTATGGAGGATGATCGAGTGAAGACAGTTCGTGGGACTGGGTATCAACTGGCGGTACATAGCAGTCATTCGATGACAAAGGAATAAGCGATGCGTGGCCTCTTTTTCAAGGTCTTCATCATTCTGTGGATTGCACAGAGCCTGATCTTCGTGATCTCGACGGCGCTCATTGTCCGGCATCATTTTGACAGCCCGGCTGTTGTCTTCGATGCACTGCATAGCAGTTTGCGCAACGAAGCTAAGGAGAGCGTGACCACCTTCGAAGCCGGAGGCTGCGATGCGATGCGCGCGTATGCTGACGCACGCAATCACGCTATTGCCCTTAACGACCCGACGGGAAGGGATGTATGTGCTGCAACTGATGCGCAAACTTCGATAACAGGTACCGTCCCCTCAAATATCACCGGTAGGCAGGTGGGGCAACAATATGTATGGAGCGTGCCGGTTACGTCCAACTCGGGGAAGCAATATGTCTTCTTGCTAAGCAGGCCGCATACCCCGGAGAAGGCCAACTGGGGCCAGGATCTGCTTCACTTCGCGTTTCCGCAGCTTCCAGTGGCAATCGTAGTCGGTGGAATAGCGACATTTGTTCTCGTACTCCTGGTTACCCGTCCGGTCGTGCGATTGAGAAAAGCGGCGCATGAGCTGGCGCAGGGCAACCTGGGCGCGCGGGTGGTTGGACCGGACTCACAGTTGCGCATCTTTGAAGGGGATGAGATTCAGGCACTGGTACATGACTTTAACCATATGGCCGAGCGATTGGAATCGCTGGTGAGTGCGCAAAAGCTTCTCCTCAGGGATGTGTCTCACGAATTGCGTTCGCCACTGGCCCGGCTCAGCGTCGCACTGGAACTGGCGCGCGAGGATGCAGAACCATCGATGGCAACGCATCTGGACCGCATCGAGCGGGAAACGAAACTCCTGAATCAACTGATCGGTCAGTTGCTCACGCTGTCGTCAATGGAGGCAATCGAAAGGATAACCAACTTCGAGCCGCTATCCCTCAACAGGCTCGTCGAAGAGATGATTCCTGATGCGGCGTATGAGGCTCGGCAGCGGCAAAGCTCTGTGCTTTTCCGCGCGAGCGATCAATGCACCATTCTGGGCAATCGGCAGCTATTGCACCGGGCAATCGAAAATGTCATACGCAACGCTATTCGATACACCAAATCGGGCTCCGAGGTAGAGATCAGGCTCACCTCCGCCCTGAAGCAGCAGGGGCGGGTGGCCTTACTCGAGGTGAGTGATCGTGGGCCTGGTATCCCGGAGAACGAGCTCGACGCAATCTTCCTTCCCTTTTATCGCGTGGACCACGCCCGAATCCCCCATACCGGCGGGTCCGGAGTGGGCCTCGCCATTGCGGAACGCGCGGTGAAACTGCATGGCGGAGATTTGCGCGCGTTCAACCGGCCTGACGGAGGTGCAACTCTCCAAATGCAGCTTCCGGCTCTTGAGGGCGCACGTGGAAGAGAACGTGATGGGACAAGTCAGGACACGCGTCTGAGCGGCTCGGAAGGGGCAACCGCCAACACACCCATTGCCAAGTGATGGTCTTAACTATTCGGGGATTGGGGTTTCAGTGCGTTGTGTTTCCACCCCTCAGGTCTTCCCCGCTGTTGCCGTTCACGGCGCGACTGTCGCATATACCAGTGTGGGTCCAACCGCGGGTCCAATAACGATTTCGGCGGGTTGTTTCCTGCTCTTTCAGGTCCTCATCGGTTCTGCTAAGCCATTTAGATTGTGTTACTGTTCTAGGATTGGGGTGGGTGAGGTCGCTAGCTCGAATCTAGTCGTCCCGACCATTACTTCCAATCAGTTAGTTAGCTCGCATGTGCCTCGTGGGTCCAGACCATGGGGCTGGAGCCCATCGAATTCGGGGGCACAAAGCACCTGGGACTCTTCGGTAGGGTCCGAAGTGAGGAGGGTGCACGATGAGGACCAACCAGAAAAGGGCTGTCGTGCTTTTGAGCGGAGGGCTCGACTCGGCCACCGTCCTAGCCATGGCCAAGAGCCAGGGGTACGAAGTCTTCGCGCTCTCATTCTCCTACGGGCAGCGCCACAGTTGGGAGTTGGAAGCGGCCAGGCAGGTCGCCCAATCCCAAGGGGTCCGGGAGCATAAGATTGCCACCATCGATCTCCGAGTGTTCGGTGGGTCTGCGCTGACGGACGACATCGAAGTTCCGAAGGGGCGAACCGTCGACGAGATGTCTCACGGGATTCCGATTACCTACGTCCCGGCTCGCAACACGATCTTTCTTTCGTTCGCGCTAGCCTGGGCGGAGGTACTGGGAAGCAGCGACATCTTTATCGGTGTCAATGTCCTCGACTATAGCGGATACCCTGACTGTCGTCCGGAGTATATCGAGGCGTTCGAGCGTATGGCCAACCTCGCAACCAAAGCAGGGGTGGAGGGGCGTCAGGCGCTCAAGATCCATACTCCCCTTATCGCCCTCTCGAAAGCGGAGATCATTCGTTCGGGCATCGAGTTGGGTGTGGACTATGGCGTTACCAGCAGTTGCTACGATCCCGCGCCGAACGGGCAGCCATGCGGGCGATGCGACTCGTGTCTCCTCCGCATCAAGGGCTTCCGAGAAAACGGGATCGACGACCCACTGAAATATCAGGTATTCGAGAATCAGGCTTTCGTATGAGCTATTCGGTC
Organism: Granulicella sp.; assembly: GCA_003133205.1. The sequence continues at coordinate 1,014 of PKWK01000194.1, read as the reverse complement.
AAAGAAGTCTTTTACACGCTGCAGGGCGAAGGAGGTCAGGCGGGGCGGCCTGCGGTGTTCTGCCGCTTCGCGGGTTGCAACCTTTGGTCGGGTCGTGAGGCGGATCGATCAACGGCTATCTGCCAATTCTGCGACACTGATTTCGTAGGTGTAGATGGATTAGGCGGTGGGAAGTTTGAATCCGCAGAGGATTTGGCAGACGCGATCGAGCAGAAATGGCCGAGCGACGATTCGGCTGGCACGAAATTCGTAGTGTGCACAGGCGGGGAGCCCCTCCTCCAACTTGACGATGCTTTGATTCGAGCGCTGCACTCTCGTAGGTTCGAAATCGCCGTCGAGACCAACGGGACGATACTGGCTCCGGCGGGCGTGGATTGGCTCTGTGTGAGCCCAAAACAAGGCACACAACTGCAGCAAAGAACTGGAGACGAATTGAAGTTGGTTTTTCCGCAGCCAGGAGTCGATCCAAAGTCCTTCGAATCCCTCTCTTTTCGGCACTTCTTCCTGCAGCCAATGGATGGTCCCCAACGCGCCATTAACACGGAACTCGCTGTGCAGTACTGCCTCGATCATCCGGTCTGGCGTTTGAGCTTGCAGACTCACAAGATCCTGGGCATTTCATAAAGAGGCTTGATGGAGATTTTCAAAGAGTTCACGGTTGAGGCGGCGCACCGCTTACCGAATGTCCCGCCGGAACACAAATGCGGACGCCTCCACGGTCACAGCTTCCACATCAGCGTCCATGTTCGCGGGCCTGTCGACCCGCAGATGGGTTGGGTCATCGACTTCGCAGATATCAAACAGGCATTTCGGCCCATCGAGGAGAAGATCGACCACAATTATCTGAATGAAATAGAGGGGCTGGAGAACCCGACCAGCGAGAATCTCGCTCGTTGGCTTTGGGTCAACCTGCTACCAGCGCTCCCGGGCCTGAGCAAAATCGTCGTCCAGGAAACCTGCACCAGCGGATGTGTCTACACTGGCGAACTGGAGCCCTAGGGGGTGTCATCAAAT
>PKWK01000375.1:823-7960 GCA_003133205.1 Granulicella sp. | reverse complement strand
TTGCGCAGGGGCGGCTTTGCGGCTACTTCAAACTTGCGCCTGAGAGCGCGACCTCCTAACCTTAACCCTAGCGGTGACGTGGCGCACATCACCCGGCGTCCGGGCGATAGGTTCGCGGCCAAGCGCATGCTATTCAGCAACTTAAGTTGAGCACTGGCAATCAAGGGAACATGACCAAGCAAGTCTTCTTCGATCCTCAACGCAAGCGCTGGAAACGGTTACGGCGAATCTTCGACATCGTCGCCGTGGTCAGCGTTGTGGTGTTGGTCCTCTTCGTGATCGGCCTGGTGCGGATGACGCCGCTGCCAGAGCTGCTGCTGGCGACGCCGAAGCGCAATTTCAGCGCGCTGCAACTCGAAGCGGCTCCGGTGAGGGGGGGGCAGAAGCCGCGTCGCTCCGCGCATCGAAAGACCGACCTCAAGCCTTCGGAGATCACTCTGAACTCGGGGGAAGGCCTGCGCGCCGCGTACTACGTTGAGGACGACCCGGCAAGCTACTCGTCGCTGAAGCAGCACATCCACCAGATCGATCTGCTCTTCCCCGATTGGATCCACGTATTGACGCCCGACGGCGCATTGACCTCGTTCAGTATGGACAATCGCCGCTTCGATGTCGTGGATGCAACGGGTGTTCACGGTGTCGATCACGAGCAAAGGGTTGCCCGCACCATTGCGGCGGCGGGTGATGACACGTCGCCCGCTGAGGTCTTTCCGCTGGTCAGCAACTACGATCCGACCAAGCAGATGTATTCCCCGTCCATCGGCGACTTCCTCTCGAACGGCACCTCGCGCGCCAATTTTATCCATCAGGTTGACCAGTTTCTCGCTGCCAACCCAAGCTACCACGGCTTGGTGATCAACATTCAGGAGATACCCGGTGAGGCGCAAACAGGCTACATGGCGCTGCTCGCCGCACTGTACCAGGACTTTCAAGCGCGCAAGCTCAAGCTGTATGTGAACACGCCGGTGGGGAACGATGATCTCGATCTGAAGTACATGGCGGACCACTCGGACGGCCTTCTGCTGATGAACTATGAGCAGCATCTGATCGGAACCGACCCAGGTCCGATCGCGGCCCAGGACTGGTTCGTCGACAACCTGAAGACCGCGCTCAAAGTAGTACCGAAGGAGAAGATCATCTGCTCTCTGGGCAGCTACGGGTACGACTGGACAATGTCGCTGCCGCCTGCGGAACCAAAACATAGGGGTAAACCGGCGAAGCCGTTTGTGCCAAAGGTGCTAAATACGGAGGAGATGTCGACCCAGGACGCTTGGCAGGCCGCGGAGGATGCGGACGCTCAGATTGAGCTCGATCCCGACTCGCTCAACGCCCACTTCGCCTATGACGACGACGGCGCACAGCCGGTCGTCCGGCACCAGGTGTGGTTCCTCGATGCGGTCACGGTTCTAAACGAGATGCGCGCGGCGCGGGCGCTGGGGATTCAGACCATCGCACTTTGGCGGCTGGGTTCCGAAGATAACTCCTTGTGGAAGATATGGGACACGCCAATCCATGCCGAACCGGTAAAGGACCTCGCACAGGTCGAACCCGGCTACGATGTCCACACCGAGGGAGATGGCGACATCCTGCGCATCACCAGTAAGATGCAGACTGGCAAGCGCGTTGTCACCATGGAGGATGACGATTCGGTGCTTGCCGGGTATCGCTCCATCACCGCGGAGACGATGAGCTCCTACCCGCTCTCCTACACGGTGGAGCAGACCGGCTATCACGCGAATGAAGTAGCCCTCAGCTTCGACGACGGACCGGACCCCGTTTGGACTCCGAAGATTCTCAAGATTCTGAAACAGTACAACGTGGTTGGGACCTTTTTCATGATCGGCGCCGAGGCGCAGAACAACGTCGGCGTGATGCAGCAGGTGTACCGCGAAGGCCATGAGATAGGGAATCACACCTGGTTCCATCCGGACATCAGTGAAATCTCAACTGGCAGCGTGGACCTGGAACTGAACCTGACGGAACGGCTTTTCGCCTCTGAACTTGGCGTGCAGCCGCTTTATTTCCGGCCTCCCTACTCGATCGATCAGGAGCCGGATACTAACGACCAGGCGGCGCCGGCGGAGCGCATTCAAAACCTCGGCTATGTGGTTGTTGGCGACAAGATCGATACCGACGATTGGGACGAGCATCCGCGCAAGAACCCGCAAGAGATCACCGACAGCGTCTTCCGACAGATTGACGACATGCAGACGCGCTCATGGATGCGAGGTTCCATCATTCTGCTGCACGATGGCGGGGGTGATCGCCAGGCGACCGTGGACGCGCTTCCCGTGCTAATCCAGAGTCTGCGCGATCGCGGATACAAGATCGTTCCGGTTTCGGAGTTGATGGGAAAGACCCGTGCCGAGGTGATGCCTCCGCTGAACTCACATCAACTGTGGGAGGCGCGCGTCGATTCCATCGCCTTCTTCGTGTGGGCTTTCTTCAACCACTTCGTCATCGCTGTCTTCTTCGTGGGCGACATTCTGATGAGCGCGCGGCTGATCATCATTGGAGTCTTCGCCGTCATCGACCGTTTCCGGAAGCGGAAGAACTTTGCCGGCCCGGACTATGCGCCGCGGGTCGCGGTACTGATCCCCGCATACAACGAAGAGAAGGTCATCGTGCGGACCATTCGCTCGGTGATGATGTCGAACTACAAGAATATTCGCGTCATCGTGATCGACGACGGCTCGAAGGACAATACCTACCACGCTGCCATCGACGCCTACCCGGCGGACATCGCGTCGGGCCGGCTGACGGTGCTCACCAAGCCAAACGGCGGCAAGGCGGACACGCTGAACTTTGCGCTCGAGAGGACCAACGAGGATATCTACGTCGGCATCGATGCAGACGGCGTGATCGCACACGATGCCATCACCAACCTGGTCTGTCACTTCGCGAACCCGCAAATAGGAGCTGTGGCCGGAAACGCGAAGGTGGGCAATCGTGTGAACCTGTGGACGCGCTGGCAGGCGCTCGAGTACATCACCAGCCAGAACTTCGAACGCCGCGCATTGGATCTATTCGACGTGGTGATGGTGGTTCCAGGGGCGATTGGCGCGTGGCGCACCGAGGCGGTGAAGACCGGCGGGGGCTACCACACCAACACCGTCGCCGAAGATGCGGATCTCACCATGAACCTGCTCGAACAGGGCTACTCCGTGATCTACGAAGACCAGGCGCTGGCCTTCACGGAAGCCCCGGTGAATATGGACGGGTTGATGCGGCAACGCTTCCGCTGGTCGTTCGGCATCCTGCAGGCCATCTTCAAGCATCGTGGTGCAATTGCGAAACGCCGGGCAATGGGCTTGTTCGCGCTTCCGAACACGCTCATCTTCCAGATACTGCTTCCGCTGTTCTCCCCCTTTATCGACCTGATGTTCATCGCTGGCGTCATCAATTATTTTCTCGACAAGCACTTCCATCCCGAGGCCGCCTCGGCGGCAAGCTTCCACAAACTGCTCGCTTTCTTTCTCGGGTTCCTGATCATTGACTTCGCGGCGTCCGCGCTGGCGTTCACGCTGGAACGAAAACATCCGGCGAGCAAGGGCGACGCGTGGCTGCTGTTCCACATCTGGATACAGCGCTTCACCTATCGCCAGGTGTTCTCGATCGTGCTGTTCAAGACGATGAAACGCGCCATCGACGGCAAGCCGTTCAACTGGGACAAACTGGACCGAACCGCGACCATGTCGAAGAAGACGGAAGAGCTCACCGTCAGATGAGCCGGTGAGTTTTGGTCAGGATTGGGATGGCGCTTTAGCCGGGGCGCCGTGCGTGAGATGGCGCAGCAGAAATTTCTGGAACAGCGTCCCGAACGCGCCTTCAGCGACGCCGAGCAGCGTGTTGTCCACGGTGACCTGTACGCTGTGACGATCGCTGCTCGGATAGTAGAGGGTCGAGATGCCGGCCGCGCCGAGATTCCCGAGAACGTTGGAGTAGTTGGGCTGCCAGTGACCGTTGTCGCCCTTGCAGACCGCAACCGTCGAGACGGCGTACAGCGCGCGGACGATGATGTGGCCGTGCCCCCGGTAGAAGTAGCGCGGGTCCTGGTGCAGCAGCAACGGCAGCAGGGCGGCGCCAAGCAGGGTCGAACTGAGGCGGTCGCCGTAGGTGGCTCCGTACCGCTTCGCATAACCGGAAAACTCCTGGCCGTAGCCGGAGAAGTCGCCCTGCCACTGCTCGATGCCGGTTACACTTCCGGACGAGTTCGCATCGGCGATTGGCTGAAAATCCTAAGCGACGACTTCGATGCCCATCGAGCGGGCAGTGCCGCGGATGCTCCGGGCGGCAGCCTCGACGGTGATAGCGTTGAGGTCGGGCATCTTCTGGGTGGCGATCTGCAGGATCTGCTTCTCGGTCACCTTGCCCTTCTTCTCCTTGTTCGGAGTGCCTGAGCCCTTTTCGATGCCAGCGGCCTTCAGCAGCAGGACGGCCGCGGGGGGCGTCTTGGTGATGAAGCTGAAGCTGCGGTCGGCGTAGACGGTGATGACGACGGGGATGGTCATGCCGGTCATCTCAGGCGTGGAGGTGCGCGCATTGAACTGCTTGCAGAACTCCATGATGTTGACCTGCGCCTGGCCGAGCGCGGGGCCTACGGGCGGCGCGGGAGTGGCTTTTCCGCCGGTGATCTGAAGCTTGACGTATCCAGTAATTTTCTTCGGTGCCATGGGGTAATCCTCTATATTGTTCTGGCTGCGGGCACATGACCGGCGGCCGATTTTGTCTTGCAAAACTCTTGCCTGCAATCACAGGCGGGTGACGGAAGCTAGGCTTCCATCTTGTCGACCTTCGCGAATTCGATCTCGACCGGGGTGGAGCGACCGAAGATTGAGACCATGACCTTCAGCGTCTGGCGATCTTCGTTGACGTCGTCCACGGTGCCGTTGAAGTTGGCGAAGGGTCCTTCGTTGATGCGGACCTGCTCGCCCTTCTCGAACTTGACCTTCATGGACGGCTTGTCCTTGGCGGACTCGGAGCGGAAGAGGATCGAACTGACCTCGGCCTCCGAGAGCGCGACCGGACTGTCGCCGGTGCCAAGGAATCCAGTGACGCGCGGCGTGTTCTTGATGACGTGCCACAGATCGTTGTCGAGTTCCATCTCGACCAGCACATAGCCGGGCAGGAAGACGCGCTCGATGGTGTACTTCTTGCCATTGCGCAGCTCGGTGACGGGCTCGGTGGGGATCATGATGCGGCCGATGCGGTTCTGCAGGCCGAACGCCTGGATGCGGCTCTCGAGCGACTCGCGCACTTTGCGCTCGAAGCCGGAGTAGGCATGGATGATGTACCACTTGAAATTCTCGTTGACCGGTGGCGCAAGCTGCTCGGTCGGCTGTTCGCCGCCGGGGTCCTGCGCTTCCGGAGTCTGCTCGTCTACTGCCATGGTGAGTGTGCCTTCTTCGTGCATCTGTGATGTCTGCTCTGGTCCGTGAATTCTGCCTGCCGCGAATTCGAGAGCCGGTCGCTAGTGTTTGGTCAGGTGTTGAATCAGCCGGGTGATGCCCTGACCGAAGATGTAATCGGTCACCGCAAAATAAGCGGCGAAGATGAACACCGTGGTGATCACGATCGCGGTGGTGGACTGGACCTCGGGGCGCGTCGGTGTCACCACCTTGCGCAACTCGCTGCGCACGTCCTTGAGAAACTGAATCAACTCTAGCGGCCGCGCCTTGAACCGCTCCATCGCGCTGCTTTGCTCGTCTTCCACTGCAACCGCCTTCGCCATCTTATTGCCTCAAAACTTTCTGCTGATGAAATCTTCTGCCATGTTGCCTGGCCGCCACGCTCCGCTACCGGCGGGAGAGGTCTAGGCCGGAAAACTGGCGGGGGAGCTCGGATTCGAACCGAGAAGTTCGGTTTTGGAGACCGACAGTTTAACCGTTGAGCTTACTCCCCCGAGGACCTGTCAGCTTCTTGCTCGCTGACGGCTGAATGCCAAGGGCTGCTCGTTACTTCGTCTCTTTATGCGCCGTGTGCTTGCGGCAGGTGTTGCAGAACTTTGAGAACTCCAGACGGCCGGTGGTCNNTGGTCGTCTTCTTGTTCTTCGTGGTGGAGTAGTTCCGGTTCTTGCACGTGGGACATTGCAAGGTGATAATTTCGCGCATTGGTCTTGTTCTCCTATCGTGGCCAGCCACCTCGGCTGGCAAGCAGCTTGTTTTGGCAGGGAAGACCTGTAAGCCCACCCACCTGACACGCCGCGACACAGGGCTTTAGGCCCCTGCTGCCCATCCTGAATTGTCTTGCGGAAAGAGGTGCGGTCAGGCCACGCACAACCTACTACATTATCCAACATAACCGCGGAAAGTGGAAGAGGGTCGCCTGTGGGGAATGTGGATTGCGGGGGCTCCCCACCCATGACGGTGGGACTGTCATGAATGGGGCACCCAGCCAGGTTCGAGGTACTCGGTTCGAGGTTCGAGGTTCCTGGGTCTGGGTCCGAGGCCACGGCGTTGAGGGTGGGGAGAATTACGGGTGGCGGTTCTGGAGCGGGCAGGGCGGGTCTGGCCTCTTCGATGATCTCTGGCGGGGCGCCGGCGTTTGGTCGCTCGGTGAGTTCGGATGCGGGGAAAAGTTCGGCGTTGCAACTGGCGCAGTGGCGCGAACGCAGGAAGTAGAGGAGACTCTCCTTGCTGATGGGGATGGTGCGAGTTTCAGGTTGCGGGTTGCCGGTTGCAGGTTGGACTCCCGGGTGTTGGGCGGGGACGTCGGGAGATGCTGATTGTTCGGCTGCGGGTTCGGAGACCGATTCGGCTACGGGCCTGATTCGGGAGCGATGGCCGGGCGCGGGTTCGAGGGACTGGAGGGCGACCTGGAGGCCGTAGATCATCTGGCCGGCGCGGCGGGTGTCGATGGTGTTCTCGGCGAGGCGGTGGACGACGGCGGCGAGGGCGACGAAGATGCTGGCGCGGTCCTCGATGGGGGGAACCTCCATGCGGGTGATTTCGGGATCGATGAGGACGCGGCGGTTGGTGCGGGCGGCTTGCTTGACGATGTGGTGATAGCAGTAATATTCGCCTTTGAGGGCGGGCGAGCCGCAACGCTGGCCGGTTGGGGCCTGGTAATGGTGGCAGGTCTGGTCGCGACTGAGGTCTGGAATTGGTGCCGGCATTGGTGTACCCCCCTGGGTATCG
>PKWK01000375.1:0-797 GCA_003133205.1 Granulicella sp. | reverse complement strand
GTGGATTCTGTCTCTACCTACGATTAATTATACGCGGGGTGTCAAGGGGCGAGGTGGATTGTCTGGAGATTCTCCGGACCCCACCCATGACGGTAATGCTGTCATGGATGGGGCACCCAAGATGGTTTTATGGGTGGGCCACCCGCCTAAAAAAGCCGGATTTCGAGCCGTAGTCGCAAAGAGCAAGTCCCGGGGGCTAAAGCCCAGATTGATTCTGCATCCTTATGCCGGGACTAAAGTCCCGNNCCGTTATGCCGGGACTAAAGTCCCGGCCTATCTCAGAAACGAGTTTTTTCCGCAGCATGTTCAGTCCGCTGATCGCATTCTGGCCGGATACCTTATTTGATGTGGTCCCGCAGAATCTCGTCGACCCGCGCATGCCAACCGGCACCCGATGCACGAAAGGCTTCCACAACGTCAGGCGAGAGCCGGATCGAGAGGGGAACCTTTCGCGGAGCCTTCTGCGGCCCGCGCTTGCGGCTGGAGATAGCCTTTCGCAGCTTCGATGGCAGGCTTTCAAACGGCACAGCCCGCGATCTTGAGCTCTTGATAAACCAAGAAGTTGAAGGCACCGGTGTTGAACGGGCCAACCTCCAATGCCAGGAACGATACGGCAGAGAGGCCGAGGAAAAGCATGAATTCTTTCTTCATCCCCGACCCCTCCCAAAAACTACTTGATGATTTCGGAGATGGTTCCAGCTCCGACGATGCGTCCGCCTTCGCGGATGGCGAAGCGCAGGCCCTTTTCCCTCGCGACCGGGGTGTGCAGCGTGATCTCGAGCGAAACGTTGTCGCCC
>PKWK01000263.1 GCA_003133205.1 Granulicella sp. | reverse complement strand
TGATCGAGTTCGCCGGGCCCACAGGGCATTGGGTGCGGATCAATCCGAAGAATCAAGACAAGGCGACGGCGAACGAGATCGCCGACAGCATCCATATTCCCGATCCCGGGGCGCAGCCCTATCTGGTGCGGCTGGATTAACGCAGCCGTCGTGTCGAGCCGGAGGAATGTTTACTTGCCGAATGGTGCGAGCGGCGGCGGGCCGTAGTAGGGCAGCTTTTGCTGCTCCTCGCTGGCGCGCTTCACGCCGATGTCGTCGAAGAGAAGACTGGGCGCGATGGTGGTGGAGGGTATGGTGCCGAGCAGGTTGGTGATGTGCTCATCGTCGCCGGCGGCGATGATATCGGAGCGCAGGCTGCGGTTGTCGAGTTCGTCGAAGACCGCGCCGCGCACGAGTTGGCGGGTGCCGTCGGGATGTACCAGGTAGAGTACGCGTGGCGCAAGCGCTCCGCCGAGTGTGTCCACGTAATAAACGTCGCGGCCCTGTTCCTTCGCCATCGCGAGCAGACGCTCGTTCATTTTAGCTGCGCTCAAAGGGGCATTCGACTTGAAGATCATCACGCCTGAGCGAGGGTGCGCGGCTTGGCCAACAGGGGCGCGGCCGTGGCCATTCGATTCGGGAAAGTCGCGGATCGGAGTGCGTCCGATCAGATAGTTCTGCAGCTTTCCGTTCAGGACAACGTCGACCGCTTTGGCGGGCACGCCTTCATCGTCCACTGCATACGCGCCAACCAGGGAGTGACCGGCAAAGGTGGTGGTGAGCGGGTCGTCGGTCGCGTTGAGGAACTCCGGAAGAACGCGGGCATGGACGCTCGACGTATACAAGCCCTGAGTGCGTGCGGTGGTGCCCATCTCGGGGCGTTCCGATTGCACGTTGGGGATGAAGAGCGAGTTCAGGACGTCGGCGGCAGCGTCACCGCTGAAGAGCACCGGGCCATGGTAATCCTCGGCGGAGACGACGGGCGCGTTACGCAAGGCCTCAAGACTCTTGAGGTCGTCGATCACGCGGCGGCGGAAGTCGGGCCACGACTCCAGTTCCTTTGCGGTCGCTGCCACGGAGCCGTTGTCGCGAGCCAGTTGCATGCCATCCGCCGCCTGCACGCCCACGCTGATGTTGGCGGCATAGCCTCCGTATCCCTGGCGAACGACCGTTCCTTCGGTGTTGATCAGATAGCGATTCACCGCAACGGCGCGCAGGTTGGAGGTCGAATACTGGACGTTTGCAGCGTTTGCGCGGACTTCGGGATCGGACGCGTAAAGACCGCTGGCGTCCACGATGCGGCGCTTCCATTCGGCCCGGTCGATCTCCAGTGGAACTAGGGGGCCTATGTGGACGACCGGCTTGGCGGGGGAAAAGTCCTTTTCGGTAGGCGCGCTCTCAAACCGCTTCAGCGCGGCCTGCTTCGCGGAGTAGGCGCGCAGGGCGTTCTTGTAAGCATCATCGGTTGCGGTCCAGAGGGTGTGTCGAATGGCCTCGGGGTTATTGTCGGTCGGGGCCAGGGCGATGCTGCCTTCTCCGCGGCTGCTGCTGGAGTCCGTCGCATAGCTGCCGATGCGGACTGTGACGCGGATAATCCTCTGGTGCCCAGACTCCTCGCGCACGAGCGCGCCGTAGTTGGCAAGGGCTTCGTAGGTGTTGAAGTCATCCAGACGGTACTCGATGAAGTAGGGTCGCTGCATGCCGGGGAGGAGCAACTGGGCCTGCTCGCGGTCGAGTTCGGCCTGCATGGCGCGGAGGATCGGATCATCCTTTGGCGAATCCTGCGTGGTCGCCGCATATGCAACGAAAGATGGGACAAACAGAATGCATGCTGCAAGAAACCCGGCCTGGCCGCGTTTATTTTGTGACTGTGTAAGGAGCATATCGCTTAATTTGCTCCTTTCTTGGACTTGAGATCGGCTGACGGAGGGCCGGGTGGCGGCAGAATCGGCGGACGAGCCGTGCCTTGAGCCTGGCGCTGAGTCTCGATCTGGCTGACCAGCATGGCCGGGGCGACGGCGCTGACGGGAATGCTGCCCGACTCCGCGCCGCAGATGCCGTTGAATATTTCCTGCTTGTCGCCGGTCGCCATGATGCTGTTCAGCGCCGCCTGGGGCGTTCCTACGATGCTGACGCCGCGCACCAGTTCGTCTGGGCGGCCGTCCACGTAGACGCGGTAGACCACGAGAGGGATGACCTGGAACGCTTGAGGGGACCGCCGCGTGGTGACCGCAAACCCGGAGGAGATGTCCTCGAAGTAGAGCCCGTAGGCCTTGCCCTGCTTCTTGGCCTCGGCGATCAGCATGGCGCGAAGCTCAGAGTCCGACACCGTCTTGGACGAGGTGACGATGAGATTGCCCTGGCGTCCAGTCGGCATGTGGCCGGATTCGGAGCGGCCATGGCCGTTGCTCTGAGCGACGCTGGCGACGGGAAGGCGCGACATCAGGAAGGTTTCGAGGACGCCATTCTTGATGAGGTCGACGCGGCGAGCGGCCTGGCCTTCGTCGTCGAAGTCGTAGTGGCCGCTTAGCGATGTGCCCTGGAAGCTGGCCAAGGTTGGGTCGTCAGCGACGCTGAGGAAGGAGGGCAGAATGGGTTTGCCGAGCAGCTTGGTGAAGGTTTGACCCTCCTCGTCGCCGCGCTGGCGCTGGCCTTCCAGCCTATGGCCGAGCACTTCGTGGAAGAAGACCGCGGAGGCGCGCCCGCTGAGGATGGCCGGCCCATCGAACGGTTCAGTGATCGGCGCCAGGCGCAGCGCTTCCAGATTCTTCGCCATCGCGATGGTCTTTTCGGTGAGGGTTTTCTGGTCGGGCAGACGGGCGGCGGATTCGGCCTCAAATGTCTCGGCACGGAACATGTCCATGCCATCGGCGGCGCGCGTGCGGGCAACGATTACAAGCCTTGCCACGTGGCTGGGAGTGGCCACGCGCGTGCCATCGGAAGAGACGAAGTAGTCGGTCTCATTCGAGGCCTCGAATGAGACCTGGTCGGCGAAGACGTCGGGATACTGGGAGAACAGGCTGGAGATTTCGCGGAGGCGCTGCTCCCATGCGGCGCGGTTCACGACCAGGGCGGGTGTGGCGGGAAGCAGGTCCGTCTGCGGCTTCTCCTCGCTGAAGTCGGCCGAAGCATCCTCCTCCTTCGCGCGCACCTGCTGCTCGGTCTTGACCTTCAGGAAGCCATCCAGCGCGCGGGCGTATCCGCGGTTGGTCGCGTACCACAGCGAGCGGGCGATGGCGTCGCGGTCGTCGGTCAGGGGAAGCGGAAGCGTGGTCAGGGCGCTGTTGCGGTGGTCGCCATGGGTGTTGTCTTCGGCGGGGCTGCCCAGGCGGACCTGCACGTCGACCGAGCGGAGGTGCCTCTCGTTCGAATTGACAATCGCCCCATACTGCGCCGCGATGCCAACCCGCGTCGCGTCGGAGACGGCATAGCTCAGGAAGTAGGGCTTGGGTTGCTGCTCGCCCGCGGCGCCATCCGTACCCAGCGAGGACATTGCGCGCTTCAACTCGGCATCCAGCGCGTTGACCAGCGCGGATTCGCCCGCAGTGGGCTTAGTTGCCGTGGCAACGCTTGCGGGATCGGAGTTGGAGGCGGCGAGCGCGGCGTGTTGAGGATAAATGTCCGCGGCAAACAAGAGGACTGCCGTCGACGCGCCGGCAAAAATCAAGACTCTCTTCGTGCCGCGCGTCCCCAAATTGCGTTGTGTCATTGGTCGCCCCGTCGGATCCATGCAAGACTGTGACGATCAGTGTAACGGAATAGTCGCAAGCGCTTGTGTGCTGCGATACGGCATACTTACTTTTGCGCTGATCGTGCTGCTTATTCCGGAGATTGCCCGCATGCTGCTTCGCCGCGCGTTGCCGCTGTTCCTGATGATCCTTGGGTTCCTGGCCATTCCGGCTTCTTGCCCTGCGGCGACGACCGCGGCTGAGGCGAAGGCCGACCGGTTCGCCGCGCACGACTCGACCGCCTACCGCCTGCCGCCGGAGAAGATGCGAAAGGCCGTGGGCTTGACCCATATCCGGGACGTCTATTATCCGGCGAATGCTATCTGGCTGCCCGTCCAGATCATCCTGATTCTCTGCCTTGGGTGGGCGGCGCGTATGCGGGACCTCGCGGTTGGGCTGTCGAAGAACCGCTGGCTGCAGGGATACGCCTTCGTCTTTCTTTTCCTGCTTACGACAACCCTGCTGACATTGCCGCTCGATCTGTATCGCCACCACGTTAGCCTCGCTTACGGATTCTCGGTGCAGGGCTGGGTAAGCTGGTTTGGCGACCAGGCCAAGTCGTTCGGCCTCACATGGCTGATCGGCGGACTCTTGACGATGATTCTGTTCTGGGTCATTCGCAAGTCGCCCACGCGCTGGTGGCTGTGGTTCTGGATGGTTGCGGTCGCCTTCACCATCGCTGGTGTGTTCATCACGCCGTACGTCATCGATCCGCTATTCAACAAGTTCGAGCCGCTCTCCAAGTCAGACCCTGCGCTGGTCGAGCGGTTGGAGCAGGTGGCCGCGCGCGGTGGCATTGCGATCCCGCCCGAGCGCATGTTTCTGATGAAGGCGAGCGCCAAGGTCACCACCCTGAACGCCTATGTCACCGGCTTTGGAGCGTCCAAACGCGTTGTCGTCTGGGATACCACTATCGCCAAAGCGACGCCCGACGAGATCGCCTTCATTTTTGCGCATGAGTCGGGCCATTACGCGCTCAATCACGTGGTGATCGGCGTGGCCGTGACGTGCGTTGCGCTGCTTCCGTTCTTCTGGCTTGGCTACCACGCTGTGCGCCTCCTGCTGGGGCGGTACGGAGGGGTCTGGAGGATCACCTCGCAGCAGGACTGGGGCGCGCTGGCGGTGCTGGTGCTGGTGCTGACCGTGCTGTCGACGATCTCCGAACCGATGGTGAACGGCTTCAGCCGAATGATCGAGCACAACGCCGACGTGTACGGGCAGGAGGCCGTCCACGGCATCGTCGCGAACCCGCAGGCGGTGGGGCGGCAGTCGTTCCAGGTGCTAGGCGAAGACTCGCTCGACGATCCTACGCCGCATCCGCTCTTCGAATGGTGGTTCGACACGCATCCGCCAAATCGCTTTCGGGCAGCATTCGCCGAGGCATACGATCCATGGGCCGCGGGCGAGTTCCCGAAGTACTTTCCGAAATGAGCGTGCACGACGGTACGGCGGTAGTGGGCCGTAGAATCCTTAGCAGGAATTGAGCGAGGTTTTCGTATGGGTTCCGATTGTCTGTTCTGCAAGATCGTTGCCGGCAGCATCCCGGCGAAGCGCGTGTATGAGGACGACCTGTGCCTGTGCTTTGCGGACATCAACCCGCAAGCCCCGACGCATCTGCTGATTATTCCCAAGGAGCACATTGCATCGCAGGCGCACGCGGAGGAAGAGCATGGGCCGCTGCTGGGACACATGGTTGCGAAGGCCGCCGAAGTGGCGCGCAGTAAGGGCCTCGACCGCGGATACCGCGTCGTCATCAACACCGGCGAGGACGGCGGCCAGACCGTGGATCACCTGCATCTGCACCTGCTGGGCGGCAGGCATATGGGCTGGCCCCCGGGCTAGATATGTCCCAGAATTCAGCGTAGATAAGGGATAATGACGTAGGGAATGCGGGGATCTGGAAGTTCTCCGGAAAGGGCTGACTCTTGTCTTTGGAACCCGCGGAATTGCAACCCGGATCCGCAACTGCGGAAAGGGCTGGCTCCAGCCGCGAAGGCGGACGGGACGAGCCTGCCGCCGCCGCTCCGCCCCTTGAGCCACTCTGCGTCGATCTGGACGGCACGCTGGTCAAGTCGGACACTCTGCTGGACACGGTAATTGTGCTGGCTCGGCAGAGTCCGGCCTCCCTGCTGCAGTTTCCTATGTGGGTCGCGCAGGGCAAGGCGTCGTTCAAGCGAAAGGTCTCGCTGGTAACGGAGATCGACGTCGTGCATCTGCCCTACAATCAGCCGCTGCTTGAGTATTTACGGCAGCAGCACGCCGAGGGACGTGAGATTTACCTGGCAACCGGGGCAGACACTCCTCTGGCCGAGCGCGTAGCCGCGCATCTGGGCATCTTTGCCGGGGTTCTTGCGTCGGATGGAAGCGTCAACCTGACCGGTCGCAACAAACTCGCGGCGTTCCAGGAGAAGTTTCCGGCGGGCTTTTGCTACATCGGGAATGCGCGGCCGGACGTGCCTTTGCTGACGCACTGCATGCATCCCATGGTGGCGAATCCGCACCGCAGCCTGAGCGCCGGCCTGCGTTCTGCGGGGGTTGTGCCGGTGCGGACCTTTAGCGATGCGACCTCCTCGGTGAAGGCGTGGTTGCGCGCCATCCGGCTACATCAGTGGGCGAAAAACGTGCTGATCTTCCTACCGGTTCTGCTTGCGCATGTGCGCGCGGTGGGCCCGATTGTGGCGGCTGGTCTCGCGTTCTTGAGCTTTGGGTTCGCCGCGTCGGCAACCTATATCGTTAACGATCTGCTGGATCTCGAGGCGGACCGTCACCATCCTCGCAAGCGGCGACGGCCCTTTGCGTCGGGCGACCTCTCGCCCATTGCGGGAGCGGCTACGATCATCGTTTTTCTTGCGGGGTCGCTAACCCTTGCAATCCTGCTGCCGCGAGTTCTTTTCGCACTGTCCCCGCATTTTCCTTGGAATGGTCAAGGCAAATTCCTGGAATGGCTGGTCATCTACGCCGTCGTGACAACCGCTTATTCGCTGCGCTTGAAGCGAATCGTGCTGGTGGATGTGATTGTGCTGTCGGGCCTGTACACCATCCGGATTCTTGCCGGGTCGGCTGCGGCTGGAGTGCCGGTTTCGCCGTGGCTCGCGGCATTCAGCATCTTCTTCTTCCTCTCGCTAGCGTTCGTCAAGCGCTTCTCCGAGTTGGAAGGAATACAGATCGGCATCGAAGGGTCCGGGACGATTGCTGTGAAGGGCCGCGGATATCGCGTCTCTGACCTGGAACAGATTCGCAGCTTCGGTACGTCGAGCGGAAGCGCGTCGGTGCTGGTCTTCCTGCTGTATCTGGGCAATCTCAGTGCGGCATCCAAACTCTATGTCCACGTAACGCGGCTCTGGCTGCTGGTTCCGGTGCTTCTGCTGTGGCTGTACCGGCTGTGGCTTCAGGCCTCGCGCGGCGAACTGCACGAGGATCCGGTTGTGTATGCGATCACGGACAAGCGCAGCCTGCTGCTGGGTGCGGTTGTGGTGGCGATTGTACTGTCGGCGTTGTGAGGGCGCGATACACTAACAGGCAGGAATAACCTCATTGCAAATATTTCTCTCTGCCTAAAGTATTCATGAACGAAGACATCCCTCAACTCTCCAGTTACGACGAATCCTCCCTGGACGCCGCCTTCGCCACACTGGCAGAAGAAGTTCGCGGTGAGACTTCTTCTCGCGTCGACGTCGAGGCATTCCGTTTCCGCTGGCTCGGCCGCAAACAAGGCCGGCTGAAGTTGGTCAGCGACGCCTGGCTCAAATCCGCCCCCGCCGAGGCACGCAAGCCGTTGGGCATGCGGTTCAACCAACTCAAGCAGCAGATTGAAGTGGCTCTCGCAGACGCTATTGCGGCTCCGGCTACGTCTGCATTGAAGGCCGGGATCGACATTACGCTGCCGGGCAGCGTGCGCGCGCCGGGGATTGAGCACCCGCTGTTGAAAACGATGCATGAGGTTGTGGCGGTATTCCATCATCTTGGCTACTCGACCGCGCTGGGGCCACAGGTGGAGAGCGACTTCTACAACTTCGAGGCGCTGAACTTTCCGCCCAACCACCCGGCACGCGACACACAGGACACGCTGGTACTCGCGGGGCAGCAGGCGAAGGCTTCGCGCGACCGGCTGCTGATGCGGACGCACACCTCGCCGGTGCAGATTCGGACGATGATTGCGGAGGCGCCGCCGATCCGCATCGTGGTTCCCGGCAAGGTGCATCGCAACGACGCGGCCGATGCGACGCATTCGCCGGTCTTCCACCAGGTCGAGGGGCTGTGTGTCGACACCAACATCACCTTCTCCGACCTGAAGGGAACGCTCGACCACGCCATGAAGGCGCTTTTCGGATCGGACGTGAAGACGCGCTTCTTTCCCAGCTTCTTCCCGTTCACCGAGCCCAGCGCAGATGTGCAGATCAGTTGCATCTTCTGCGCGGGCAAGGGCTGCCGCAAGTGCAAGCACTCCGGCTGGATCGAGTTGCTCGGGTGCGGAATGGTCGACCCCGCGGTGTTTGCGAGTGTCGACGAGCAGCGTGTAGCACAGGGCAAAGAGGCCGCATACGATCCGGCCAAGGTGACGGGATTTGCGTTTGGGATGGGTGTTGAGCGCATCGCGATGATTCTGCATGGCGTGTCGGAGATTGGGCAGTTCTACTCGGGCGATATGCGCTTTCTGGAGCAATTCGCGTGAATATCCTGTCCCGCTGGCTCCGCTCCTATGTCCCGAATATCGCGGTCGACGATCATCAACTCGCCGAAGACCTGACGCTGCGTGGCATTGCGGTGGAGGGCGTGCACGACCTCGGTGCCGGCAATGGACACCTCTTCGAGATGGACATCACCACCAACCGCGTCGATGCGATGAACCACTACGGCATCGCTCGCGAGGCGGCGACGATTTACAACCTGCCGCTGGCGCCGCTGGACGCTACACTGCCCGCCGCTACGTCCGGTGCGAAGCCATTTCCCGTGGCGATCGAGGCACCTGACCTGTGCGGGCGCTTCACGGCGCGGGTGCTGCGCGGCGTGACCATTGCGCCGTCAACGGGCCGGGTTGCGGACTACTTCGCGCTGCTTGGATCAAAGCCGATCTGGAATGCGGTGGATGCGTCCAACTTCGTGCTGCAGGGCATGGGACATCCCACGCACGCGTTCGATCTGGACAAGATTGAGGGCGGAATCGTCGTCCGGCTTGCGCGCAAGGGCGAACGGCTCAAGCTGCTGGACGGGACCGAGCGCACACTCGAGGCTGACGATCTTGTAGTTGCCGACCACGCGAAGGCGCTGGCGCTGGCGGGCGTAATGGGCGGCTGGGACTCGATGATCACGCCGGAGACGAAGAACATTGTGGTCGAAGCCGCTTGGTTCGATCCGGCCAGCGTGCGGCGCAGCTCGCGGCGGCATGGGCTGCATACGGACGCGTCGCACCGTTTCGAGCGCGGCGCGGACTTCAACGCATGCCCCACGGCGAACGCGCTGGTGTCGAAGCTGATTCTGCAATCAGGCGGCGTGGCCGAGGGCGATCTGGTGGACATCGTGACGCCCGTAGTTGCGGCGCGAACTGCCGATCGGCCGCCGATTGCGCTGTCGGTCCCGCAGGTCCAGCTTCACCTGGGCACGACGCTTGCGGCGCAGCAGGGCGAGGAAGGCATTACGGGCGAACTCATCGCCCAATACTTAACGGCGCTTGGATGTGAACTCACGGAGACGGAGGCGGGCGGTTTTGCAGTGAAGCTGCCGAGCTGGCGGCTGGACCTCGATCGCGAGATCGATCTCGTGGAAGAGGTGGCGCGCGTCTACGGATACAACCGCTTCGCCAACACGCTGCCCACCGCGCTGCCGGTGATCGCGCACCCGCTTGCGGCAGCCGAGGCGGCGGTTCGGACGCGGCTGCTGGCGCTGGGCTACTCGGAGGCGATTTCGAGTTCCTTCGCGTCGGAGGCGGACGGCGCGGCGTTTTTTGCGGGCTCGCAACAGGGCGGACGTGATGGCTCGCGCGCCGTCATCGCGCTGGAGAACCCACTGTCGGAGGAGGCGCGGCTGTTGCGGCCTTCGCTGGCGCCGGGAATGATTGCGATGCTGGCCCACAACCTGAACCGCGATGTGCGCGAGGTGCGGCTGTTCGAGCAGGGCGCGGTGTTTACCGGGTCGTCGGAACGCGTAGTCGAGTCGCCCAGTCTTTCGCTTGGACTGACCGGAGAGCTGGCGGCGACGCGCGTGCACAGCGCGAAGGACGCGGGCATCTTCGAGTTGAAGGGCGTGGTGGAGTCGCTGCTTTCGCTGTTTGCCGCTTCGCCGGAAATGCTCGGTACGAGTGCGGCGCAGGGGCTGACGTTCTCTCCCGATGCTCCGGCGTGGCTGGAGCGGGGCCGCGGTGCGACGGCGCTGCTGAACGGCAGGCCCATCGCGTGCTTCGGTGAACTGGCGGCGGCCGAGCGGGAGGCGAGGAAGCTGCGCCAGCCGGTCTACCTGGCCGAGGTCGATCTTGACGCGCTGTACAAGCTGCCGCTGCGGCGGGCCACGGCGCGCGAATTGTCGCGCTTCCAGGCTGTGGAGCGGGACTATTCGTTCACGTTCGCCGATGCGGTCCAGTGGCGGACGATTGCGGAGGCGATCGAGGCGCTTGCGATTCCCGAACTGACGCGGCTCGCGCCGGTCGAGGTATTCCGCGACGCGAAGGCCGGCTCGGTGCCGGCGGGCCACTACGCGCTGCTGCTGCGGTGCGTGTTCCAGTCGCATGAGCGCACGCTTCGTGAGGACGAGCTCACGCAATGGTCGTCGCGGCTGATCGCGGTACTGACGGTGCTGGGCGGGGCGATTCGGACTTAGCCGCATCCAAATGGGTTCGGCTTGCTGTGCAAAGCTACATTCGCGGTGAATCCGCTTTATACTTCGGGTATGAGTTCTGGTGTAAGTGTGGATGAGTTTCAGGCGCTCGAGCAGAAGGTGCTGCGGGCAGTGGAGATTGTGAAGCGGGAGCGCGAGGCGCGCGCAGCGGCCGAGGCTGAAGTTGCGGCGTTGCGTGAGCAGCTCGCGGCGCAGGCGGGAACGGTCGCAAGCGAGGTTCAGGCAGCCCAGCGCGAGAAAGAGGCGGCAGAAAGCCAGGTCGCCGCGCTGAACCAGGAACGCGAAGTAGTGCGGCAGCGGGTCGAGAAAATGCTGCAGCAGATGGACGAGTTGCTGTAGGTTCGCGGTAGGGAGAGGAGACTCGCGTGACGGAGACAGACGAGAAGCGTGGGACGGGCTTGAATGGCACCGCGAGTCCTGAGGCGGTAAGCGTTGATATCTACGATCAGGTTTACCATCTGCGCGGGACCGACGCCGAGTACATCGAGCAGCTTGCGGCGCTGGTGGACGCGAAGATGCGTGCGGTCGCGGCGCTCGGCAGCACGGTCGATTCGCTGCGGGTTGCGGTGCTTGCGGCGCTGAATATTTCCGATGAGTTGCTGGCTCTGCGCGCGCGCTATGATGCGCTGGCGGGCAGCGTGGATCGGACCGAGGACAGCATACGATCGCGCGCGGGAACGCTGGCGGGAATGCTGGACGAGGTTCTGGAAGACCGTCGCGCAGGGTGATTGGCGCTTGACGTTTGTTGCTGAATCGGCGTAACTTTGCCCTTCTCCCCGAGGGCCCTTGGATTAAAATCTAATCACTTAGGAGTTTGTTGAAAAACTACGGTAGGACCTGTTTCGGGTACAAATCCGGGGATGCTTTGGGGTCACCGGACTACTACAACTCGATCCTGGGGCATTCTGGTGCCAAGTGTTTTTCGGCAAGCGGACACCAGACGCCTTTTTCAACAAACTCTTAGATCCGCCGATATAGACGGCGGAAGGAGAATTCCATGCGCATGATTATGCACGTTTATCTTCCCGTGGATGTGTTCAATGCTGCGGTCAGGGATGGCTCTGCTGGAGCCAAGATGCAACGGATCCTTGGACAGCAGAAGCCTGAGGCAGCGTACTTTACGGAGTATCACGGCCAGCGGTCGGGCATTCTGGTGGTGGACCTGAAGGAGGCGTCTCAGATTCCGGCGTTCGCTGAGCCCTGGTTCCTTCAGTTCAACGCGAAGGTTGAGTTCCATCCGACGATGACTCCGCAGGACCTTGGCGCGGCGGGGCTGGAATCGCTCGGCAAAGAGTGGGGCTGAACAGAGACACGAACGCCCCTTCGTCGCGATGAGGCACGGTGCGATGAGTGGGCATTCGGAAACGGCGTTCGGGTTTAGAAGGAGAGCAGCCGATCGAAGAAGGATCGGTAGCGCTTGAGCGATTGACGAAGATCCTCTGTGGAGACATTGTCGCCCTTGCCCCACTGATCTTCCAGCGTGGCTCGCTCGGCGGAGAACTGCTCAGCGATTCGCTTAACAACGTTGGCAACGAGGCTGTCGGCTTGCTCGACCGCATGCCGGGGCTCGTCGACGAAGGAGGCCTGGACCTGGTCCCAGCGAGTGCGGAAGGTGTGCAACTCGTCGTCGGGAAAGAGCGGGCCTACATCCGTAATGGAAGTTGCGTTTGTGGTGTTATTTGTGGCGTCATTTGTGGCGTTGGTGGAGGCCGGCAGCTCGATCGGCTGAGTGTTGGGCTGGTCTGCATCGCGCCGCGCCAGACGCGCGCCGCNNTCGCGTGCCGAGCGGTAGTTCTGGACGAGCGAAGGGTAGTTGACGGAGATGTCCGCGGCGCGCTGGTCGAAATCGCTCACGGGATATCCGCGGGCGGCCAGGACGGTGTTGACGAGTGTGTCGGCCTGGTTGACGGCGCTCGACGGGTCGTCGACGAAACGGCGCTGGATGGCGGCCCAGTCTTCGGCGTATCTCTCGCGGTCTGACGGCGTGAGCGGACGGAGGGAGAACTTCTCGACGCGCTTCTCGCGGTCGATCAGGACAGCCTCGGCGTGGCGTGCGTCGCCGTGCTGTTCGACTGCGCGGTTGTACTCGGGGCCGAACTGCTGCTTGAGGTGTTTGCGCTTGCGCTGGCGGGTGATGATGATGGCGGCGACGATGAAAAGCGCGAATGCCGCAACGATGATGGCGATCAGAATTCTAGTGTCCATGTGTTTCGTACCTCAGCACTGTAGGATGCCGAGTTCGGGACACGCGATGGCAGGCGCCGCTTCCGTTTGGGTTGCGTTGCGGGAAGTTGTTTGGAATGTGGATCAGGTTTACGGTGCGGTGGCGGCGGGTTCGATGCCTCCGGACGAGCCCCGGCCGGCGGATCGGGTTGCGCTCTTCAAGAGGTGGATGGATGCGGGTTGCCCTGGGTGATTGGGTGGCGGCATGGAGGGTGGGGAGGGTTGTTGGTTGTGGACTACCGGGGAGATTGGGTGGCGCTACAGGCAGAATACGGGGGTTCTTCGCTTCGCTCAGAATGACAACCGAAGAAGGGGCTGTGGTCATGGACAACCGAGGAAGGAGCTGTGGTCATGACAACCGAGGAAGGGGGAGCGGCGGGGGGTTCGGTGGCGGGGCGGGGGTGGGGTGGGAGGTTGCAGGAGGCGATCTGGAGGGAGTAGAGGATGAGGCCGGCGCGGCGGTCGTCGATGGTCTTGGCGGCGAGGCGGACGGCGATCTCGGCGAGGGCTTTCTGGATGGAGTCGCGGGTGTGCGGGAGGGTGAGTTCGAATTCGTCGCAGGGGACGATGTTGCTTGTGGGGTTGGTGCGGTGGTGGTAGCAGAAGTATTCGTTGTGCATGGCGTAGGAGCCGCAGCGGCGGTGCGGTTCCGGCCAGAACAGGCACTGGTGTGGAATGAATGGATCTCGTTCAGTTCCGTCGTAGCTTTGCATGTGGTCCCCCCGGGGTATATACACTAGTTATGTTGCTGAAACGGTTGTGGTTGCAAGTTGGTATATACCGATTGGTATAGATTCTTGAGGTTCGAGGTGTTGGGGTGCCTGGATTAAATGCGAAGGCCCGACGCGAGATGCGCCGGGCCTTTTCTCTTAACTCACTACCTTAATTATAGGCCGTTGACCATAACTACTATGCCAACTATTTTTTGGTGTTTTTTTGGTGTAAGTTGTTGGGTTGATTGGAGAAAATATTTCTCGGTGTGAGCGCGGGGTATTGACACAATTCCGGGCGGGGTGAAAAGGAAAAGCGAATCACAGAGGGCACGGAGGCAAAGAGAGAACACGGAGATGTGGCCGCAGGAGGACTGCGGAGATTCCGGCACCGGTCTTGCGGTGGCATATTCTGGCCGAGCGGTTAAATCGATCCTTGGGGGCGGGACGGCGGAGGAGGGTCGGGGAACCCACTCATGACGATGAGACCGTCATGAATGGGGCGCCCGAGATGTTTTGGTGGGTGGGCCACCCGCCCTTGGCTATTGCTTGTCGTAGGCCGCCGTGCTAGAGATCTTCTTGCCGGCGGAATCGGTTCCGGTTGATTTCAGCGTTCGGCTTTTGCCGTCCGCCGAGACGACGATGCGTCCGGTCATGACCACCTTGCTGCCCATCTTGTTGGTTATGGTCAAAGTATGGTCGTCAACTTTTGTGTAGGAGCGTGAGTCTGCACTGGGATCGCCGGTGAGCGGGTAGGCCTTGCCGTCGAACTTGCCCGTCCAATCGGTGTGCATGGGCTTGCCGTCCTTGTCGGTGCCTTCGGTGGTCACTTTGATGTTGTCGCCATCCATTGCGTAGACAACGGTCGTGTTCTTCTGGTATCCGGTCGGAATCTTCGACTTGGCTTCGTTGAGTTTCCAGGTGCCCATCTGCGGGCTCTGGGCGAGCGATACAGCGGCTCCGGCAAAACACAGTGCCAGAGTTAATGCGAGGGTCTTCACCTTCATACTTTTTCTCCCTTCAATGCGAAAGAAACCCCTGGGGTTGAGCAAGCCGGAAACTATACACCCTACGGCGGTTGAGTTGCGACGGACCCCACCCATGACGATGAAGCCGTCATGAATGGGGCACCCGAGATGTGACTAGGTGGGGTTCCGGCTCTCTCGCGGCGGGTCCAGGTCCAATGGGATTCGATCTCGACACGGCCGGCGTCGCCGGTTGCCCAGTGGTTGAAGCTGCTCCACGGCCAGTCTTCGGGTTTTTTCACCAGACCACGTTCGACCGGATTGCGGTGGATGTATTTCAGCTTCTCGATCCACTTTGGATGAGTGAACACGTTGAAGTCGTAGTAGCGGGATTGCCAGAACTGGGGGCGCGTGCCTTTGAGTATTTTGGAGACCTCGCCCTTGAGAACACTGAAAGTGGTGGCGAGCGAATGGAGCTTTGGTTCGCTGAGGAGAAGGTGGACGTGTTCGGGCATGAGGACGTAGCCGAAGAGGAGGAACCGGTGTCGCCGTCGGAGAGTTTCGAGAGCCTCTTCAAAAATGGTGCGGGAGCGGTCGTCGTTGAGATATGGGAGGCGGTGGGTAACAGCTAAAGGTGACGAAGTGGTTGTGGCCTTCGGTTTGATGGCGCTTCAGGCGGCTCGGCATTAGGTGGTGGAGCTTTCAGGTTCCGGAGACATGGTTTACCCCACGCGGAGATGAGGATGTGTCGAAACGCGGACCCCACCCATGCGATGAGACCGCATGAATGGGGCACCCAAGATGGTTTTATGGGTGGGCAACCCGTCGTACACGCGATGCCCACATCTCAGGATCGAGACCCGTTCGGCAGGCTCAGGGCAAGTTATGGGGCACCCGGTTTTGGAGCAGGGAAGGCGTGGGCCACCCGCCAGGGGTCGTCTGATGGATCGATGGATCGTAGGTCTAGGTGTTCAGGAAGCGGCGGCGGAATGCGCCGGCCAATCCGAGCGC
Source organism: Granulicella sp. (assembly GCA_003133205.1). The sequence continues at coordinate 20,680 of PKWK01000263.1, read as the reverse complement.
ACCTGTGCCGAGTAGAAGGAGCGACGATGGTTCAGGGGTGGCAGGGGTGGGCGCGATTGTTGCACCTGTGGCGTCAAACCGCGCGCCTGCCGCGGTCATGAGATAGGTGTCGCTGCCGGCGAGGGTGTTTACCGCCAAGGAGCTTAAGCTGCCGTTAATGGCCAAGCGAAAACTATCCCCGCTGGCGTCTGTGAAGAATGCAAGGCCCGCGATGGGCGAGTCGTTCGCACTGTTAAAGAAGGAATAGGTAGTGCCAGCCGTGGCAGTGATCGTACCCCCATCGATTAATTCGGTGGCCGAGTCGATGAGAAACGAGCCGGAGAAAGTCCCGGATGGCGAGAAAGTGCCGCCCGTTATGGTGTAGGTAATATCGGACGCATAGGACGTAAGAGAAATGCCAAGGCAAGCAATTAAGGCGAGGAGTGAAAGACGCATCTTCATGGGGTCCCCTTATATATGAAACTACAATTACCCAACTAATGATCATTTAGATGGCCAATGACAAATTTGGAGATGCCCCTGGGTAAGACTATTTTTTTGAGGTAGATATCTCTTTTTCCTTTTGCTGCTTCATCCCATGAAGTGCAAAACTTTGCACCTTAATAGGCAATGTTATGCCTAGCGGGCACATCCTGGGCGCCAGCCAGCCAAGCCAATAAGCCCGTCCCAACTCCACTATTCGACTGTGACGCTCTTGGCTAGGTTTCTGGGTTGGTCTACGTCGCAGCCGCGGCGGACGGCGATGTGGTAGGCGAGGAGTTGGAGGGGGACCACTTCGAGGATGGGGAGGAGTAGCTCGGGGGATGCGGGGATGTAGATGGTGTGCTCGACGAGTTGGGCGACGGTCTGATCGCCTTCGATGGCGATGGCGATGACTCGGCCGGAGCGGGCGGTGACTTCCTGGATGTTGGAGAGGGTCTTCTCGTACTTGAGGACGCTGGTGGGGTCGGAGGGGTCCTGAGTGGCAATGCAGACCACTGGTAGCGTCTCGTCGATGAGGGCGTTGGGGCCGTGCTTCATCTCGCCGGCGGGGTAGCCTTCGGCGTGGATGTAGGAGATCTCCTTGAGCTTGAGTGCGCCTTCGAGGGCGATGGGGTAGTGGATGCCGCGGCCGAGGAAGAGGAAGTCGTTGGCGGTGGAGAAGTGGCGGGCGAGTTCTTCGCACTGGGCGGTGAGGGAGAGGCGCGGGCGAGTGCGGCGCTCCGATCCCACCCATGACGGTGGGGCTGTCATGGATGGGGCACCCAGATTTGTGGCGCTCGATGGGGCCGCAAAGGATGGGGCACCCACTCCTTCGGAGGTTCCGGTCGGGTCGGGAGTCGCGAGGTTGAGCATGGCTTCGAGCTTGGCGGGGATTCTGCTGAGCTCGGTGACGAGGTGGAGGGATTCTTCGTCGGTGACGGTGCCGCGGACCTGGGCGAGGTGGAGCGCGAGGAGGAAGATCGCGGTGAGCTGGGCGGTGAAGGCCTTGGTGGAGGCGACGCCGATCTCGGGGCCGGCGTTGGTGGTGATGGTGCCCTGGGCTTCGCGGGAGACGGCTGCTCCGACGACGTTGCAGATGGCGAGGGTTTTGGAGCCGAGGGCGATGAGCTCGCGCTGGGCGGCGATGGTGTCGGCGGTTTCGCCGGACTGGGTGATGAGGAGGCCGATGGACAGGGGGTCGGGGATCGGATTGCGGTAGCGGTACTCGCTGGCGTAGTCGACGTCGGTGCGGAGGCGGGCGAGGCGCTCGATCATGAACTTGCCGGCGAGGCCGGCGTGCCAGGAGGTTCCGCAGGCGGCGATGGTGATCTGAGTGGCGGCGCGGAGGTCGGCCTCGGTGATGGTCATGTCGGGGAGGAAGACGCGGCCGGTGTCAGGGGAGACGCGGCCGAGGATGGTGTCGCGGATGGCGCGGGGCTGCTCGTAGATTTCCTTGAGCATGAAGTGCTTGTAGCCGGCCTTCTCGGCCTGGATGGGGTCCCAGGCGATGCGCTGGATTTTGAGGGGGATGGGGGCGCCGTCGAAGTCGGTGAGGGCGATGCCGGAGGGAGTGAGGATGGCGACTTCGCCGTCGGCGAGGAAATGGATGTTGCGGGTGTGATGGAGGATGCCGGGAACATCGGAGGCGAGGAAGTATTCGCCTTCGCCGAGGCCGAGGACGGCGGGCGGGCCGAGGCGGGCGGCGACCAGCTTGTTGGGCTCGTTGGCGGAGAGGACTCCGATGGCGAAGGCTCCGGTGAGGCGCTTGACGGCGCGGCGGACGGCTTCTTCGAGCGGGATGGAGGGAGTGGTGGGAAGGGTTAGGACGGCTTCGGCGGTGTTGGACTCGGGGGATTCCGCGGCGGTCGAACCCACCCTTTGCGATGAGGCCGCAAAGGATGGGCCACCCGAAGTTGTGGCGGCGGCGGCTAGGTTGAGCTCGTTTTCGATGAGGTGGGCGATGATTTCGGTGTCGGTTTCGGAGACGAACTTGTGGCCCTTGGCGATGAGTTCGGACTTGAGGGCGAGATAGTTCTCGACGATGCCGTTGTGGACGACGACGAGGGTTCCGGAGCCGTCGCGGTGAGGGTGGGCGTTCTCCTCGGTGGGGCGGCCGTGGGTAGCCCAGCGCGTGTGGCCGATGCCAAAGGTACCGGAGATGGGGCGCTCGGCGATGACGGCTTCGAGGTTGCGGAGCTTGCCGGGGGCGCGGCGGAGTTCCAGGCCTTGCGGGCCTCCGGCTACGGCAATGCCGGCGGAGTCATAGCCGCGGTACTCGAGGCGTCGCAGGCCCTCGATGATGATGGGCACAGGAGGATTGGGGCCAATGTATCCGACGATTCCACACATGGCACCAGTGTAGATGGATGGCGAGGATTTCGTGAGTGTTAGAGGATGGGACTTTTGTGGGAGGGGGCGCGCGATTTGCGGTTATCGGGTGAAGGCGAGTTTGCCCTGGCCTAGATCGACGGCGATTCTGGTGATGCCCAGGGCTGCCGGGCTCATCAGGCCGTCGAAGTCGTGGCCTGCGTCTCTATCGATTGGATGTTGTCACGGGACAGAGGCAGCTCTTCAAAGAAGTGAACCCATTGGACGTGACAGGACTCTGCGACTTGTCCAACGTCAGGTTGAGCGCGGACGGTCGAGGCTATGTCTACGGATATACGCGTCTGCTTTCGGACCTTTATATGGTTAAGGGGTTGCAATAGGATCCCTCAGACAGATGAGAAGCAGGAAGCCGTAGGGGAAGCAGTTGGGGACGGACGCCAGGTTACCCGTGCGACACCGGCTGAAGGGCCACAGCGAGGTCGCTGGCCCAGGCGCGGATCGCCGCCCAGTCTCGAACGTCGCTGGCCTTCATCTTTCGCAGGGGCGGTATCAGAGTGAGCGGAAACCCGAGGTTTGCGGGGTCAAACTTGCCGCCGAAAATCTGCTGGGCAACGGGCGAAAACCACGGGAACTTCGCCAGCTCTTTTTCCAACTGCATGCGCGCCCCCGTCCAATCCTTCTCGTCTTTGTGAACCGGCCCTAATACGAATAGCGCGACCGGGATCTGCGTGAGCGCACTACGGTGCTCCGAGAGAAAGCGGCGCGCATCCTTGTGCAATCGGCCCATATACAGGGGAGCTCCCAGCACAACAGCATCGTATCGCTCAGGGGAGTGCACCTTCTGGATGGGCTGAACTTCTACGGTGGCGGCGCTCTCGCGCAGGGTCTCCGCCAACGCCTGCGCAATCTCTTCGGTGGAGCCATACCGAGTGGCGTAGGTTACGAGCACAGTGAGTTTCATAGTTCCCTCCCTCTCTTCGCGCGAATGATGCAGTTGAGCTTGGCACAAAGATCGGCGCCGGAAAGTGATCGCGGGCACATGCGCCACTGGATGGGGAACGCGTGGTGCGGCGCTCGTTCCGGGGTCAACTCTGGGCTTTCAGCTATCAGCTATGGGGTTTGAGCTATGAGCTTTGGGCGCTGCCGGCGAAGGCGCGGAGGTGGGACTCGGTGGGGGGTGGGGTGAGGAGGCTGACGATGAAGAGGCAGAGGAGGCTGGCGATGAGGGCGGGGAAGATGGCGTCTCGGTCGGCGAGGATGGCGGGGACGTGGGTGTGGATGAAGGCGGTGTCCCAGAAGACGGTGACGAAGGTTCCGGTGAAGATGCTGGCGACTGCGGCGGAAGCGGTCGCGCGTCGCCAGTAGAAGGCCGCCAGGATGACCGGGGTGAGCGCGGCGGAGTAGATGGTGTAGGCGTAGAGGGCTTTTTTGAGTACAGATTCGGTGCCGAGTGACTGGACGAGCGCCCAGACGCCGAGGAAAGCGACCATCAGACGCGAGACGAGAAGCACCTCCTTGTTGCCGGAGTTGGGGCGGAGGTAGCGGACGAAGATGTCGTTGACGAGGTTGGTGGCGGGGGAGAAGAGATAGTTGTTGGCGGTGGAGATGATCTTGGCGAAGATGGCTCCGACGAGGAGTGCGCCGAGGAGTTGCATCAGGTGGAGGGTGAAGGGGGGAACGATTTGAGTGGTCGTGATGACGGTGCCGGGGCCCGTCGGCGAGGGGATGGTGGTGACGGTCTGCGCGGGCGAGAAGCCGTGGAGGCCGACGTAGGCGAGGACTTCGCGGGGATGGTCGTGGACCTCGCCGGTGGGGAAGATGGCGGAGCCTGCGACGGCGAGGGCGACGATGACGGTCTCGAGGATGATAGTGCCGACGATCCAGCCGGTGACGGCGCGGGTGGCGTCCTTCTCGGATCTTGCGGAGAAGAACTTCTGGTACATGGACTGGTTGCCGAGCATGAGCAGGCAGGTGGGAAGGAAGAGTTCGAGGGCAGACGAGATACGCTCGCGAGTGCCGTCGGGGAGGATGTTCGGTCCGAAATAGCTGTTGATCGGGTGGATGTCGCCGAAGATCCGGAAGTGGGAACTGGGAAGGGCGGCGTGGACGGCAGCCCATCCGCCAAAGCCGTGGACAAGGACAGGAAGGGCGATGCAAAGCGTAAAGGTGGCGAGCAGGCCGATGGCAAGGTCGGTGTAGGCGACCGACGACATGCCGGCGATGGCGGTCACGAGGATCACGAAGGCGGCGATGATGTAGCGGCCGTGGATTGCGGTGATTGCGCTGGGAAAGATGAGGTGAAGGATGTCTCCGCCGCCGATGAACTGATAGCTGGTAATCGCGGTGTAGGTGAAGAGGATGGCGATGACGCCGAGCACGCGGGCGGTCTGGTTGTAGCGGACTTCGAGCAGGTCGGGGATGGTGTACTGGGCGAAGTGCCGCGCGCGCGGCGCGATGAAGTAGATCAGGGCAAGGCCGGCCCATCCTCCGGCCGCCGTCCAGAGGGCCGCGAAGCCGTGGCGGTAGGCGTTTTCAGCGGCGGCGAGGAGCGAGCCGGAGCCGATCCAACTGGAGAGCAGGGTGAAGACGAGGACGAAGGCGGGGAGGGATCGTCCAGCGACGAGGTAATCGGCCTTGGTCTTGACCTTGCCGAGACGCGTGAGCGAGACGGTGAGGAGCGTGACGACGATGAAGGCGAGAGTGATGGCGTAGATATTCATGGGTGTCCGCTGAGGATCGTGCTGGTCTTTACCACTCTATATGTATGTAGGTAGCTTCTGCGTTGCGCGGGATTGGTGGCTCAGGGGTGCGCCTCGCTTGCGGCCGTGATGGGAACTGGACTCATCGGAGGTAGCGGGCTCAATTGCTCGGCAGGGTCGATCTGGAGCCACAGCCGCGGTGGTCCGCCGCAGAGATGTCGCCTCTCTCCTTCGACCACCATCGCCTGGCTGAAGCTGGATGCCACCGTCTGAAAGCATTGTGGCCCAGAAATTCTTTGAGCGGAGGGCGATGGTCCACGGCAGGATGCGGTGGGACCTTCCGGGCAGGCCGTGGGTTTCGTCCAACTCGGCCTGAGTGACGGCTGCCTTTTCCGGCGGCGAATCGCGGAACCAGTGATACCAAACGGCGCTCCAAGCCGCGCCCAGAATCCCGAATACGTAGAACGCACGTCAAACAAATCGAGTAATAGATCCCATTCCGGTCAAGCCGGCGCGGGAAATTGGGATCACGCTGAGTGTCCAACGGAGCCCTCTACACTATTGAGAGATTTGACCTGGGCGGTCGATGCGGGTCAGCTAGACAGCCGGACCTTGACAATCAGAGTTGAGGGGGTTCGCGGTAGCCAAATCTGGCTGCTGCGGAGTACGGTATTTGCAGCCCGGAACGCTAGATCCAGGCCCCTCACTATGATGATCAGTCGCAGGAATTTTGTTGCGTCGCTTTCGTTGCTGCCGGCTGCTTTGGCGGCTGCTGCTGAGGTGCGGTTGCCGGCGAATCGGAATGTTAAGTGGGCGCTTTCTTCGGCGCTCTGGAATTACTTTCCGGCGCTGCCGTTCACGGACATTCTGGATGTGATGAAGGATACGGGCTTCATCGGCATTCGCGTGACCAGCTTCCCGCAGATTCTCAATCGGTTTGGAATGACGCAGGCGCAGATGCTGAGCGAGGTGACGAAGCGCGGTCTGCACGTGGTTACGATTTCGTGGAACGGCCAGCTGGATGATCCGACGAAACGGCAGCAGGCTCTGGATAGCGCACGGGAGGCGATGAAGTTTCTTGCGGACTTTAGGGCGAATCACCTGGTTGTGTTCTCGCCGAATCGCGACCGGCCGGGAGCGAATACGCCTACGGCATTTGCAGAGTTGTGCGCGCGCTGCAACCAGATTGGGGAACTGGCCGGCGGGATGGGGTTCACGGCGGGGTTGCACAATCACATGGGGCAGATGGTGCAGACGCGAGAGGAGATCGACCGGTTTATGGCGATGACCGATCCGAAGCTGTTCGGCTTCTCTCCGGACACGGCGCACCTTAATCTGGCGGGTTGCGACGTGGTTGGGACGATTGACCGGTATAAGGACCGGGTCCGATTTCTCGACTATAAGGACTCGAAGTGGACCACGCCGAGCAGCGATTGGGTTCATCCGAACGGGAAGGTGCTGGCAAAGGATTCGACCCAGGCGCGCTTCTTTGACAGCATCTACGACCTGGGGGATGGGGAGGTGGATTTTCCGGGGTGCCATAGGGTTCTGAAGAGTGTGAAGTACCGGGGATGGATCTGCGTGGATCTGGATACGGCGCGGAAGGGTCCGCGTGCCGACTACGAGCGGTGCGGGAAGTACGTGGTGGACAAGCTGCAGCCGATTTACTTGTGAACGGCCGGGAGCTATTTCGGCTTATCGCGATGGGGCGGCTGGAGATAGGCGTCGTAACTGAATGCGTATTGACAATAGTCGTTGTAACGAGTAATATTGTGACAGATGAAGAGAGTGAGTCAATCCGAGAGCAAGAAGCGGCAGATCTCTAGTCCGGAGGAAGTGGCGTTTCTGGAGTTGTGCCGGACTACGGATTTGCTTTCGCGGCGTTTGGCGGCGCTGCTGAAGACGGAGGATTTATCGGCCAACCAGTACAACGTGCTGAGGATTCTGCGCGGGTCGCCGGATGGGTTGCCTTGTGGGGAGATTGGGAATCGCATGATTACGCGGGACCCGGATATTACGCGGCTGCTGGACCGGTTGGAGAAGCGGGAGTTGATTTCGCGCTGCCGGGAGACGAAGGATCGGCGGATGGTGATGGCCAGGATTACGCCGCAGGGGATGGAATTGCTGGCTCGGATGGACCAGCCGGTGCAGGAGGCGCATCGTACTCAGTTGGGCCATCTGGGACGGACGCGGCTTCGGGCTTTGACGGACCTGCTGAGGGTTGCCCGTCTGGAAGCGAGTTGATTTTTGCAGCGCATATATCCGTTGCAACGATTATCGTCATAACGCATCTAAACCAAGGAGAGAGGGAAAACCACCATGACACAAACTGCAGTTACAACCTGGAATATTGATCCGGCGCACACCGTTGCCGAGTTCAAGGTCAAGCACATGATGATTTCAAACGTGAAGGGGCAGTTCGCCAAGGTCTCGGGAGTGTTGACCCTGGATGAGGCGGACGTGACCAAGTCGAGCGTCGAGGCGTCGATTGACGTGGCTTCGATTGGGACGAACGACGCGCAGCGAGATGGGCACTTGAAGAGCGCCGACTTTTTCGACGTAGAGAAGTTTCCGGCGATGACGTTCAAGTCGACGGGCGTAAAGGTTACGGGAGCAGGGGAAGGCACGGTCGAGGGCGATTTGACCATTCGGGACGTCACGCGCAAGGTGGTGTTTGCCGTGGAAGGGCCAACGGCGCCGGCGAAAGATCCCTGGGGCAATTCGCGGGTTGCGGTTTCGGCGACGACAAAGATCAGTCGCAAGGATTTCGGGTTGATCTGGAATGCAGCGTTGGAGACGGGTGGCGTGTTAGTGGGCGATGATGTGACCATCACGTTGGATGTGGAGTTTGTGAAGGCGTAAATGCGGGGGTTCTTCGCTCCGCTCAGAATGACAAAAACTGGGATTGATGGCAAGAAGCGGGATTGGTGCCGGGCACGCTTGTGAAGGGTGCTGCGCAGAAGGGGAAGAGTATGTCACTCCGACCAGTAAGAGAAGTAATTCAGACCAAGCCGACGCTGGAAGGTGCGGGTGTGAAACTGCAGCGCGCCTTCGGCTTCGGAAAGACGAAGGAGTTCGATCCGTTCCTGTTGCTGGATGATTTTCGCAATGAGAATCCAGCGGATTATTTGAAGGGATTTCCGTGGCATCCGCATCGCGGGATTGAGACGATTACGTATGTTCTCGCGGGGACGGTGGAGCACGGCGACAGCCTTGGCAACAAGGGCAAGATGGGCGCCGGGGATGTGCAGTGGATGACGGCGGGCAGCGGGATTCTGCACCAGGAGATGCCGAAGGGCGATCCGCAGGGCAGGATGCACGGATTTCAGTTGTGGGCGAATCTACCCGCATCGCTGAAGATGACGGACCCCCGGTATCAGGACATTCCGTCGGCTGCGATTCCGGAAGTTACGGACGACGATGGGACGCATGTGCGGATTATCTGCGGCGAGTTCTGGGGCAAGAAGGGGCCGGTGGAAGGGGTTGCGGCTGATCCCAGCTACATCGATGTCTCGGTTGCGCCGGGCAAGCGGAAGCGCCTGAAGGTGGAGACGACGCGGAATGCGTTTGCGTATGTCTTCGCGGGGTCGGGAACGTTCCGCGATGCGTCCGATCCGCAGGCGGTGCTGACCGAGTCGGGACTGGATCCGAATGCGGCTCCGGTGTACGACGTGGCGAACCACTCGCTGGTGCTGTTCGATCGCGGCGACGAGATCACGGTGCAGGCGGGGCCGGAGGGGATTCGGTTTCTGCTGGTGTCGGGCAAGCCGATTGAGGAGCCGGTGGCGTGGTACGGGCCGATCGTGATGAATACGCAGGAGGAGATTCGCCAGGCGATGGCGGAGCTTCACACCGGCGGGTTTATCAAGCATCGCTGAAGCGAACTGTGGAAGTAGAGAACGTTGGAGCGTCGGGCGAATCTGCTCGACGCTTTCGCGTTTAAGGGAGGAGGTCCCACATCCGCTAGTTCTGTGAAGGCTTCTCCACACGGTCAATCACAATCACGCTGACGGACGTTTTTACCGGCTCCAGTTTCAGCCCAAGCTGCTCCCGGATCGCGGTATAGAGACTCGGCAGAGCGTCCGGTTCATCGCTCGACGGACTGATCTTTGCTCCCATCTGCGCGAACTGCGACTGGTCCGGCGTCCAGTTCAAGTAGAAGTCGTAGCGGCCCGTGAGGCCGGTCTGGTCTACGACGGGCTTGTCCATCACGGTGGCCTGCATCCCTGAGCAAAAGGCCTCCATGGTGAAGTTCGTTACAGCCAGCTTTCCAGGCCCACGAAAGGTGAAGTTTCCCGGGGCGCTCGGCTTGTCCTGCGTGACGGTGAGATTGATGGGGCCGCCTTTAGCGATCGTGAGCGCATACGCCGACAGTCCCCTCTGATCGTGATGGAAGGCCAGTTTGAAGCGTTGCACCAGCACATCCTGCATCATGATCTTCACCTGGTTGATACTGGGCTGTCCCTCGACATCGGGCACTCCGTCGATATCGAACTTGTCCGATGTGATCCAGTCGGGAGCGTTGACGATCTGCTTTGGGTGGAGGCCGTACGCGATTGTGATCAGGTTTTCGAGATTAGTGTCGAAGCTCATCACATGACGACCCCTTATCGTGATCGAAAACATCTTCGCGGGCCGGTTTGGATCGCTTGGTTTGACGGTCACCGCATCGAACTTGGGATTGGCGTTGTCCGGCATCGACTTTGGCGGCTCCGGAAGTCCCCAGGCCGTATCCGGCGTCGCCCGCACCAGAGTAAGCGCAAGCGGTTGCGATCCCTGCGTCCACGTTCCGGTTATCATCTTGCCGTCCGCGCTCAGCTTTCCCTCGTAGCTGCCGCCGACCGATGGCACGGAATACTTGAAGTCCGCCCCTTGGAGAGTCACCCCGGACGCATTCATAGACTGAGATCCCTGATCGATGCTGTACATCTTCGCGCTCAGGCCGCCGTTCTCGCCTTTATCGATCCGCAGAACCATCCGCAGATCCTTGCCTGTTTTCAGGGTGCCCTGCCAGTCGCCGGCGATCTCCCGGTCCTGAGCATGCAGCGCGCCTCCGAGGAACATCGCCAGCCCAACCACCCATGCCATGGTTCGTTTCATCTGCGACCTCCTGGCCTGTGCGATGGAGCCGGCGCAAAGGTGGCGCTACAAGAACTACGCAAGTCGGCAATTCCGATTCGCTCATAACCGACTTGCCCCCTGAAATACGATACGCAGCAATTGGTTCAGAGGTTCCGTTTCCTCTGTGGCTGGCTGCGCAAGCCTGGCTTGGTTTGGAGGCATCAAACCGGGTAGGGTGGAGATATGACTTTGCAGGAATGGATTCGTGCGGGGATGCGTCGGGGACGGGTGGTGCTGGTTGGGGCGGCGGTGTGCGTGCTGGCGGTGTGTTTGCTGGCGAGCTATCTGACGCGGGGATCGATGGCGACGCTGCCATTTCTGAATGGGCGGGGCGGCGGTGCGGAGTCTTCGGGGCTGGTGGATCAGCGGCCTTGGCAGACGGTGGCGGCGCTAGCTCCGCTGGCTACGTCGGCGGAGGAGAAGGGGTTTGCGCGGGATGCGGAGCGGCTGGCGGACCACGAGGTGGATCAGGCGTTTGCGATGGCGCTGCGGCAGGCGGAGATGGAGACGCGCGTGCTGTCGGGGCCGGCGCTGGAGTTGCAGCAGAAGATGAACGGGCTGGCCGAGCAGGTGAAGGAGGACCAGGCGGGAGTGGACAGCCTGACTGCGCAGGTCGCGGCAGCAAAGAAAAGCGGAGCGGCGGCGGACTCGCTGGGGGACGATCTGGACGTGGCGAAGGCGCGACTGCAGCTCGATACGGACGAGATGAACGACGCGAGCGACGATCTTGCGCGGGAGAGCGGGGACAAGCGAGGCCAGATTCAGCAGGAGTTGACGGCGCGCGAGGCGTCGATGAAGAAGTACGATGAGCAGGTCGATAGCGGGGGCGAGATCGCGGTGATCTCGGTAAAGCGATATGGGACGCTGGCGGGGCGAATTGGGGCGTGGTTCGATCAGCGTAGCCGAAGGGACTTGCTGGAGCAGGCGAAGGCGCAGACGGATGCGGATGTCGCGTCGCTGACGGCGCAGCATGCGGCGCTGGATGCGAGATCGAGCGCAGCGGCGGCGAAGATCGAAGGTGGGGATGCGGCTGCGAATGATGGGGCAGCGGCTGGGGCGAGTGCGAGTGCGAGTGCGAGTGCGGCACCGGTCGGTGCAGACGCCAAGAGGAAAGTAGCGCGGATGGCGCACGTGCATGCGCTGGAGCAGATTCACTCGATCCTGGAAGATCGACTGGATGCGGAGAAGCAGCTTTCCGGGGTGTATGCGAAGTGGATTGCGCAGGTTCGCTTGCAGCACTGGATTGTGACGCACTTGATTCTGCAGTCGCTGGCGGGGATTGCCGCGCTGGTGCTGGGCGCGGTGCTGGTGTGGTGGGTGGTGCAGATGCTGCTCGACCGGGCGGCGGCGGGCCGTTCGGGGATGGATATGCGAAGCATGCATACGCTGCGGACGGTTGCGACCCTGGCGATTGAGGTGGTGACGCTGGTGCTGGTGCTGCTGGTGGTGTTCGGCGTGCCAAACCAGGTGCCGACGATCCTGGGACTGGGCGCGGCGGGGCTGACGGTGGTGTTTCAGGACTTCATCCTGGCGTTCTTCGGGTGGTTCGTGCTGATGGGACGGAACGGAATTCGCGTGGGCGATTGGGTGGAGATCAATGGCGTGGGCGGCGAGGTGGTGGAGATTGGGCTGTTCCGCACGGCGCTGCTGGAGACGGGGAACTGGACGGACAAGGGACATCCGACGGGGCGGCGCGTGACCTTCATCAACAGCTTTGCGGTGACGGGGCAGTTCTTCAACTTCTCGACCGCGGGGCAATGGATGTGGGACCAGATCAGCGTGAATGTTCCGACGGGCGAGGGGACGTACAAGACGATCGAGGCGATCCACAAAGCGGTGTTGGAGCAGACGGAGAAGGACGCGAAGCTGGCGGAGGCGGAGTGGAAGGGTTCGAACAAGATGCAGGGGTTGGGGCAGTTTTCGGCGACACCTTCGGTGGATATGCGGCCGGCAGCTTCGGGGATCGATATTCTGGTGCGGTATGTGACGCGGGCGGCGGACCGGTTTGAGATGCGGAACAAGCTGTATCAGACGGTGATTGAGTTGCTGCATAAGCCGGAGGGGGGGCAGGCGGAAGTGGCGGGGGCGCAGAAGTAGGTTGGGCGGACCGTGTACATCCCACCCTTCGCAGAATCGCGAAGGATGGGGCACCCGACGCTTTGGGCGCTTCACTGTTTTGACCAGTTAAGTTGCATGCCGCCCATGATGGTGCGGCCCTGCATGGGGACCTGGGGGATTTCGGTGTAGGCGGTGTTCGAGAGATTGAGCAGGCGCAGGTAGGGGCGGACGCGGCCCGTGTTGCGGGCGATGTTGACGTCCCATAGCGGGTAGGCGGCTTGCACGGTTTTCTGGACGACGTTGACCTGGGTGCGTGCGCTGACCTGGTGCCCCCATTTGCCGGGAAGCTGGCCGGTCCACGCGAAGATGGCGTTCTGCGCGGCGTAGTTGAAGGCGTACTCGGAGAGGTAATTGCCGGGCAGGTTTGCGGAGTGATTTGCGGTGTAGCTGAATTGCAGTTGCTGCGTGCTGCTGAGGCGGATGCGTGCGCTCGCTTCCACGCCGCTCAGGTCGAGGGTGGGGATGTTGATGGCCTGCCACTTCTCGCCGGTTGTCAGGGGCAGTAGTTTCACGTAGTCGATTACGTTGGTCTGGTTGAGGCGGAAGCCTACGGCGCTGAGAGTGAGACGGCCGTTTGCGGGAGTCCAGTCGGCGCCGCCCTCGTAGCTCCAACTGGATTCGGGTTTCAGGTTTGGGTTGCCGAGCGTTGCGGGGTCGGCGTAGTAAAGATCGACGTAGGTGGGCAGGCGAAAGCCGTGGCCCGCTGATCCGCGCAGGCGGAGAGTTTTGGTGAGGGTGAAGGCTGCGGCGACGCTGGGCGAGAAGACGGAACCCTGGCTGGAGAGGACTTCTTCGCGCGCGCCGAGGGAGAGCGAGAAGCGGTGTAGCGCACGCAGGCTGAGGTTCGCATAGCCCGCGCCCTGGTTGCGCGCGTGGTGACCAAGCGAGTTGCTGTAAATGGAATCGCCGTCTTCTTCGAGGCCATAGGCGAGGGTGGTGTTGCGGCCGAGTTCGTCGGCACGGCGTACGGCGCCCTCGTAACTGGTGGTGATGTGATTGTTCTCGTAGATGGCGGGTCGGTCTACGAATAGGACGAAGAGGTCTGAGTGGCGGCGGTACCCGAAGCTGGCCGCGGTGCGTGGGCCGAGCTGCTGCTGGATGCTGGCGAGCCAGCCCTTGGTGCGCTCCCACTCGGGGTAGTTGCCGTAGAAGAGATTTGCGCCGTAGGGGCGGTCGCTGGCGGCTAGCAGGATGTCGGTAGTGCCGGGTTTGGACTTCAGCCAGGTCTCGCTGGCGACGGCGTTTGAGGAGTAGTTGCGGTCGGCGATGAAGCCGTCGGAGGTGTCGCGGCTGCCGGTTAGTTGCTCGGCGAATGGGCCGGCGGACCAGGACGCGCGGAGATGGTTTTCAAGCGAGCCGTAGTTGCCGGCGCCAGAGCGCGCGACGATGGTCAGGCCGGGGGGCGGCGCACCGGTGAGGAGATTGACTGCGCCGCCGATTGCGTCGGATCCGTAGAACGTGGAGCCCGAGCCGTGCAGGATGTCGACGCGCGTGATGGCGTCGAGGGGAACGGGGATGTCGAGATTGAGGTGGCCGGTTTCGGGATCGTTGACGCGCAGGCCGTTGACGAGGATGAGGGACTGCTCGAAGGTGGTGCCGCGGATGGCGAGGTCGGCCTGGACGCCTTCGCCGCCGCGCGCCTGGATATTGAGCGACGAGTCGGTGCGGAGGAGGTCGACGACGCTGTCGGTGCCGAGGGGCATCTCGCGGGGCTGGAGCATCTGAACGGAGCGATCGCTCTCGGCGAACGGCAGCGGCTCGACGGTGGTGGTCACCTGGATGCTGTCGACTACAACGAACTTTATGGCTGGGAGGACAGGGCCGCTCTGCGAGGCGGGAGCAGTCTGCTGCGGCGCGCTGGGCGGAGCGCTGGTCTGGGGAGCGGCGCTGGGGGTTTGCTGGGAGAGGGCGGCGCTGGAGCAGAGCAGGAGCAGGGCCAGACTGGGGAGTGATTTCTTCATAGGTTTGTTTCGTGTTGTTGGGATGAATCAATCATGCGCTTTTGCAGTATCTTCGTGACGACTAATTTCATCCTGTTATAAATAGTTGACCTGATAAACCATTGGAGAGATACGCATGCGGATTGAGGCGTTCTTACGGCAGAGCCCGATCGTTCAGACAAGTAGGATAGCGCGGCGGATGGAGGCTTCGTTGAACCTGGTGCTGAAGGACGAAGAGGTGACGGCGTTCGAGGCCCTGGTGCTGGCGGCGATCTTCTTCGAGAGACGCGGGGAGATCAAGCCGTCTGCGCTGGCGGACGCGTTCGAGACGACGCGAAGCAATGTGAGCCATTGCATCTCGTCGCTGGAGGCCAGGGGACTGGTGCAGCGGAAGATCGACCCAGAGGACGCGCGGGCGGTGCAACTGGTGCTGCGTCCACAGGGAAAGAGGAAGGCGGTGCGGGTGGTGGGGATTCTGGACCGGATGCAGCGGCAGTTTGAGGCAGGGATCGGGGCCGCGAAGCTGGAGGGGATGATAGGGCAGATGTCCGAGGTCGAGGAACTCTGTTCGCGCGCGGCTGAAGCGGCGAACGCAGGACGGCGGTGAAGCAGACACTGCGCGTCTTTTGGCAGAATTTCATGCACCATTCATCAGCAGTCCGCATCCGATTCTCGTACAGGAGCGACGGATATGAAGATTGGAGTGCTTGGCTCAGGGGATGTGGCGAAGGCGTTGGCGGACGGATTTCTGAAGCACGGCCACGAGGTGGTGGTGGGTACGAGGACGCCCAGCAAGCTGGCGGAGTGGGGGGGGAGCATCCGGGGGCGCGCGTTGGGAACTTCGCGGAGGCGGCTGGGTTTGGGGAATTGCTGGTTTTGGCGGTCAAAGGCCACGCGGCGGCAGATGTGCTTCGAATGGCTGGGGTGGAGAATCTGCGGGGCAAGCCGGTGCTGGACGCGACCAACCCGATTGCAGAGGCGCCACCGGTCAACGGGGTGCTGAAGCTCTTCACCAGCTTCGATGAATCGCTGATGGAGCAATTGCAGCGGGAATTTGCCGACGCAAAGTTGGTCAAGGCATTCAATTCGGTCGGTGCGGCGCTGATGGTGAATCCGCGGTTGAATGGCGGCAAGCCGACCATGTTCATCTGCGGCAATGACAATGTGGCGAAGCAGGTCACGAGCAAGATTATTGACGACTTTGGCTGGGAGACGGCCGACATGGGCAAGGCGGAGGCGGCGCGCGCCATCGAACCGTTGTGCATTCTTTGGTGCATTCCGGGCTTTCTGCGCAACGATTGGACGCATGCCTTCAAACTGCTGCGCGAGTAGCGGAAGCGGCAGAATTGTTGACCGGTCGATGATAAGGTTGGTCGCAGCGGCATCTGACCGAAGTGCGTATGCATGTCCTTGTGATCAATCCCGGCTCGTCGTCGATCAAGTTTGCCATGTACGCGGACGGCTGGGCTGAATTGCGCGTGCTGTATGCAGGGGAGTTGAACGACATCGGCGAGGCGTCGGCGGCGCTCAAATTGAGGGACAATGCCGGAAAGGATGTGACCGGCGCGGTGGGCGAGGTCAAGGCCGGGTCGATGGACGAGGCGATCGGCGTAGTTCAGCGCGTGATCGCTCTGCCTGGATTGGCGCCGCCGGATGCTGTCGGCTACAGGGTAGTGCATCCGGGTGCCCATCTGCACGGTCACCAGCGGCTAACTCCGGAGGTACTGGCACAATTGAAGGAGGCAATCGTCTTCGCTCCCCTGCACGACCCAGCGGCGCTGGAGATGATCGAAGAGATGATGCGCCGGGCGCCGGGCGTGCCTCGCTTCGCCTGCTTTGACACCGTGTTTCACGAGACGATGCCGGAGGAGGCGACCGTCTATGCGCTGCCCGCGGAAGTGCGCGACGAAGGGGTGCGTCGGTACGGGTTTCACGGGCTCTCGTGCGAATCAGTTGTGTTTCAGATGCGCCGTGCGAGCAGGGTTCCGTTCCCGCGCCGCATGGTGATCGCGCATCTCGGAAGCGGGTGCAGCGTGACCGCGTGCATCGATGGCAAGTCGGTGGATACGACGATGGGGCTGACGCCGACCGGTGGCGTGGTGATGGGCACACGGCCGGGCGATCTCGATCCCGGCGTGGTGCTGTATCTGCTGCGCCGGCCTGGCGCGACGGTCGGGTCGGTGGAGAAGTTGCTGAACCATGAATCGGGGCTGAAGGCGCTGGGCGGAATCAACGATATGCGCGAGCTGCGCCAGTCCGCTGCGGCCGGGGACCAACCAGCGCGGCTGGCGATCCGGGTCTTCTGGCGCAGCGTGGTGAAGGCGATTGCGGGGTTTATCGCGCTGTATGGGGCAGACGCGATTGTGTTTACCGGCGGAATTGGGGAGCATGACATGGATTCGCGAGAGGAGATTGCGACCGCGCTCTCCGGGCTCGGTGTCGCACTGGACCTAGATGCGAATCGACTTCAGCACAAGGATTCCGGTCAGGACCAGGGCCAAAGGGTACGCAAGGTCAGCAGCGGGGACTCGCCGATCACGGTGTATGTAGTGCCTGCGGAAGAGGACATGATGATCGCGCGATACGTAGCGCGGATGTGCCAGGTGTCACTGCCGAGCGAGGACGAGTCATCGTAAATTGATCGGGAGGTGCCGGCGTGCGGCCTCTGGCCGGATACTGGCATCTGAATGAGTCATCGCCTCAATTGTCTGTTCTCGCATTGAGAGCGGCCACATCCACCAACGTGAAGCATCGCGCACAGGAGTGAAGCATGGGCACAGTATCCGCATTGCGCACTGATATATCCAATTCCTCGCCTTCGATCGACGACCAGCCGCTTTCCGCGGACGAGTTGCGCAAGATGGATGCGTACTGGCGCGCTTGCAACTATTGCTGCGTCGGGATGCTGTATCTGCGCGCGAATCCTCTGCTGCGCGAGCCGCTGAAGAAGGAGCACATCAAGAACCGGCTGCTCGGTCACTGGGGTTCGGACCCGGGGCAGACGTTCACGTGGGTGCATCTGAACCGTCTGATCAAGAAGTACGATCTGGACCTTATCTATATATCCGGGCCTGGGCATGGGGCGCCGGCGACGCTGTCCAATAGTTACCTGGAGGGCGTGTATTCGGAGGTCTATCCGGATAAGAGCCAGGATGTCGAGGGCATGCAGAAGTTCTTCCGCCAGTTCTCGTTTCCCGGCGGGATTGGCAGCCACTGCACGCCGGAGACGCCGGGCTCGATTCACGAGGGCGGCGAGTTGGGCTACAGCCTCTCGCACGGGTTCGGCGCGGCGTTCGACAATCCGGATTTGATTGTTGCGGTGGTGGTGGGCGATGGCGAGTCGGAGACCGGGCCGCTGGCGACTAGCTGGCACTCGAATAAGTTTCTGAATCCGGTGCGCGATGGCGCGGTGTTGCCGATCCTGCACCTGAATGGGTACAAGATTGCGAATCCCACGATTTTGGCGCGGATTCCGCCGGAAGAGTTGGAGATGCTGTTCAGGGGGCTGGGCTATACGCCGTACGTCGTCGAGGGCGACGATCCGGCGGTGATGCATCAGAAGATGGCTGCGGTGACGGAGCATTGCGTCATCGAGATTCGGGCGATACAAGCCGCTGCGCGGGCGAATCCGGATGCGGAGCCGGCGCGGCCTATCTGGCCGATGATCATTCTGCGTACGCCGAAGGGATGGACGTGTCCGAAGGAGTTGGATGGGCACAAGCTGGAGGGCTCGTGGCGCGCGCATCAGATTCCTATTACCGATCCGGTTACAAATCCAGCGCACCTGAAGATGGTGGAGGCGTGGATGCGGAGCTATCGGCCGGAGGAGCTGTTCGATGAGGCGGGCACGCTGATTCCCGAACTGAAGGCGATGGCGCCGGAGGGCAAGGCACGCATTACGGCGAATCCACATGCGAATGGCGGGCTTGTGCGAAAGCCGCTGGACCGGCCGGACTTCCGCGACTACGCGGTGAAGGTGGAGAAGCCAGGGCAGATTGAGGTTTCGTCGACGGCGACGCTCGCGAACTATCTGGGCGAGGTGATGCGCAGGAATATGACGAACTTCCGCGTGTTTGGGCCGGATGAGACGGCGTCGAACAAGCTGGATGCGATCTACAAGACGAGCCCGAAGACGTGGATGGAAGAGATGAAGCCAGAGGACGCGGACGGCGGCTTTCTGTCGCGCTCGGGGCGCGTAATGGAGATGCTCAGCGAGCACACGCTGGAGGGGTGGCTCGAGGGCTATCTGCTGACCGGGCGGCACGGATTCTTCTCGAGCTACGAGGCGTTCGTGCACATCATCGACTCGATGTTCAACCAGCATGCGAAGTGGCTGGAGAAGTCGAAGCTGGAACTGCGGTGGCGCGCGCCGATCTCGTCGCTGAACCTGCTGATTACGTCGCTGGTTTGGCGGCAGGACCACAACGGGTTTACGCATCAGGACCCGGGCGTTCTCGACGTGATTACGAACAAGAGCCCGGAGGTGACGCGGATCTATCTTCCGCCGGATGCGAACTGTTTGCTGTCGGTGACGGACCACTGTCTGCGCTCGACCAACTACGTTAACGTGATCGT
Source organism: Granulicella sp. (assembly GCA_003133205.1). Next base: position 1,437 of record PKWK01000263.1, on the reverse strand, counting down.
TGCGGACAAGGCTTCGCATTTGCAGTACCTCACGATGGAGCAGGCGATCGACCATTGCACGAAGGGGATTGGCATCTGGGACTTCGCTTCGAACGATGACGGCGCGGAGCCGGATGTAGTGATGGCGTGCGCGGGCGATATTCCGACGTCGGAGTCGCTGGCCGCGGTGGCGATTCTGCGTGAGCGGTGTCCGGATTTGAAGATTCGGTTCATCAGCGTGGTCGATCTGTTCCGGCTGATGCCGGAGAGCGAGCATCCGCATGGGATGAGCGATAAGGAGTTCGATTCGCTGTTTACGGTGGACAAGCCGGTGATCTTCAACTTCCATGCGTATGCCTCGCTGATTCATAAGCTGACTTACCGGCGGAAGAATCACGACAATATCCACGTTCGCGGATACAAGGAGAAGGGCAACATCAACACGCCTTTGGAGCTTGCGATTCTGAACCAGGTGGATCGGTTTAACCAGGCGATTGATGTGATCGATCGCGTGGCGAAGCTGCAGGCTACAGCGGCGCATACGAAGGAGTGGCTGAAGAATCAGATCATCGAGAGCGTGATTTATGCGCACGAGAACGGGATCGATGGGCCGGAGATTACCGGGTGGAAGTGGCCGGGGTAGGCGGTGCGCAGAAAAGCGGATTCCCTTCGGGAATGACAAACAATGGGACGTGGCATCCTCTGATACTGTTATCTCGCAATTAATTCCTCCTTTCTGAGAGTGACCGCGATGACCCGTACCCGGATTGAACGACGCAGCTTTCTGAAGGCTGCTACCCAAGCGCTGCTTGCTGCACCTGCCGTTTCGGCGCTGAGCCGTTTTGCTGACGCGCAGCCGCCGAGCGAAGCCAAGCCCGCGCATCCTGCTCACGCGGCCGCGGCGAAGGTGCCTGCGAAGCCTGCGGTCACGCTGAACGTGCGCGACTATGGCGCTACCGGCGACGGCAAGACCAAGGACACGCTGGCGATTCAGCAGACGATTGAGCGCTGCTCGGTGTTCGGCGGCGGCGTGGTGGTGGTGCCCGCGGGTGACTATTTGACCGGCGCGCTGGTTCTGCGCAGCGGCGTCACGCTGCGGATCGAGGAGGGCGCAACGCTGAACGGGTCACAGGATATGAGTGAGTACCCGCTGGCCCAGGTGCGGTGGGAGGGGCACTGGGTGAAGGGCTACAACGGGTTTATCTCGGCCACGGACGCAGAGGATGTCGGCATCGCTGGGCCGGGCAAGATCGTTGGCAACCCTACGCTGCGAGGGCGCGTGGAGCGGGCTACCGGGCTGCGGTATCCCGCGCTGATTGAGTTTACAAACTGCAAGAATGTGCGCGTGGAGGACGTGAATACGCAGCAGTTCGGGATGTGGTCGACCCACCCGGTGTACTGCGAAAACGTTACGTTCAAGAATGTTACGTTCAAGAGCGGCGCGGATGGCATCGATGT
>PKWK01000014.1 GCA_003133205.1 Granulicella sp. | reverse complement strand
TTAAATATCTCCCTCGCGCACGGGCGACCCAACCTGGACCCTTCGTCCAACCCACACAAAAACTTCCCTCGCGCGCCCGTCGGCGATCCCCTCGCCCCTATCCCGCCGTCATCCCAGCCAGCCCACAGCAGTCCTTCGCAGAGGTTCCCAGCTGGCTTTCAGTCATCTTGTTTATTACTTGCAACGGTGCAGGTAATAGCCTTCGGAAGGGGGTTCGGCCGGGGTGAAAAAAGGCCTAAACTTGCCCCTTGGTCGTCTATTCCAGTCAGGCCACCGCAGCCCTCCGCAGAGGTTTTCAGCTTGCTTCCACTCACCCGGCGGCGATCCCGTCCCGGCCCCAGATCCACACCCATTTTTCCCGCCGGGCAGCCGCTTCAGCTGCGTCCTTAACTCCTCCAGATTGGCTCTCCACCAGGAGCCAGAATCACCCCTCCCGAAAGGTCGCCGGAGAGTTCGAAAATGACCCGAAAATAGTTGAAGTCGACTCCGGAGGTACCTGGACGCCGTTTTACATCTCGGGAGCGAAAACAGCCTTTTCAGAATGGTCCACTGGAAGTTACGCACCGTGCCGCAGCACAAACGTTCCCAAACGTCCCCAAACTGCCGCCCGTAGTATAGGAGTTTTTCGAAGAAGACCAGATTCAGGTTTCCGCTTCGCCTTATCTTGTGACCTTACCGGTTACATCCTCAGACCCTTTTTCTACCCCCGCCCGGCCCCTCGCCCTCGTCCCCTGGTCGCCCATCCCAGTCAGCCCACCGCAGCCCTCAGCAGAGCCTTCCAGCCCTGCCCTAATGCACCAGCTGCGGTCCCGTTTCCACCCCAGGCATTGCCGTTGACGAGGACGATGCTTCCACCTGCACGCAACCGTACTCCAGTGCCTTCTTCAGCCGTCCGACCTCGATGATGGCCTCAAGTATCCCATTCCGAAAGATCTCGCCGTTGAACCGCCCCTTGCGCCGGCCCGGGATCGTGCGGGCCTGGAGGCCTATCTGGTAAAGGTCCTGGAACCGGGCATGGCAGGGAGGAGTTCCGTTCTCGAACTCCTTAAATGCGACGTTGGAGACGATCAGCCTAGAGCGAGCATCGCCTGTTCGATAACCCTCGTAATCCTCGTGAAACGCCTGCGCGCTACTTGCACTGTCGGCGAAGATAAACCAATCTTCATCGTGATCTGGTGTCGTTACCCAGTACAGCTTGATCCTCGGTTTGTTGATAATTATAAACATCCTGTTCTCCTTCCCCCGCCGACTCAGCTGCGAAGGGAGAACAGTATAGCATTATATATCTCAGATAGAACTGCCACGGGCGGTTGTTGCGCGCGCCCTAAACACGTTGCTATCCGCGGGATAGAGCATCAAGCCGCACGTTGTCTTGCCATGTAGAGCTTGTATGCACCAGATATTTTGATACGGTAGGCCACTAGCTCAGTACTGACCTGATACTTCTCGGCTATCAGGTCGACGGCCATTCCGTTGTTTACATCATGGAAGAACGCGCCCCAAGGGAGGAGTGCCGCACTTCCAACACCATACGCTTCGGCCTCTTGCTTGGCATTGAAATCTCGAACTCGAAGTCCACTTCCAACAGTTCTCAGACCCGTCGGGAGGTGTTTGAGATGAATGTGGGAGATCTCTTCCATAAGCGTCACCTTGCGACGGCGCTCTGGATGGGTGGGGTTAAGGATACAAATCAGTTGGCCGGTCGGAAGAGGTTGTGCGTAGACCCCTCCCGACCAAGCATCCTTCGACCGATGCAATACTTCTGCCGCGACGTCTTCGTCCAAATCGGCACAGATTGCACGTGCATCAACAAGGAGTAGGCCAACCTTCTCGGCAAGCTCGAATGGGTCCAACATCTCATGAATGGCAAGATTCAAGTGACCTCTTAGCACCAGCGCTTGGCACTCCCACGTTTTGGCTTGCTTCGAAAAGGGCGCGAACATTCACTCCCTGCCCTTTCGCTGAGCCGCAAGCGTGGCGTAGGCGGCTCGAAACATGGTCGATAGAGCGTCTGCGGTCTTCCTGTTCAGATTCTTATCGGCGCGCAGAAAGATGTCCACCACGTCAGGAGTGGACTCCACCGGCTTTCCTCGTTTCAAGGGGTACTCGGGAGCTCCTTCCTGGAGGTCCTCTGGACTCGCGTTGAGCCAGCGAGCGATCGGAAGAAGGGTAGAACTCTCGATGTCTTTGGAGAGGCCACGCTCCAGCCGGGAGATTGTAGGGACGGGTATGCCCGTAACTGCATTTACGTCCCTGAGGGTAAGCTCATCTTGCTCGCGCTTCGTACGAATCATTTGCGCCAATCGCATTACATCGATACCTTCAGCCATATTCCCTCTGCGCAACAGCATACCTCTCACCAACGAGAAATTCTAGTTGACAGGAAGATACCTACGGACCATAATTCTCATGTATGAGAATTTCTCATTTGGATCGGAGGCAATAATGAACCACGAACATGACAAGAGTGAACACATCGAGCAGGAGTTGGAACACATCCGCGAGGAGATCGAGCACGTAGAGGAAGAGCTTCATGAAGGCGATGGGCACCACCATAAGCCCCATCACCGCGAACTGGAGATCTTCGTCAACGGCAAGGTGAAGACGTCCAAAGAGGACGGCGTCACTAATCCTATGTCAGTGGACGCCATCGCGCGTCTGGTGGGCCTGTCAGCGGAGACCGCCGTGGTTCGCCGTCGGAAGGGCGAAGACGGACATGTCGGGGAACCTCTCAGCGGCCAGGTGCATGTCGAATGCGGCGAACACTTCGTCGTCACTCGGAAGACGGTGGAGGGCGGCCGCGCATGACGGATGAAGTGAAGGCGCGGGTCGAGAACGAACTGGCGAAGATCAGCATCCCGACCCTACTGGTTACCAATCCGGATGCGGTGGTTTACTGCGGACTGCCTTCGACCATCTCCGGTTCGAATACGGATGTAATGGTTCTCATACCGGGCGGTTATCCCCAGACAATGCTCGATCTTGCGTTCCTTCCCGCAGGCTCTCCACTCCTCGGCGTCTTAAAGGGGCAACCGCAGCAGAACCTGATGGCAGGCGGTAGGGCGTGGACGCAAGTCAGCTACCATCCGCACGGCAATGGTGGCGCTCCCCCCTGGGATCCAACTCGGCATGGCGTTCACACCTATATTGATGAGGTGCTTTCATGGATTTCCGTACGGCGGTAGATGCTCGGCCCGCAGTCGTCCGCGTCACAGAGGGAGTCCGGAGCCGGCTTGAGAGGCTTCTGTTCTCGCGGTATCCGGATCGTGAATGGGCATGTTTTTTCCTCTTTGGTACTCGTCATACACATGAGGGACTGGTCATAACCGTGGTCGATCTGCTTGAGCCAGGTGAAGGTGATCTTGACCCCAAATCAAGCATCGTTCGTTTTACCGAGCCGTATACGCTCAGGGCGGCGCTCCGCAAGCAAGCGACAGGGCTCGGCTTGGGGACGATTCATTCTCATCCGGAAAACTGTTGGCCCAAACCGAGCCGGCTCGATGACGATATGGACGATTACTATTCGGAATATTTCCCGGTTTTCGGCTCCTCTGACATCTACTTCGGATTAATCTTCTCCCGCGATGAACAGGGAAAGGTGACGTTTTCCGGTCGGGGGCGTTCCAGTGCGGGTTACTTTCGCGTGACGACGCTCCTCACCGTCGGCGGCTTGTTGCTACGGCGGGAGCAAGCGTTCTCCCCGGCCACGCCGAAGCGCATCGCCGATCCCTTCCGAGGCCGCCTGGAGGAGCTGTATGGAACTGAGGCGGCTCAGCGTCTGAAATCTTCCCGAGTCGCGATCATTGGCGCCAGCGGGACGGGTTCGCCTGCTGCGCACGTTCTGGCGCGATCAGGTATCGGGTCCTTCGTCCTGGTCGATCCACAGCGTTTGGCTCCGTCCAATTTAGAGCGAGTTCACGGCAGCAGCATGAGCGATTTCGATGGCAACCCCGCCCCATATAAAGTAGAGGTCGTTCGAGACTTGCTCCTCTCTGTGAACCCCGAAGCCAATGTGGAATGCCTGGTAGGCAATATTCTTCAAGGGGAGATTCGGGATGCGCTGACAGGCGTCGATCTGATTCTGTGTTGCACCGACACGAATCACAGCAGGACCGCGGTAGGCGAGCTGGCATATCGTTACTTGGTCCCGACGATCGACGTGGGCGTTGTCTTCGAGACCGAAGCGGGCGTCGTTACTGGAGAAATTGGAAGGATCACCTTCTATTCGCCGGGGGCGCCTTGTGCCTATTGCCTCGGATCCGTGGACTCCTGGAAGGCATCAGCGGAACTCATGACAGACGAGGAGAAGACCATACGAAAGGCCCAGGCCGCTGACGCCATCGCTAGGGGAGAGCGAGCGAACGGCTATTGGAATGACGCTCCAGAGCTCCCAACTGTAGGGCATTTCACCACGCTTGCGGGTTCGTTGGTCGCGAGTTATGCGATTGGCTGGCTAACCGGTAAGTTCTCGGCTCCCCATCGGTTCATCGAATTCAACATCTTGGAGTCCGGTTTTGGCTACGTTGGCTTCGACCCGCCGGCACGCGCCGACTGCACTTGCCAAGCGTTGATCGGATACGCAGATGAAGGTGCGTTTGCCTCAGTGATTTCGGCTCCTGAGCATTGGCCACACGTGATTAGGCTTGACGCAAAGAAGAAATAGTCGAAGCGTCATTTCGGGGCCGCCAGAGCCTCTGCCACTGCGAGGAACTGCTCCAACGCGGCCTGGAGGTTTTCCACTATCTCAGCAGCAATCTCGTCTGGCGGCGGTAAGCTGTCGAAGTTGTCGAGGCTGGGTTTGTGGATGGGCCACCTGCCTTGGTCGGTGTGTATATGGGTAGCGTCGCGGCAGCTACGCCTGCCCATCTCCTAACCCCGCTCCGGTCCCTTATCCCGTCCGCAGCTGCGACATAGGCCGACCCCGCAACCTCCCACAACCGTCACCGTAGAGCGATGGGAACTGATACATTTGGTTGACGCCTAGCATGGCTACGAAAGCAACCTGCGCCCACCGGTAAGAGAGTCCAACACAAACGTGTCATCGGAACAGTCGAAGAGCACAAGACACTCTCTGAAGCAAAGAGAGCAGTCGACAATTTGCGCCTCGAGGTCAACTCCCCGACAGAGGCAAAGATTGGCAGGGTAGTGGGCGTCACACTGCAGGGGCCTACAACTCTGCGCGTGTGCTGATCGCAAGATCGAAACCGTTGTGTGGGCAGTAGCCGGTATCCACACCCCACGCGCCGATGCTTCTGCCATGCCCCGCGTCCTGTGATTCTGGCATCCTGATCTG
>PKWK01000050.1 GCA_003133205.1 Granulicella sp. | reverse complement strand
CGTGTTCCCGCAACTCCGCCGCGAGCTCATATCCATAGGATCGCCCCTTCTTTTGGAGCAAAAACAGCACTACTGGCTCGACGAATCGGTACAAATTGCCCATCGCGCATGTACATGGATGCTCGGCGCCATGGCGCGGACAGGTTCGACGCGGCATTTTCAGCGGATTCCCCCTTGCGTCAGAATAGCAGCTATGTCAATATAGATGCAACTTGACTCTAGTGCCGTGTGTCTGATCGCCCGCGATCAAGCCTTTCAGATCCTCCGCTCTCTGCCTCATGGGCATGTCGCCGCTGTCCTCGGTACTCTTCGCCACCTCGGCCTGCACGATCTTCTCTCCCGCACTCGCTGCCCCGAGCGCGATCTCATCTGCGCCCTCATCACCGCCCGCATCCTCGACCCCCGATCCAAACTCGCCACTGCCCGCGGCTTGGATGAGGAGACCGCTTCCAGTTCCCTGGCCGAGTCACTCCATCTGGCTTCGGCCACGGCAGATGATTTGTACGAGGCTATGGATTGGTTGCTGCCACGGCAGGAGCGCATCGAGCAGGCTCTCGCCAAGCGTCACCTCTCCGATGGTTGTCTGGTGCTCTACGATGTGACTTCCACTTACTTTGAGGGCCATCGCTGTCCACTGGCGCGCTTCGGCCACTCGCGCGACGAGCGTAGTGGCAATCCGCAAATTGTCTGTGGCTTGCTCACCAATGCCGAAGGTTGTCCGGTAGCTATGGAGGTGTTCCCGGGTAATACCGCCGACCCCAAGACGGTCGCCGCGCAAGTACGCAAGCTGCGGGAGCGTTTCGGCCTGCAGCGATTAGTGCTGGTGGGCGATCGCGGCATGCTTACCAGCGCCCGCATTCGCGAGGATCTCCAGCCGGTGCCCGGCCTGGAGTGGATTACGGCGTTACGCGCACCGGCCATCAAGAAACTGGCGTCCGATGGCGTGCTGCAACTGTCCCTGTTCGACCAGACGGACTTGGCCGAGATCGCTCACCAGGCATTTCCTGGCGAGCGTCTGATTGCCTGTCGCAATCCCCTGTTAGCTGCCGAGCGCTCGCGCAAGCGAGGAGAGTTACTGGCCGCAACCGAAAAGGAACTGGAGAAGGCCAAGGCCGCCACGCAGCGGAACAATCGACGGCTGCGCGGCAAAGAGCGGATCGCCGTCGCCGTCGGCAAGGCGCTGGGACACTATAAAATGGCCAAGCATTTTCACTACCGCATCCGGAGCAACGGATTTACGTATGAACGCAACCAGGCGAGCATCGAACGGGAAGCCGCGCTGGACGGGATCTATGTTATCCGCACCACGGTGCCAACGGTATCGGCATCCAGCGAACAAGCGGTCCGCCAGTATAAAGAGTTAGCCAAGGTCGAGCGGGCGTTCCGCAGCCTGAAAAGTGTGGACCTAAAGATCCGGCCCATTCACCATCACCTGGAGGAACGTGTCTGCGCACACGTGTTCCTCTGCATGCTGGCATATTACGTGGAATGGCACATGCGCCAAGCGCTTGCCCCGATGTTGTTTGACGACGACGAGCCGGCCGCCGGTGAGGCGCTGCGCACCTCCATTGTGGCGCCCGCGCAACGCTCCCCCTCGGCGCAAGACAAAGCACAGAGCAAAGGCACCGCCGACGGAATGCCAGTGCACAGCTTTCAGACTCTCCTACAAGATCTCCGCACCGTAACCCTGAACACGGTCCAAATGGGTGAGGAAACCTGCCAGATGGTCACTGCCCCCACCCCTGTACAGCAGCGTGCCTTCGACCTGTTGAAAGTCTCCTGCCGAGCGTGAGTGTACCCAGTAGGCAACCGGCAGTTTCGGGCCTATCTCCTGAGTTATCAGCCACTTCCTGCTCATCGAGAGCGGGAACTTCGGTCTAGCTGATGATCTGGTTCCGCGGCACGTTCCCGCGCTACCGTTACGATCAACTGATGAACATCGGTTGGAAGGTGGCGATTCCGGTGGGCATGGCGAGCGTGCTGATCAACGCGGTGCTGGGGATGCTGGGGAGCCGGCAGAGCTAAGACACGCTACCCCGCTCTTCTGGCGGCGGCCCGGTGCCGGCGCCGATTTCGGGTGCGTCCGCCTTCCACAAAAACTATGAGGCCAGTTTGTACCGCTTTACTTCTATGGCATCCTGGCGCACTTGCGCAAGGTCATAAAACAACTGGAGACGGAGCCAGAATTCCGGGGTGCTGCCAAAGGCCTTCGCAAGCCGCACCGCCATCTCCGGAGAAATTCCAGCCTTCCCGTTGACGAGATTGTTCAGGGCTTGGCGCGTCACTCCGAGGCCTTCAGCGGCTTTGGTGACGGTAAGGCCGAGTGGTTCGATGCACTCGTGCCGAACCAGCAGGCCAGGGTGGGGCGGATTCTTCATGGGCATAATTCTCTCCTAATGGTAGTCGATCAGGTCAACATCGTGGGCGCATCCTGCTTCGAATCGAAACGTGATCCGCCAGTTTCCGCTCATCGTGATGGACCAAACTCCCTTTTGGTTTCCCTTGAGTTGGTGCAGGCGGTATCCCGGCACATTTAGCTCCAGGGGTGATTCCGCGGCATCCAGGGCCGAGAGTGCCAACGCCACGCGAGGCCGGAGATTCGTGGCAATACGCCTCGGGTTGCCTTCGAACATCTTCTTCAACCCGGAGTGTCTGAAGCTCCCGATCACGGTCCTATTGTGAAGTGACAAGTGTCGCGTGTCAAGCTGGGGAACAGCTTGCCGTTCAGAAAGACCGGGAGGGTATTGAGGCACCGGCACGGTGCTTTCGCTCAGGCCCAACGCCGCGGCGGAGCGCCAGTGCCAGACCGGGTACCAGATGCTGGAGGCGATTCGGCGAGCAGGCTGCCGGCCCGCCGACCGGATTTTCTCCCATGAGATCCTATATACTGTTGTTAATCAGATTCCCCAAAGGATATCATCCGGGAATCCGTGTATCCAAAAGGTTGCGACACACCCATGAGCTTAAGCCAACTAGCCAGGTCCATAAACGAGTCGCCCACTCTCAAGCTGAACGAGACCGCCGCCATGCTGCGGGACAAGGGCGAACCCGTGATCCATCTCGGCGGAGGCGAGCCCAAGAATAAGGCGCCCATCGACGCCATCGTGAGCTGCTCTTCCCTGCTCCAGACCGGTGAAGTAAAATACACCCCGGCGGACGGCCTGCTTTCGCTCAAGAAAGCCATCATCCGCTACACCGAGGAGCACTACAATCGCCTGGTAGCGCCGGAGAACGTCATCGTCTCCGCCGGCGCCAAGCAGTCGATTATGGTGCTGCTGCACGCTGTCCTCGATCCCAAGGAGGAAGTGATTTTCCCGGTGCCGTATTGGGTGAG
>PKWK01000089.1 GCA_003133205.1 Granulicella sp. | reverse complement strand
CTCGTGGATGTAGTAGTCGAACTCGCCCGAACGGTAGGGAGTGCCGCCGAGGCCGCCGACTTTGACGGTGCCGTGGAGCGTGAGGTTGCCGTCGGGGTCAGCGGTGATGAAGTGCTTCTGGATGCCGTCCCAGGCGTGTTTGGCAGCGGCTTCGTCGGCCTGAGGGAGGTAGTCCATCCGGACGCCCTTCGCCAGAGCGTAGGTGAACATGCAGCTTGCGGAAGCTTCAAGATAGTTGCCGCCGACGGAGTGTTCGACGCCGATGCGGATGCTTCCGTCCGGCTGCTTTGCCATCGCGGGCCCATTGTGAGGCGGGCGGGACATGACCTGCCACCAGAGTCCGGTTTGAGGATCCTGCGCTTTGACCACGGCAGCCATGGTCCGGTTGAGTGCGGCGACCAGGGCCGCGTGTTGCGGATGATCTTTGGGGAACCAGTCGAGCACATCGACCAGCGCCATTTCGTACCAGCCCATGGCGCGCGCCCAGACTTCGGGGCTGAGGCCTGTGGTTTTGTCGGCCCAGGGCATGGCCTTCGACTCGTCCCAGCCATGGCGGAGGAGGCCGGTCTTCTCGTCGCGCATGTGGGCGTCCATCAGGAGAAGCTGTTTGGCGATGTCGTCAAAGTCGGCTGGCTGCTGGAAGGTTGCGGCGTAGGCTGCGCGGAAGGGCTCGGCCATGTAAGCGCCGTCGAGCCACATCTGGTTGGGGTAGATCTGCTTGTGCCAGTAGCCTCCGCTGGCGGTGCGCGGCTGGAGGGCGAGTTGGTCTTCGAGGAACTTCGCGGCCTTGGCGTATTTGTCCTGCTGGGTGACGCGGTAGACGAGCAGGACGGCGCGGCCCATCTCGATGTCGTCGAGGGTGTGGCCGTCGGCTTTGTAGCCGGTGATGGCGCCGTCGGCGGTGACGTACTTGTCGACCGAGGCCTTGATGTAGGCGAAGTCGTCTCCGTTGGCGGTGGTGTGCCACTCGGCTGCGATGCCGTCGAGCAGGACGCCTTCCTCGTAGGCCCATTTGCCGGGGGCGTTGGTGGTGGAGACTACGCCTGCGGGCCATTGCCGGATGACGGTTGCGGCCATCTTCTGGGATGGGAAAGCTGGCGCGGCTGCTCCCTGCGCTACTGCGGTGGCGGCGAATCCGATGGACACAGTCAAGGACAAGGTTGCTGCGAGTACTTTTGCCAATTGCACGGTTTGTTCCTCGTGATTAATAAGTTGCCGTCCAGCATACCCTAGTCGATCCGACCGCGCCGCGAAATCCGGGCAGCGCGAGTGGCTCCGCAAATCCGGCGAGCGCAGGAGCCCCCTAATGCCGACCTCGCCTTCTATCATCCCCGGAGTTGTAACGCGTGGTTATCAGCAGTGGACACGCGATGCCGAACTCGGCATGCAGAACCTGCTGGCACATGGACTTCGCTCTCTGCTGACCATGTTGGGGATGATCTTTGGCGTGGCAGCGGTCGTCGCCATGCTCTCAATCGGTGCCGGAGCACGGCAGAAAGTCATGGCACTGATCGAGCAAATGGGCGTGCGCAACCTGATTGTCCAGGCCAAGGAAACCACGGAGTGGCAGGCACATCAGAAAATCCGCAAAATATCTCCGGGACTTACCTTTGAAGACTATCGGGTTGTTCTGGCGGATATCGACAATGTTGCTGCCTCGACGCCGCGCAAAAGTATGACGCCCACCAAGACCATTCCAAAGGCCCAGCAAGATATCCCCACGGTGTATGGAGTTCAGCCAAGCTATCTGCGCATAGCTGGGCTTCACCTGTTGGGCGGACGCTTCTTCGGCCAGGAAGATGAAGATAGGGGAGCTTCCGTTTGCGTGCTTGGCATCACGGCTCGGTGGAGCTTATTCGGCGATTCGAATCCAATCGGCAAGTATGTTAAGGTCAACGATCAGTGGTTTCGTGTAATTGGAGTCGTAAGTCCTCAACTCAGTGCGCCGGCTGAAACCCCTGGAGTTCCATCGGCCGACTCCAACAACCTCATCTATATCCCGTTAAATGCCGCCATCCTTCGTCTCGAAGACAGCTATAGCGACGTGCGCGATGAGATCGATGGAATCTATCTTAACCTGAATCAGAACGCCGACATGACTTCAGCGGCGCGAGTAGTCAGGGCGATTCTCGACACGTCGCACCACGGGGCGAATGATTTCAGCGTTATCGTGCCGGCCGAGTTGCTGGCTGAGCAAAAGCGTACCGAAAACCTCTTCAATGCGGTCATGGTAGCGATTGCCTCTATCTCCCTTGTCGTCGGGGGCATTGGGATCATGAACATCATGCTGGCCAGCGTCTCGGAACGAACGCGGGAGATCGGCCTGAGGCGCGCTGTCGGAGCGAAACAATCTGATATCGTTCGCCAGTTCGTCGTCGAAGCAACGACGATTTCGTTCGTGGGCGGCAGCGTGGGTATTGTGTTTGGCTTCCTCACGTCGCGCCTGATTGCGTGGCTCGCAGGCTGGTCAACTATCGTGACGGTGAGCTCAATCGCATTGGCGTTCCTCGTTTCTATCAGCGTTGGACTGGTATTTGGTATCTATCCCGCGATGAAGGCGGCCCGGATGGATCCGGTGGATGCAATTCGCTATGAGTAAGAAAGAATAACCGAATCGCCTGTTGTAATCGTTACGAAGTTGGTATCGACATCCCCTCCGTACAAACCTGCTGGAGTCTCTCGATGAGCGTTTTTCGCGGCAAGGTAGTGTTCTTTGTTCTCCTATCGATCGGCTTGTCGTCACGCGCTCAGTCGTCTGAGAGCTATCGGAAGCTCCTTACGCCGCAAGTGCGCTCAGGCAAGCTCGCGCCGCCGGAGCATCTTGCGGACTATGTGAAAGATGGGAAGCTCAGCATCAGCCTGGACGATGCTGTCAGATTGGCGCTCGAGAACAACAGCAGCATTCGCATTCAGGAGACGCAGGTGGAATCCCAGAAGTTTGCCCTCCTGGGGGCCTATCAGCCCTTCGATCCATTGCTTCAGGCTAACGCCAATGTCAACCGCAATTCCACCCCGGGGAGTAGCGCACTGCAACGAGTGGGGCAGTCAGGCAGCACCGCGCTGAACTCGCTCACGCAACTTGGACAGATTGGTTACTCGCAGATGTTCAAGACGGGAACCAATATCAACGGAACTGTCTCCAGTACAAAATCGTCGACGAACAGCTCTTTCAACTTCTTTAACCCTTACTTTTCCTCGACTCTCAACTTTCAATTTACTCAACCCCTCTTGCGCAACGCCGGAGTATTGGCCAACACGGCGCCACTAGTAATTGCGCGCAGAGCTCTGCTGCAGTCACATGCCAGCTTTGAAGCCCAGGTGAACGACGCAATCTTCCAGGTTGTCACCCAATACTGGGCGGTAGTCCAAGCCCGCGGCAGCCTTCAGGTCGAGCAGGAATCCCTGAGTCTGGCAGAGGCTAGCTATCAGCGAGACAAACGGGCTCTGGAACTGGGCGCCTTGCCGCCGCTGGATATTTACCGGTCACAATCGGAGGTGGCCGCTCGACGGCTACAAGCCATCCAGGGTCAATACACCTTGAAGCAGACCGAGGACAACTTGCGCCTAACCATCGGGGCCAACCAGGATTCATCAATTCATGCTCTCAGTTTGGAACTCACCGAAAAGCAGGAGCTGCAGGAGGTGGTAGATTCCACCAACATGGACGATGCCTTGAAAGGTGCTCTCGCAGGACGGCCCGAGATAGATGCTGCCAACTACGCTCTCGCAAATGACGAAACCAGCATCCGCCTCGCCCACAACCATCTTCTTCCCAGCCTGTCTCTCGCGGGTTTCTACCAGAGCACTGGCCTGGGCGGCAATCAGTTCGACCTCAACACGGGGGCACTCATCTCGCGGGGTGGTTTCGGTTCGTCCTTTAGTCAGTTGTCTGGATTTGGATTCCCCGGATACGGAGCATCCTTGACTCTGAATCTTCCCATCAAGAACCGTGGTGCCGAAGCTAATCTGGGAGCCGCATTAGTGTCGCGTAGCCGCGATCTCTACTCTGCCCGGCAAACCCGTGAGGAGATCACCTTGGAGGTCAATAATGCGGTCCGGCAGTTGGAAGAAGCAAAGCTGACGCTGGAGGCGGGCAAGATCGCATACGACCTGGCTCAGAAGTCACTTGCCGCTGAGCAGCGCAAGTATGAACTCGGCGCCGAAACCAATTTCTTTGTTCTCGACGCACAGTCGAAACTCGCCCAGGCAGACCTGGATCTCCTCCAGACACAAGTGAATTATCAGATTGCCCGCGCGGCCGTCGATCACGCGACCGGTAGTCTGCTTAAGCCGTATCACATCCAAATCAAAGAGATCGCTCCGTGACGGCACTTTGGCCGGCATCGAGTGCGTCTTTGGCCGACTTCTCGACAGGCCCAACTGATAGGGCCGACACTCGGTCGCGCATCGTCATCGGTCTGCCTGAAGCCGTCCAACTCCACCGATTGGATCTTGGTCTTTCGGACGATCTTCTCCATGTCGGACCGTGTCTGCATCTTGACTAGAACTGGTTGCATAAAT
>PKWK01000336.1:34037-34177 GCA_003133205.1 Granulicella sp. | reverse complement strand
TCAGACGGCGGACCATACATTTGAGCAACTTCGATCGCCCAAGGACTTCAAACTGACCCACCACCAGCACTCCAAATCCGCCTCACCCCCTTGACACCAGGGCGTATAATTAACTTAGGTAGAGACAGAATCCACCAGCC
>PKWK01000336.1:0-34030 GCA_003133205.1 Granulicella sp. | reverse complement strand
TGCAAATTCAATAGCCGGTAAGTGGTTTGTTTGGAAGATTATGCACCAATCGATACCGGGGGGGCAATAGGCGAGTTCAGGAGTTACCTCCGAACCCCGCGCATCGTCGTCAAGTAATCTTTTCGGCCCATGTAATCGCACCGGGAAAGGTAGGCGTCTACAGTTTGATATGCAGCTTGCTCTCGATCCCGATATGATCTGCTGCGTGACGGGTGCGCCCACCCTTACCGAGCTGAACGACATCGAGGCGCTGGATCGTGTCTATCGATCGCGCCTGCTGCGGTTCGTCGCCTACTCCACCGGAGATCAGGACCTCGCCGAGACCATTGTCCAGGACTGCCTGCTGAAGGCTTACAACGCCAGGGATTCTTTCCGCGGCGACTGCGCTGTCTACACCTGGCTCGCCCATATCGCGACCAACCTGGTGCGGGATCATCAGCGATCGCGCAAGTTTCAGTTCTGGCGCACGGTCCAGAAAACTAGGCCGGACCTGAGTGAGATGTCGTCGCTCTTGCCAAGCTCCGAAAGTTCGCCCGAGTCGCAAATCCTGGCCCGGGAGAGAGCGCAGCAGGTATCGGCCGCGCTCGAATCATTGTCAGTCAATCAACGCACCATCTTTCTGCTACGCTTCATCGAAGAGATGGAGTTGCAGGAGATATGCGAAGCCACCGGAATGCAGATCAGCACGGTAAAGACCCATCTCCACCGCGCAGTCAAAGCGGTCAGGCTGAAGCTGGGAGGAAGAATCTGATGGAACACTATCTCGAAGCCCAACCAACCCATCTCACCGACGAGCAGTTCGCCGACCTGTTGCTCGGGGCGAATCCCTCCTCCGTTCAGGCCCACCTGAAAGCATGCCCGAAATGCGCCGAGGAGGCGGAGCGCGTGTCCGGAGCCATCGGCAGCTTCGAGCAGCAGACTCGCCTCTGGGCAGAGCGCCGCGCAGCCTCCCAACCCGTCCTTGCGCCCCAGCGCCGGCCGGTCTTCGAGTGGCTGCACCGCCCACGCGCATGGACGGCCGCATCCCTCGCCATCGCACTCGCAGCAGGCATCGGCGTCTCCGTCCGCAACAGCCATCAGCAACCCGCGCAACCTCAAGTCGCAATCGTGCACTCGCAGCCAGCAGCTCCGCAAGTCTCCCCAGCAACCATCAAGGCAGACAATGAGCTGCTGTCCGCCATCGATGGGGAACTGCGCGCGGATGAGTCCACGTCCGCCAGCGCATACGGTCTGGACCCCAACTCGCACGGCGCTCGGCCCAGAGCATCGAAGAGGACTTCAGACTAATGAAACGCGGAAGAGGCGCACTCGCGCGTGAAATAGCGATCGGGGTCTGCCTCGCGATGGGCGTGGCCTCCACTTCCCTCGCGCAGGGACGTGGCGGAGGCGGTCCGCCACCAGGCGGCGGCCCCGGCGGTGGAGGTCCGGGCGGCGGTGGAATGAACGGCGGCGGCATGGGCGGCCCCGGGTTCCCATCTGGCGGTTCTCGCCCCGGCGGTGTCGAGCCCGGCCGAAATGTGCCTTCCCAGCCTGTGCAGCGAAACCCGACCACGGAAAGCAGACCTGGCCTGCAGCTTGGCCCGCCGGGACGCTGGTGGGACGACCACGGCTTCGCCAAGAATCTAAAGCTGCGTCCGGAACAGCAGACGCGCATGGACACGATCTTCGAGCAGAATCGCGGCGCGCTGCTCTCGCGCTTTGAGGGTGTGCAGCAGGCACAGATGCAGTTGGAAACGCTCTCCAGGTCGCCATCGCCCGACGAAGCCGCGCTGTTTGCCCAGATCGACCGCGTCGCACAGGCTCGCGCAGAGTTGGAGAAGGCAAACACTCACCTGCTGCTCCAACTCCGCAAAGAGATGGACGCCGATCAGATCAACCGGCTTGAGAAATCATCGCAAAAATAGCAATGCCGCTCAGCGCCGCAACTCGCCGATGTAAACGCCAAACGGCGGCAAAGTCACAGCGTTGATGTCCTGCGCGCCCATCCCTTGATCGGAGCGCAGCAACGTTCGCAGGAAAAATCCGCGCAGGTTGAGGCTCTTGATTGCCTCCGCGAGCGAGAACTGCAACGGCGACGACGACAGATTGCAGACCACGACGACGGGCGGAGTGTGAACGGACTCCGAAGCTGGACGATTCACCCACACCAACGCGTTCTGCGCATCGAAGTCGAGGAGTGTCTTGCTGCCGTAGCGGAGCACCGCGTTGTCGTGGTTGAGTCCGACCAACTGCCGATACCACGACGTGAGCGGATCGATTGGCGCCGGCTTCGGCGCGACAGCTACGCGCGGCTTCGGCGACGGTGTGTAAGGCACGTACGGCAAGTAAGTTCCGGGCGGCGGGGCGGGTGGCATTGGCGGCGCGGGTTGGGCAGGTTGCTCGGCTGCTTCGGGGTGATCGGGTGTGGGCTCGAGGACGAGATTTGCACTGGAGTCGATCAGCGCGGTGGGGTGCGCGATCACTGCGATGGCGGCAACCGCTTCAGCGAGCGAGTTGGGTGCGTGAAGTTTGAGGAGCAGGTTTTGTTGGGTTTGCGCCAGCAGCGGGCGGAGACTGGCGGCGTCGAGCGTTGGGAGGCGATCTGCGCGGGAGTCGATCTGCAACTGCGCGGCTGAGGCGTCGGAGGTTCTTGAGGCTCGGCTGCGTGGCGACTGGGCGACGTTCGCGGTGCCGAGGTCCGAGATGATGATGCGTTGGCCGGCGACAGTGGAGGCTAGCTTGCGCAGCTTCTGGGCTGTGGCTTGCGCGTCTTCAGAACTGGTTCCGGGCGCGGCGGCGATGTAGAGACCGGCGACGCCGCGGCTGAGCCAGAAGCGGGCGATTCCGGAAAGATCCTGCGAAGCGCTGGTTGCGTGGATCGTCAGCAGGACGCGAATGCCGTGAGCGCTGGCTCGACGGAGGAGATTGTCGAGGTCGTCGAAGTTTGGCATGTTGCCGTTCGTTCCTGGCGCCGGGAGATCCGGCGCGGGGAGAAGCAGCGCGTCGACGCCGAGCGATTTCAGTGCGTCGAGTCTTGCGGTGATCGCTTTGAAGTCTGAATCGTCGGTTTTGAACCCTCCTTGGATTTGGTAGAAGACTGCGTGCTGCCACCATGCGGCATTGCTAAGGCCCGATCCGATATGGCCCGGTTTGGCCATCATCTGGGCGGAGGCGGTGGAGGCCGCTACGAGCAGCAGGCAGGCTTGCATCCAGAGCCGCAGCCTGGGGATGCGATGCTTCGGGTGGGGTCGGTCTGGGCGGTTCAGATCCAAGGGTGGGGAGGAGATCGGCATAGATGAAATTGTCGCGCTCCACGGTCTCGGCGGGAAGTACGGAAACGGTACGCGAGAAGATTGGGCCGGCGAAGGCGAAGGTGTGGAACTCGCCTCGTTCGCCGCAGGGATCGACGCCGGCGGGCAGGTCGGCGAGGAGTTGGGCGTCGAAGGTGCGGCCGGCAAAGGACGGGCTGAGGTGGCGCGGGTCAATGCAGGTGAGATGCGCGCGGAGGCCTGCGGCGATCATCTGGCGGGCGAGGTCTGCGGTAGAGATGCCGAGGTCGGGCGTCCAGACGGGGAAGATGGGTTCGAGGCCGGTGCCGGCGAGTTTCTCGATGCGATAGGCGCGGATGTCCTCGAGGAAGAGGTCGCCGAAGGCGATGCCGTGGAGGCCCTCGGCGACGGCGCGGGCGCAGACTTGGGCCATGCGCGATTCGTAGTCGGCGTTCGAGCAGGGGAAGGGCAGGTCGACCTTCCAGAGGGGTAATCCGATCGATTCGGCTTGCTGGTCGAGGAGTTCTTCGCGGAAGCCGTGGATGGCGACGCGGCGGAATTTCTCGTTGATGGTGGTGAGGAGGGCGACGACCTCGTACTGGGGCTGCTGACGCAGAAGATGGAGCGCCCAAGCGCTATCTTTGCCTCCGCTCCAACTTAGCAAAATACGCTTCGGGGCGGGCTGCGGCGCAGTATCTTCCATCTTCATTTGCATGGTACCCCCTCCCCCGGTATATACCGAATATTTGCTCAAAACAAATGGCTTACAGATTGGTATATACCAATTGGTTCCGATGACTCTGCATGCTGATTCGTAATCTTGCATGATATTGGGGCCCCCACCCGGAGCGAGAATTGCAGGTCCACCCCTGCAAAATCCACTCTCTTAATTATACAAGGCGTGTCAAGCATTTCAGCTGAATCTCGGGCTCTCCAAGGCGGCGAGTAGCCACATAAAGCTTGTGGCGCTCCGGGCGAAATACGGGGGTTCTTCGCTTCGCTCAGAATGACAGTTCAATAGGTATTATTGGCGCGGCTAGTTTTTCGGGGTGGCTACTGGCGGGCGTTGCCCTGCGTCGATGCGATTCGGGCGGCGGTCAGTGTATGGGTAGAGTGGTCGAGTTTGCCTGTGGCGTCGAGGGTCTGACCGATATAGAAAGCGGCGGGTGCGGACGCAGGAACTGTGGCTGAGGAGGCGCTGGCGCGCGTGCGGAAAGTGCCGGCAGACACAGTAGCGCAGAAGTTGATGTAGCGATGGCCATGGATCCAAGCGCAAGAAGCAGCCGTTTCCGATGGTGATTCATTTTGAGAAGAAATCGGTTTGTCGACACGGCGACAGTTTTCTCCATGTGGAACGCGGCTAGTTCTCTGAGGGTGGGTCGATGTGGTCGATGGTGAGCGTTTTTATCGAGCCCTTCGTGAGTTCGAGCTTGAGGCCGAGTTGTTCTTCGAGAGCGCTGAAGATAGAGGGACCGGTGTCGGCAGGCGGGACATCTCCGGAGGCCCGGCCATGGTCGGGCGTCCAAAGGAGGGTAATGTCGTATTTGCCCGTGAGTCCCGTCTTGTCGATGACGGTGCGTCCGGTCTCAGCTTTTAGAGAGTTCAGGAGCGCAGAGACAGGTATTTGCTGGCTGGTGAACTGGCCGGGGCGCATGGCGTAGCCCGGACCGGCTATGGGCGTTCCGTCGGCGGCTTTGAGGCCGTCTGGATAGGTGTCGCCGGGTTTGGCTTCGTGGAGCTTAGGACCGTTCCTGGCGATGACCATCTGGTACATGGGGACTTCTTTGGTGCCGAGGTGGACTTTGAGCTTGAGGCGGTCCTCGAAGACGGCCCGCAACATGAGCTGCTTTTGCTCGCGCCCGAGTTTGCGATAGGCTTCAACGTCCTCGCCTGCGACCTTGGCCTGGATATCGTATCGGTTGGACTCGGCCCAGCCGGGCAGACCGTATACCTGGTCCGGCTCCACTCCGTAGGCCGGTCCTATTTGCCCCATTAAGGGGAAGTTGACACTTGTGAATCCGTCGGGTGTCGATTGTGCCCAACCGCCCTGGCCCACGGACTTGTTCAGACGGATGGAGACTGCGTCAAAAGCGAGGGGCTTGGCGGGTACGTCTTCGGCCTGTGGCGGAGTTGAGGGTGTGGGTGCGGTGGCCTGGCCGAATGCAAGTGGGAGGGCGAGAACCATCCATGCGGCGGCTAGAAGGAATAGGGGCCTGCTGCGACTCGGGTTGCTGACAAAGTGCAACGCGGTCATGCGGAGAATCCTACGCGTTTATCGGGATTAGTTTATCCGCGATTGTTGGCTGGGTTAGTTGTCTGGCGGGCGCTCGACGTGGTCGATGATGATTGCGTCGATGGGACCTTTGGTGAGCACGAGTTGGAGACCGAGTTGCTTGACTGCGGAGAACATGGAAGGGGTAGCCACATCGGGCGGGAGGGCGAAGAATGGCGTTCCGGAGCCTTCGGGCATGCGGGGATCGGGGGTCGAGTCGAACTGGACGACGAAGTTGTAGAAGTCGTCGAGGCCGGTTTTGTCGAGGACGGGGCGATCGGCGTGACCGGAGAGCAGGTCGGCGAACTGCTCGATGGGGGCGGCCTGGGCTGTGACTTCATTTGGCCCGGTGAAGATGAGCGCTCTACCGGAGACAGTGTGGCCGTCGGAAGTTTTGAAGGTATCGCCGGGTTTGGTTGGCTTGACCTTTGGGCCGTTCTTGCCGACCACGAGGGCGTAGTAGGGGTAAGGTGTCGGGTCGGGGTGAAACTTGAGTTTGAGGTACTCGATGAGGAAGTTCTGGAGGACGATTTTCTGACCTTGGCCATTGAGTTTTTTCCACTCAGGCAGATCTTCTACGGCGATTTTGGCCTGCATGTCGTAGCGGTCATCGTCGACCCAGGCGGGTTGTCCGGAGATGCGAAACGATCCACCTCTACCCTTCGCGAATGCGTAGCGGATGATGTCGTGAAGGGGTCGGTTCTGCGCGGAAAAGCCGTCGCCGCCGACGGGAATTCTGACATACGGCATCTCTCCGCCGCCTTTGTTGAGTTTGAAGACGGCGACGTCGAACTCGACGGGCTTGGTGGGAGCGCTGAGGAGGGCGACCGGGGATGCGTCTGCGGCGGGCGGAGCGGGGGGCTGGCCGAGGAGGGCGGGCGTAGCGAGGGCGAAGAGTGCGGCGCCGATTCTGGTGAGGCTACGTCGGAGGACGAAATGCCCGGTCATCGTGCGCGAACTCTTTTCATGGAAGATGCGCCTGGATATGGCAGGAGGCGGCAGGAACAATTGGGAGTCCATGATAAGACGTTCGCGGCGGGAAAGTGCTCAGATTATTTTTTGGGGCAGGGCAGAGGCTTTGGGACAGGATAGGCCCGCTGCGCCGCTCACGATGAAGCTGTGAGCGGCTGTGGCGCGACCGGCGTCAGCGGAGGAGCAGGACGATGAGAACGATGACGAGGATGAGCGAGATGCCCCCGCCGCCGTAGTAGCCCATTCCGGGTCCCATGCGGTAACCGCCAAAGCCGAAGACAAGGATGAGGATGATGAGAAGGATAAGCATGAAACACACTCCGTTGAAGCAGGATTTGCGCAGCGATAAAACAGGGCCTGCTGGTTGGATGCGGATTGTGTGGGAGGCAAGAGGCGCGCTGGGAAAGATTCGTTGCGTTGAGTGGAGCTCCGAGCGGTTAGTCGAAAACCACAAGTGCAAAAGCAGATTCCCTTCGGAAATGACAAATCAAAGGGGCGATAGCCATGAAGGAGATCAGGGGAGTTTGGCTGCTTCGGCGATGGGATCCCAGTGGTCGGGGCCGGATTTGGGGCCGGCGAGGAACGTTTGCGGGAGGTACTGCTTGGCTTCGGCGGGGGTGAGTTGGTGCGACCAGGGGACGCGCGTGGAGGGCGAGGCGCCGGGGCCGGTCGATCCTGATTCGGCGTAGTAGGCGGTGGACTCGTTGGCGACCTGGCCCCAGTTGTTCCAGCCGACGGGGTTCAACTCGGCGGGGAGCGAGGTGTTGATGTAGATGACACGGGAGTAGGTGCGCCAGGGGCGGCCGAGGCCGATCATGCGGCGGGCGGAGGCGGTGGATCGGGCTCCGGGAGCGTTGGGGTCTGGCTCAGGGGAAGACAGGGGCGGGGCGTTGAGGTCGGCGGTGACCTTGCTGTTGAGGATGACGTAGCCGGTGGTTTGATCGGGCGAGGTGCGCGACTGCGCGGTGATGAAGCCGGGGCCGTTGGAGTGGAGTTCGGTGTGGTCGAAGACGGCGGTGGCGTTGCCGAAGATGTAGTCGACGCCGCCTTCGACGTAGGAGTCGACGTAGTATTGGCGGCCGTAGTCGGCGAAGAGCGTGTCCTGATGGCCGAGGAAGCGGCAGTGCTTGAAGATGGAGCGGTCGCCGCGGTCGGCCACGGCAACGGCCTGTCCGGTGTTGCCGGCGGTGTTCTCGAAGGTGATGTTGTCGGCCTCGAAACCGGTGCCGTTGATCTCGACGGTTTGCGTGAAGAAGGTGCCGCCGGCGGTCTTGGAGTTGAGCGAGTTGGTGATGACGACTTCGCTGGGAGACTTGCCGAGGCCGATGAGGGTGATGTTGTTGTGATTCTGCGTGACGATGACGCGCTCGTGGTAGGTGCCGGGGACGATCTCGATGAAGACGCGGCCGGGTGTGCCGTCGGGATTGGGCGTGGCGAAGGGGTGGTGGTCGAGCGCGTTGACGATGGTGGGGAAGGTGGTGAGGTTCTCGCTGCCGGGATTGGCGTGCGGGGCGTTGGGGTCGACGCGTACGTGGACGTCGGTGGCGTAGAGTGGGACGGTCAGCAGGAGCAGGGCGGCAAAGGCGAGGCGAGGCATGGGGATGAGGTTACTATGCTGGCAGTAGTATTCGCCTTTAAGGGCTGGCGAGCCATGGCGCTGGCCGGTTGGGCCGTGGGAGCGGCGGCGAGTTCGGTGGCGAGTCAAGTCTGGAATTGGTTGCGGCATCGTACCCCCCTCCCCCCTATATCAATTCTGCATAATCTTCCAAACAAAGCACTTAGCGAACATCAATTTTGCAAGATCTTCTAAACAAAGGAGATAATTTGCAAGATATTCTAAACGCTGGACTTAGAGCAAGCTTCCTGTCACTGCGAGCGTGAACCGGGCGTGCAGTACCGTTTTTATTGGGAAAAAACGGACATAACGGTCGTGGTTTCGCTCTACACCTACAGGAGACTTGCTCAATGGTTTCTTTGGAGCATCGGGGAGACACAAGCCCAGGCCAGTGGATTCTGTCTCAACCTAAGGTCAATTATACACCCTGGTGTCAAGGGCGCACCGCAGAGGCGGATACTTGGGTAGGTCAGTTTGACTTGAAGGGTCGAACTTGCTCAAATCGCCGTATTCAAGGAAGTTCGCGCAACTTTGGCGGTCCTCAACCTACGCTAGTTGCAGTCGGCAACCGGGGTGTCCAATACAGCAGCAGAATCAGGCTAACCGAGTAGAACAAAGATGCTTCCCAAAACGTACCACCAAGAAGCACGCGGACAAGCAGGCCCCACAGTGCGATATTCTCGGCAAACGCCATTGGGACGATATGCGCTCCCTCCCACTGCTTGAGGGCCCTCGGATCGGAAGCGTCTTGCGCCAGCGACGTCGCAGCACGGGCCAGCATTCGACGGCGAAACCTTGACCCCGCGAAAGCGATGTAGAGAGCAACAAAGGCAACAACCCAGTGCCATAAGGTTCTACTGTTGTTGCCGGGATGACGGGCCATCTCCGCCACCCACCCAAACATTGGTATCGCGGCGATCATTGCGAACTGAAAAAGTCGCAGTCTATTCAAACTTGGCTTTAGCTCATTCACCTTCAATGCTCCGAGAGGATTCTGCACCTCAGCGTACCACTGGGCCGGTCGCTCGAACCTTGTAATCCTCGAACTGCCCGTGATGTTCCGGATTTGAGCAAGTTCGTTTTCTGCTCCGTCCGGCAGCCCGGTCGAACTTGCATGAAACGCCGTATTTCGAGACTTGTTTGGAATTTTCGACTTAGCCGGATCGAAATATCGTTCGCTGTGCAAGAAAGCTGCGACAATTTCAACGAACCGGAGATCTCCTTGAAATCCTCTTTTCGCACCGTGCTTGCCGAGTCTCACGTGTCCGACGTCGCAATCGCGGCTCTACTCCTTCATTCCCTCAATTCGGCGTTCTTGGCTCTTCTGCTTCCAATTGCCCGTGCAGCCACCTTCATATTCACGGCGATTGCGATCCTCGATGTTCCCTATTATTCGCGCACGCTCAATGCGGTCGATCGCATGCAGTTGACGGAATTGTCTGGAAACTTCATTTCTGCCTTGAGCGCTGTCACATCCGCGTGGGTTCTCTCACGGTGGATATATGGCGTGGGGCCAATTCGCAGCCTGAGCGTGAGCTGCAAGAGACTGAGAAGGAGCAACCATGTTTAGCCGTCTGAAACACAGCCTGGTGGAGAGTTATGTGGGAGCGCTGGCTCTGGGGTGGATCTTTGCGTATGCGATCCTCGACTTCGTCAGCATTTTTACCGCACCGATTACAGCTTGGTCTATGCGAGGCGTGGCTCGCACGATGTTGATCCCCGAACCGACGGGCTTGCTTCTGCGGGATTCCCTGCCTTATTTGGTCGCCTCACCGTCGCTTTTTCTGCTGGGATACATTCTGTTGCGCTGGCTCTATTTCAAGCCCCGAGAAGAATCCAATGAACAGGTAGCGAACCAGGAGTGACTTCGAGAGACGCCAAGGACTTGGCGTCACAACATGGACAAGTGGAAGACTGTCGTATTGGTTCGGTAGCAGTTGCCTGTGAAGTCTGATTTTGAGCAAGTTCCTTCGCCGTGGTATTCAAACAGATCACTACCGGAAACTGCTTGAAATCGTCCCATTGGCCGCTGAAGAGGGAACCGGGTCAGGTGTCGATCCCGATGAGGCGGAGGATGGCGTGGGCGCTGCTTGCGGTGTTGATTCCGGGCTTGAGTTTGTAGTCGAATGCGAGGGGGTCTTGAGGGTCCGGGCTGGCCATGTGGACGTTGAGTCCGGCGGTGGTTGGGGTTGCAAGGTCGGTGAGGGCGAGGTCGTGGGTGGAGAGCGCGCCGATGGCTGCGTGGGCGAGGAGTTTTTCGAGGACGGAGCGGGCGGCAGCGCGGCGATCTTCCGAGTTGGTGCCGCTGAATATCTCGTCGACGAGAAAGAGCACAGGTGCTGCGGAACTGGCATTGAGGATGGCGGAGAGACGCTCGACCTCGGTGAGAAACTTGGAGCGGCCCTCGGCGAGCGAGTCGGTGAGAGCGATGGAGGCACCGAGGGCGAGAGGGGTGATGCGCAGGGATTGGGCTCGCACGGGCGCTCCGGCATAGGCGAGCACGGCGTTGATGCCGATTGAGCGGAGCAGTGTGGACTTGCCGGACATGTTGGAGCCGCTGACGAGATAAAAGCGGGCCTCGAGTCCGAGCGAGACGTCGTTGGTGACTGCGTTGGCGAGGAGTGGGTGGCCGAGTTGACGAGCTTCGTACATGGGCGCGTGCGTGAAAGGGAGTAACTCCGGCCAGGTGTTTTCGGGGTCTCCGGTGGGATGTTCGAAGGCGTAGGTGGCGAGGGCATTGAGTGCTTCGAACTCGGCCCAGGCCGCGAGCCAGGAGCGCATGGCGTCGCTGTGTTTGCGCTTCCATGCGGCGATGGAGATGGCGGTCTGAGTGCCGGCGGCAAGAAAGAGGGAGAGGGCGAAGTACCACTCCTTGTTGCGCTGTTCGACGAGGGTGAGGTGGCCTTCGAGGCTCTTGAGAAGTTTGACGCCGCCGACGGGTTCGAGGGAGGCGCGTTGGAGATGGTTGAGCTTGGCAGAATCGAACGTGGTGGTCTGCATGAGGGCGAGGCCGTCGGCGATGAGGCGGACGTTCTGCTGGAGGCGGGCACTGGTAGTGAGCAGCGGCATCACTCGCGAGCGCAGGACGAGGCATGTCGCGGCCTGTACGCAGAGTGTGAGAGCAAGGTTGGGAAAGATGGTGCTCCAGGTGAAGAGGTGGGTGAAGCCGGTGAGCAGCAGTGCGATGTTGAGGATTGTCGTGATGAGAATGGCGATGCGGAAGCCGGGATGGAAGGAAGGCGGAGCGTCGGCCAGCCAGTCATCGAAGAAGCTGGCGGTGATCTGCTGGAAGCTGGATGCGCCGAGGAGCGCGATTTTTTCGCGGAGTTCGGTTTGCGGCAGGAGTTCTTTGACTGCTTGCTGGCGGAGTAGTGTCTCTTCGTACGTGGCGGAGTCGAGGAGATAGCGGGCGAGGCCGCGCTCGCCGGGGCCTGTGCGGGTGGTGGCGAGCAGGCCGAAGAGCGAGTTGGGTCCGAGGATGTCGAGGTCGCGCTCGTAGATGTGGCCGGGAGCGCGCAACTCCTGCCCGAGTTCGGTGCCGGTGCGGCCGGATTGGGTTTCGGTGCCGTCGGCGCGGCGGAGGTTGCTGTCATAGAGGACCAGCAGGCGCTGTTCACGAGCGAGCTTCGCCTGCTGGCGGAGCGAATACCAGATCAGCCCGATGATGGCGGCGATGGCGGTGGGGATTAGCCACGGGGCGAGGCTGCTGTGGGGGGCGCGGAATACCGTGTAAAGGAGGATGGCGACCGCTGCGGCGATTCCTTTGAGCGCGCCGCTGTGGCGGCCTGCGAGGGCATTGTGGCGCTGCTGATGGAGGTCGCGAAGTTCTTTGTAGCGGGCCCGAACCTCGGCCGTGGTGATGGGAGCGAGGGCCGTCGCGGTCATCGACTGGGAGTATCCATTCCTAGATGGTAGACTTAGGTAGTGCCGGGTCCTACGCGACGTAATCCCGCCAACCCCGCCAGGTCCGGAAGGAAGCAACGGTAACGGGTAATTATGGGCGCAGTAGGTCGCCCGGTACTTTTAATGCAGTGGTAGGTGGTCAGTTGACAGTGGTCAGTTGGCGATTTGATGGTGTCTGTTCGGTATTGCCCCCCTGATAATTTGAGACTAATTTGCGTCCAGCGATCACGGCTGCTCGTCCTTTCCTTCGAATGGGATTGGAGTGTCGTGAAATACTCGTGATGGTCTGGACTTGTTCTTGGGGCGCTGGTCAGCGAGAATGATCCCCGGGCCATATGGCAACTGGCTGGGACTTGGATGTGATTCTCCGACGGATCGCGATGGAGTGGTGTGAAAGGCAATGAGGTGATGGTTTGAGTCTGACGTTGAAGCCGCAACATCCGGTGCGGGCGAAGATCAGTTCTGTGGGAACGTATGTTCCGCCGCGAGTGCTTACCAACGCTGACTTTGAGAGGATGGTCGCGACCACTGATCAATGGATCACGGAGCGGACGGGGATCCACGAACGGCACATTGTGGACAAGGGTGTTGCGACCAGCGACCTGGCTGCGGAGGCCGCGCGCGTGTGCCTGGCGAAGCGTGGGATTGCGGCGACCGACCTCGAGGTGATCATCGTGGCGACGGTGACTCCGGACATGTTCTTTCCGGCGACGGCGTGCCTGGTGCAGGACAAGATTGGCGCGAAGGGCGCGTGGGGATTCGATCTGTCGGCGGCGTGCTCGGGGTTTCCGTATGCGCTGCAGGTGGGCGCGAAGCTGGTGGAGAGCGGCGTACACAAGAAGGTGATGGTGATTGGAGCGGATGTGATGAGCTCGATCATCGACTACAAGGACCGTTCGACGTGCGTGATCTTCGGCGATGGCGCAGGCGCGGTGCTGCTGGAGCCGTGTGAAGAGGGCGAGATTGGCATGCTCGACTACTTCCACGAGATCGATGGGTCGGGCGCAACGGCATTGAATATGCCGGGCGGCGGGAGCCTGCATCCTCCGACGGCGGAGACAGTGGCGGCGAACATGCATGTCGTCCACCAGGACGGGCAGGCAGTGTACAAGTTCGCGGTGCGCAAGATGGCGGAGGCGGCGGAGATCGTGCTCTCGCGCAACGGTGTGACGGGCAAGGATTTGGCGTGCTTCATCCCGCACCAGGCGAACAAGCGGATCATTCTGTCGACGGCTGACCGGCTGGGGCTGCCGCTGGAGAATGTGATCATCAACATCGACCGCTTCGGTAACACGACGGCGGCGACGATTCCCATGGCGATGCAGACGGCGCTGGAAGAGGGCAAGTTGAAGAAAGGCGACCTGGTGCTGCTGGCTAGTGTGGGCGCTGGGTTTACCGTTGGGACGACGCTGTTGCAGTGGGAGATGTGAAGAAGACAGTGGTAAGTGGTCAGTGAAAGCGCGGCGGGCGTAGTAGAATCCGCGGCATGGGTGGGGACTTCGAGGCTGCTTTCGAGGCGCTGTCGGGGCTGTTGAGCGCGCAGTGCGAGAGGTTGGCGGTGGCGGCGGCGCTGGAGGACTGGGCGGCGAAGCAGTGGGTGTGACGTAAGCGATCGCCGATGCGAGCAGAGGGTCAGGCGCTCTTTTCCGCGGGTTGAAGATCTCTGTGGCCGGTGACTTCGCGTGAGGTTTTGTAGATCTTCCAGAAGGCGAAGCCGACGCTGGTGAGGATGATGGTCCAGATGGTGACCAGGATGGGGGTCGCCCACTTGCGGGTGAACCTGTTCCACATGCGCAGGACGTGCGGGCCGAAGTAGATGCCGAGGCCGGCGGCAGCGGCGTGGCGGAGGAAGCGGCTGACGGTGAAGGTGATGAGGAACTTGTTGCGCGACATCTTGAGCGCGCCCGCGGCCAGCACAAACGGCGAGAGCGGCATGGGCGGAGGCAGGATGGCGGGCAGCGCGACAGAGAGGATGGCGTGCGTCTCCATCCAGTGGCAGACCGGCTTGAAGATGCGCGCTGGGACATGTTTTTCGAGGAAGGCCATGCCGCCCGACTGGCCGACTTTGTAGCTGAAGTAGCCGCCGAGAAACGAGCCGACGGTGGCCGCGCCGATCAGCAGGAAGAGGTTGGCGTGCTGCGCGGCGAGCACCACGATCATGAGGTCCGTGATGCCGGGGATGGGCAGCGGGACGAAAGACGAATCGACGATGGAGACGAGAAACACACCGACCAGGCCGAACGAGAGCAGTAGGTGGATGAGCGGGCTTTGGTGACGGGCGGCGGCGGGCACCGCAGCGGCCAGCGCTTCGATGATGGGATGGGACGCGGTCATCAAGGCTGTCGCCATTAGCATCATGCAGGATAAGACGCGCGGGGAGGAGAGGAAGTCGCGATATGTTTCGATTTGGTGGATTTATGAAGCAAACGACAAATACGGGGATTCTGATCCTTCGACTGCGCTCAGGGTCAGAATGACAACTCAAAGCAAACAGGTTGTTAGAGGAAGCGCAGACCGGGAAGTGGAGGCAGGATTCCGGCTTCGGCGGCGTAGCGGCGGAAGAGTTCGATGGTAGCGATGCAGTCCGGGTCGAGCGTGTAGTGGATGTTGCCGGTGAGATAGTTTCGGATGGTGGTGGGTGGGATAGCGATGCGCGGCGTCCACTCTTCTACGAGTGAGTCGATGTGGGCGAGGCCGTGGTCGCGGGATTGTTGGAGGTCCGCGATGAGTTGGGCCGGGGTGATCGTCGATGCGGTGAGGGCTTCTGGGCGGACGGCCCAGACGGCGGCGACCCAGGGCAGGTTGGTGCGTGCGCGCCATTCATGGGCCATGTCGATCCAGAGGCACGGGCCGGATGCTTGCTCGATGCGCTCGCGGGCTTCGAGGGCGAGGAGCGCGGGGTCGCCGATGAGGAGAGCAGCGTCGGCGTGGGAGAGCATGGCGATGGGGTCGGCCGGTGCGGCGAGGAATTCCGGGTCGGTGCCGATGAACTTTCGGAAGAGAATTTGTGCGTAGGCGAGGGAGCTGCGTGAGGCAGTGTCGGCGGCGATGGTACGGACTTGCGCGAGGGTGTGATCGAAGTCTTCGGTGCTGCCGCTTCTCTGTTTGACGATGAGTTGGATGGAGCGGACGCGGTCGAGTGAGGCGATGGTGCAGCCGGGAGCGATGGCGAGCGATGGCGTGAGAGAGGCGATGGGGATGAGGCCGAGGTCGGCGCGGTTGGCCAGGAGGTCGTCGGCGCACAGGGAGGGCTGGGTGTAGTGGATCTGATATCGCTCGGCGAGTGCGGCGTTGCGGGGCGGGTGTTCGAAGTCCCACATGAGCGGGGCGGGGTTGAGGAAGTCGATGGCGGCGACGCGGAGGCGATTTGAGGTGTGCAGGCCCAAGAGATTAGTTTATGGGATGCGGAGGGGTGAATGCAGCGTGCGGTGGTGGGGTTCGAGCAGGATGAGGAAGGACACTGGGTGGCGTCGCTGGAGTGCGGGCATGGTCAGCACGTGCGGCACGATCCTCCGTGGACGGTGCGGGAGTGGGTAGTGACGGAGGCGGGCCGGACGGCACGGCTGGGAACCCGGATGGAGTGTAAGCTGTGTGACGAGTGCGATCGACAACGCGAATCGGTTAGCCGGGATAGTTAGGGAGTCCGGCGCAGATGATCCGAAATTACGTATTCAACGAGAGCGGCACCCGCTACAATTGTGTCGCAAATCAATAGCTTGTGAGCCTCCTATGACGAATCCAAAATGTACGCTTCTGATCGCCCTCGTTTTACTCGCTTCTCCTGCGCTGCAGGGTCAGGCGACCGAGTCTTCCATCAATAAACAGCTGCAGAGTCTTCGCTTCGTTGCCGGTCCTCCGATGCCGGGGGCTTCCCCTGACGATCAGAAGTCAATGGGAGTTCCCGATGCGCAACGACCGGCCATGATTCTTCAACTCGCGAAGGATATCAGCACTCTTCCAGCGGGGGCTCCCAAGCTGAAGCTCGCGACTGCGCTTACCCAAATCGCCACGGCGGGTGAGACCGGGCTGGAGGCGCTTCAGGCGTCTGCGGATACGCTGGCCCAGGCGCTGTCCCAGACTCCGCAGCAGCCGGGGAAAGATGGTCTGCCACCGCTGCCTTATATGGAGTTGGCCAGGCTTGCGCGATTTGCGCAGATTACGACGAGCCTGAAGGATCCGCTGCTGACCAAGGCGGGCGAGATCCTGGCGGCGAACGACGCAGATGTGGCCAAGGCCGACTTTACCCTGAAGGATCTGAATGGGAAGAAGTACACGCTTTCGGCGCTGCGGGGCAAGATTGTGCTGCTCAACTTCTGGGTGACGCAGTGCATTTCCTGTAAGAAGGAGATGCAGGACCTCGATCTGATCTACACGCACTATGAGCCACAGGGATTGGTGATCCTGTCGATTACCGGCGATAACCCATTCGCCACGAACAAGTATTTATCCGGGAAGGGATATCATCCGCCGGTGTTGTTCGACGACGGCGGCAAGGTTGGCAGAGACTTTCACGTGGATGAGCTTCATCCCGAGGGGCTGCCGCGGACCTTTGTCTTCGATCGCGAAGGGAAACTGGTTGGGGAGTCCATCGACATGTGTACGCAGCGCCAGTTTTTTTCGATGCTGGGGAAGGCCGGGCTGCAGCCGGCGAAGTAAGGTTCGCGCGCGGGCAATATCTTGTGCGCGGATGGGTGTGATGGAGTGATATGACGACGAGCAGCGACGCAGAGCAGTACGCGCTGAACACACGAGAGACAGCAAGATTGGGATGGATGGCGTTGGCGCTGACGCCGGAGATGGGGCCGACGCGGATCGCGAAGGCAATGGCTCGGCTAGGCGCGACTGAGCGCGTATTCGAGGCTTCGCTGACAGAGCTTGAGGGTGCGGGGTTGCCGGCGCGGGCGGCGCAGTTTGTGTTTGAGGGCCGCGCGTTTACTGCGGCGGAGGATGAGGCGAAGCGCGTTGCGGAGGCGGGCGGATTCTTTTTGACGCGCGAGGATGAGGCGTATCCGGAGCGGCTGCTCGAGATCTACGATCCGCCCGCAGTGCTTTGGATTCGCGGGAACGCGGCGTTGCTTGCGCGGCCCGGGATTGCAGTGGTGGGGACACGGCAGCCTTCGCCGTACGGGTCTGGGATGGCGGAGATGTTGTCGCGCGATCTGGCGAACCGGCGGCTGACGATCATCAGCGGCATGGCGCGCGGCGTGGATACGGCGGCGCATAAAGGCGCGCTCGATGCGGGAGGCAAGACGGTCGCGGTGTGGGGGACGGGCATCGACGTGGTGTATCCGAAGGAGAACAAGAAGCTGGCGGAGAGAATTGTGGAATCGGGCGGGACGATTGTGAGCGAGTTTCCGCTGGGGACGTTTCCTGCGCCGCAGAACTTTCCTTTGCGCAATCGGATCCTGAGCGGGATGAGCATCGGCGTGCTGGTGGTGGAGGCGGGTGAGTATTCGGGGACGCGGATTACGGCGCGCTGCGCGATGGAACAGAATCGCGATGTGTACGCGGTGCCGGGGAACGTGACCAACAAGAATGCTATGGGGGCCTAACACGCTGATCAAGCAGGGCGCTAAACTGACGGCGACGTGGGAGGATGTGTGGGAGGATCTGCCGCCGCAGTTGAAGCGCGAACTCGAAGAGGAGATGGGGGTTGCGGGGCAGATTGAATCCAAAGAGGGCGGGGCTGCATCTCTATTTAGCAGCTCAGACGACAAGCCTCTTCCGGAGCATGAGCGTGTGGTGCTGGATCGGCTGCGACGCGATGAGTCGATGCAACTCGATGAGTTGATTGAGGGGCTGGAGGCGCAGTTGGGTTCGGCAGAGATATTTACCGCACTGTTTGAACTGGAGTTGGGCGGACGCGTGAAGCAGTTGCCGGGCAAGAATTATGTGCGGTGCTTCTGATGCTATGTGATATGTGAAGAGCGAAGCGGTGCGGGGCATGTTGCGCGAATGGCTATTCGCATTGGATGGCTCGTCGCTAAAGGTTGCGTGGACAAGGCTTAGGCCGCGATCTCCGTTATGAGTTCAAGGCGATAAGATCGCGCTCTGCGATGCGATTTGAGCAGCGGTTCAACTGGTCACATTTTCCTTTTCGCGATGAAACGGAATTGAAGAAAAGCAGTCTATGGGTGTAGATTCTCGACTGGCGCTGGAGTTTTTGCCAGGGCGGTGGGTTCGCATGTTTGGCGGTTCCGTGTTAGGTTCGCATTTGAAACGTGTAAGACGAAGATTGTCTTTTGGCAATCGGGATTCAGTACGTGAAGGGAAAGAATGGCAAAGTCACTTGTGATCGTGGAATCGCCTGCGAAGGCGAAGACGATCGAGAAATATCTCGGCGGGGAGTACCAGGTGGAGGCCTCAATTGGGCACATTATGGACCTGCCGAAGAACGACATTGGTGTGGAGCTTGTGAACCGGACGTTTGAGCCGACGCTCATCGTGTCTCCGGGTAAAGA
The DNA here is from genome assembly GCA_003133205.1 of Granulicella sp. The sequence goes on along the minus strand of PKWK01000336.1, from coordinate 15,559 downwards.
GAAGGTTGTAGACCGATTAAAGAAGCTGGCGGCGAAGGCGGAGTTTGTGTATCTGGCGTCCGATCCTGATCGCGAAGGCGAGGCGATTGCGGCGCATCTCTCGATGCAGCTTCTGCCGATGATGAAGGACAAGTCGAAGCTGCGGCGCGTGACCTTTAATGAGATTACGCAGAAGGCCGTGAAGGCCGCGTTCGCCCATGCACGGGACGTGGATGAGAACCTGGTGGACGCGCAGCAGACGCGGCGTGTGCTCGATCGGCTGGTGGGGTACCAGGTATCGCCGCTGCTGTGGGATAAGGTGCGGCGCGGATTGAGTGCCGGGCGCGTGCAGACGGTGGCGCTGCGGTTGATTGTGGAACGCGAGCAGGAGATCAACGACTTCAAGCCGGTGGAGTACTGGACGATTGATGCAAAGCTAAAGGCCAAGCAACAGGAGTTCGTTGCGAAGTTTACCGGCATCGATGGCGTGCCGGCGCGGGTTGCGAATGGCGTGGATGAGGAAGGCAAGGAGCAGTTCCTCGCTGGCGCGCTGGAGAACGGCGAACGCACCGGGGAAGTGGTTGCGCAGTTGGAGAAGGCTGCGTGGTCGGTTGCGAATGTCGACCGCAAGGAACGCAGGCGCAATCCTGTGGCTCCATATACGACGAGCAAACTACAGCAGGACGCTTCGAGCCGGCTGGGCTTCAACGTACGGCGCACGATGGGCGTGGCACAGCGTTTGTATGAGGGCGTGCAGATTGGCAAGGATGAAACGGTCGGCCTGATTACGTATATGAGAACCGACTCGATCCGCGTCGCTCCGGATGCAATTGTCGAGGCGCGGGACTACGTCAAGAAGAACCTGGGCGCGAAGTACCTGCCGGAGAATCCGGTTGAGTACAAGGGCAAGAAGGATGCGCAGGATGCGCACGAGGCGATCCGTCCGACCATCGTGGACCACACACCGGATTCCATCCGTGCGAGTCTGAGCGATGAGCAGTACAAGCTGTACAAGATGATCTGGCAGCGGTTTGTCTCGTCGCAGATGGTGCCCGCTGTGTTCGATCAGACGACCGTGGATATTGCCGCGAAGGCTGACCGGACGTATGACTTCCGCGTAACTGGAAGCATCTTGAAGTTCGATGGCTTCCTGAAGGTTTGGGACGGCGGCTCGGAGGACTCGATTCTGCCGGAGTTGAGTGCGGCTCAACCGCTGCAGAAGATTTCGGTTGATCCGGAACAGAAGTTTACGCAGCCGCCACCGCGTTTCAATGAAGCGAGCCTGGTGAAGGTGCTGGAGGAGCGGGGGATTGGGCGGCCTTCGACGTATGCCTCCATCATTAATACAATTCAGGATCGCGATTACGTGAAGAAGATTCAGGCGAAGTTCGTGCCGACGGAGATTGGGACCGTGGTGACGAAGCTGCTGGTGAAGAATTTTCCATACATCTTCGACACGCAATACACCGCGAAGCTGGAGAGCGAACTGGACGCAGTTGAGGATGGGGAAGAGCGCTGGACGGACCTGCTGAACGGCTTTTACGACCACTTCGAGCAGGAGCTTGTGGTCGCCGGCGAACACATGGAAGACATCAAGCGCATGGAGGAGCCGACCAACGAGATCTGCGATAAATGCGGGAGCCGGCTGATTCTGAAGTGGGGCAAGTTCGGCAGCTTCTACTCGTGCTCGAACTTCACGAAGTTGAAGCCGATTACGGTAGCGGCCGGCCCGTGGAAGAAAGACGCGAAGGCGGTGACGAAGAAGATCACCAAAGCTCTGAGCTTCCCGATGACGGTGAAGGCCATGGTCGAGGATATGACCGAGTTCTCGCAAGAGGTTGCGGATGCGAAGGAGATGGTGGCGGCGATCGAACTGGCGCAGCGCGCGGGCAAAAAAGTGACGGTCGAGCAGGTGAGCTGCGACTTCACTAAGGAAAACTTTGCGGCCAAACCGGACCTGAGCGCTCCGGGCGCGGACGATGTTCCGGAGCAGGAGTTCTGCGACAACTGCGGCAAGGAGATGGTGCTGAAGAACGGGCCGTGGGGACCGTTCATGAGTTGCCCGGACTACTCGGCCGACCCGCCGTGCCGGACGATCCGGAAGCTGACCCACAAGGTGCAGACGAAGCCGCCGGTGCAACTCGATGAGGCGTGCCCGAAGTGCGGCAAGCCGCTGCTGCAGCGCGACGGCCAGTATGGCGAGTTCATCGCGTGCAGCGGCTACCCGAAGTGCAAGTATGTGAAGCAGGAGTTGCTGGAGGTGTCGTGCCCGAAAGACGGCGGGGACATCGCCGTGCGGAAGACCAAGCGCGGCGACACGTTCTACGGTTGCGTGAACTATCCCAAGTGCGATTTTGCCAGCAACCTGAAGCTGGTGAACCAGGTTTGTCCGAAGTGCGACAGCGCCTATCTGGTTGAGGTGGCGAACGCCAAGGGGACGTACCTGGTGTGCCCGAACAACCGTGAGGCGCTGCCGAAGAGGCGTCCGAGGAAGGGCGCAACGGTTGAGGCACCCACAACGCCGGAGTGCAGCTACCAGAAGAAGGTTGGGCCGCCGCAGGCCGCCGCACCGGTCCCGGTGCTGGAGATTCCTGATCCAGAGACGACGCGTCCGGTGGTGCAAAGCGTGGCCTGACCGGCTACCTGCGAGAGGAGAGGAACTGAATGGCGACGACTGCAGATGCAGAGGTAGTGATGCGGCTTTACGAGTTGCGGCGCGAAGAGACGCTGCGGAAGGCCCGCCGCTTTTTGATCTTCGAGTTTAATCCAAAGACGCTGGAGCAGTTACGGGCGGTCTCGCGGGACGTCAACGCGAAGGAGAACGTGTACTGGCGGCAGGCGATGAGCTACTGGGAGATGGCAGCCTCCTTTGTGCTGCAGGGTGCGGTCGACCCGGACCTGTTCCTGGACTCCAATGGCGAGGGGATCCTGCTCTATGCCAAGTTTCATCATTTTCATGCCGAGACGGAGAAGGAGTCCGGCAGTCCGTTCATGAGGCACACAGGCGCCCTGATCGCTAAGTACCCGGCGGCGAACGCCCTCCACGAGATGTTTCTGAAGATGTTCGGACCGGCCAGAATCGCCAGCTAAGCCCGCCTCCGAGGTGCTTGATAAGAGGACGGATGCAGCCGATTGGTAGGGTCTTGGGCGACCCGTAACACGGAAGTGCCCTTTCCTTTAATGCTACATTTCTGCTACAAATGCGAGGTGACGTCCGGGGTCATGGATCTCGCGTCGCCGCCCCGCCTGCGCGTGTGGCGCCGGTAACTTGTTGAAAGAATGCAGGATTTATCTATGGCAAAGGCAGTGTGGAACGGTCAGACCCTCGCGGAAAGCGAGACCTACGAGACAGTTGAGGGGAATATTTACTTCCCGGATGAGTCGGTGAAGCGGGAATATTTCCGGGCGAGTTCGACGACTTCGAGTTGCACCTGGAAGGGCCAGGCTCGGTATTACACCCTGGTGGTGGATGGCCAGGAGAATCCGGACGCGGCTTGGTATTACCCCGATCCGAAGCCAGCGGCACGGAATGTGAAGCACCATGTGGCATTCTGGCGTGGCGTGGAAGTAACGACGTAATCCCCTACAGCAAGAATCCACTCAGCGCGGTGAGACTGCGATGAATGGGGCACCCAACTTTGTGGCGATCCGCTGGTCAGTAGGCCTGGGCCCGCTCGACGGGGAGGCGGACCTGGAAGCAGGTGGCGCCTGGCTTGGATTCGACGGTGACGGATCCGTTGTGTTTGGAGACGATGCGGTTGACGGAGTCCAGACCGAGGCCCAGACCCTGGCCCGGCGGCTTGGTTGTGTAGAACGGCTCGAAGATGCGTGAGACGATCTCAGGCGGAATTCCGGGGCCGTCGTTCCAGATTTCGACCGCGACCATCTCGCCGAGCGCGCGGGTCTTGAGACGCAGAGTCCCGGAGTCGTGCATGGCGTCGAGGGCGTTTGCGATCAGTTCGGTCCAGACCTGGTTCAGTTCGCTCCCGTAGGCGCTGATGTGGGGCAGCTTGGGATCGTAGAGACGCTCGACGACGACGTGCTCGAGGCGCGAGTTGAACATGGTGAGGGTGGTGTCGAGGGACTGCGCCAGATCGATCTCCTGGATGGGCGCCTGGTCCATGTAGGAGTAGTCCTTGATGGCGGAGATCAGGTCGAAGATACGAACGGTTGAGTTGACGACGGTTTCGGCCATGCGCTCGACGCGGAGAGAGCTGGAAAAGGCGGCGGCAGAGACGGCCAGAGCCTGGGGCGAGAGCATGGCGGCGAGCTCTTCCAGATGCGCCAGGGTCATGGGAGACTCGGCGATGATCGAGGCGATGGCCCATGGTTCGGAGATGCCGTGGGCTTCAAGCCAGACGCGGAACATCTCCTCGCGATCGCTGAGATCGAGCGCATTGTCCGGGAGAATCGCGCGGCTGGTGTACCCAGCCATCTTTTCGCGGGTCCGCGCCGCCCAGTCCTGATACAGCTCGAATTGTTCGGCTTCGGCGAGTGTGGCACCTAGCTGCTGCTTCTGGTCGCCAAAGCGGCGGAGCTCGCCAAAGAGGCTGGCGGCGGAGCGCTGGGCCGCCGAGGCGGGGTTGTTGAGTTCGTGAGCAAGGTTGGCTGCGAGTTTGCCCAGGGCTGTGAGCTTTTCGGCCTGCATCTCGATGCGAGTGACCTCGCGGACGCGATTGAGCAGGACGGAGACGCAGCGCTGCGCCATGGACGGGATGGCGGCGAGCATCTCCGGGAACCGCTCTTTGAGGATGTCGAGCGTCCAGACATCGCCGACGGTGTAGCCGGACCCGCCGTAGCCCTTCATTCGGGAGAAGGGCAGAATGCCGGACATCTGGCCCATGCGGGCAATAAAGAAGGATACGTTGCCGCTCTGGGCTCGGCGGATGTGGACCTCGCCGCGAAGCATGATGTTCATGCCGATGGGCGCGTCTCCCTCGCGGAAGATCATGACACCGGGACCGAGCTTGCGCTCGATTCCGTGTTCGGCGAGCCACAGATAGTCCTGGTCGGACATGCCATCGAGGGCCGGGATCCCGCGCAGGGCCGCGACGATCTCGGCGGGGGGCGTGCGCTTTTCCGGGGGGAGGGTTCCCAGCTCAAGATCAAGTTCGGTGGAAGTCTCCATGGATTTCGAGTGTATCGCGCCGGGCACGGTGAAGGGCGTGTGCGGAGCTCCTTTTTGTGAGGAAGCTGCGCACACGCCCAGGGCTGTGAATGGGATTGTTGGCCTAGTGTCTGGGCGGCAAGGAGTCGAGGCTTGCGGTCACTTCGTGGATGTCCACTGGGGCGGCCGAGCGAATCCGCACGGTGCCGTCCTGATCGAGCAGGATGACCAGAAAATCGCCGGGCTGGACGTGAAACCGGCTGCGCGCCTCGGCCTGCTCGCTGGGAGTGAAGAGGGGAAGATTCTCGAAGCTAAACTTTTCCTCGCCAAATTTGGAGGCGGTAGAGACCGGGACAACCACCGTATTTCGGATGGAGAGCTCGAAGCTATGACGCTGGATGAGTTCCAGTTGCCTCTTGAAATCAGGGCTGTTGGCGTCGGGCGCGAAGACGATCAGCATGCGCGCATTGTTCTGGAGTTGAGCGAGGGAATGCTGATCCTGGGCGGTGCAAGTTCCCAGCAGAACCAAGAGCACAAGGGGCAGCTTCAGCATAGGGTTGCTCCTTAAGTGGTACGGACTTATACGGAATAACACGAATGGGTTATTTTTGACTTGGTCTGAGGCTAGCATGCGTTCTGAACTTACCATGCGGAAAAATAGTGTGCTTCGCCGAATCTTTGGTAATTGGTAACCAGTTATTTTACAAATAGATAACAGCCCGCGTGTGCGATACATCATGTATCGAGTGTGATGCCACCCCCGTCATTTGATCAGTAAAGGTGCTGATTCTGAAGCAAAACACCCCATCCTGCCGCGGAGAGTTGCGGCGAAGATGGGGTATTCGGAGGGTGACCGCTACGCTTTCTGTACGGCGCCGTCGACGACCTTGACGGGGTCGAGGAAGGGCATGGCGGCGCGCAGGCCGGCGCCGACGATCTCGATTGGGTGGGCTGCTTCGGCGGCGCGGATGCGAGTGAATTCCTTGCGGCCGGTCTCGTTCTCTTCGATGAAACGCTTGGCGAAGCTGCCGTCCTGGATCTCGTCGAGCAACTTGCGCATGGCCTTCTTCACGTCGGGCGTGACGATGCGCGGGCCGGCGACGTAGTCACCCCACTCGGCGGTGTCGGAGATGGAGTGGCGCATGTAGGCGAGGCCGCCGCGGTACATCAGGTCGACGATGAGCTTGAGTTCGTGGAGGACTTCGAAGTAGGCGAGTTCGGGCTGGTAGCCGGCCTCGACCAGGGTCTCGAAGCCTGCCTTGACCAGGGCTGAGGTGCCACCGCAGAGCACGGCTTGCTCGCCGAAGAGGTCGGTTTCGGTCTCCTCGGTGAAGGTGGTCTGGAGAACGCCTGCGCGGGTGGTGCCGATGCCCTTGGCGTAGCTGAGGGCGAGCGCGAGCGCGGTGCCGCTGGCATCCTGCTCAACCGCGACCAGGGCGGGCACGCCTCCGCCTTCGGTGAAGACCTCGCGGACACGATGGCCGGGGGCCTTGGGAGCGACGAGAGAGACATCGACGCCTTTGGGCGGGGTGATGGTGCGGAAGCGGATGTTGAAGCCGTGGGCGAACATGAGGGTGCAGTTGGGCTTCATGTTGGGGGCAATCTCAGTGTGGTAGACCTTGGCGGCGGTCTGGTCGGGTGTGAGGTTCATGATGACGTCGGCCCACTTGGAGACTTCGGCGACCGTGCCGACGACGAGGCCAGCCTTGCGGGCGCGGTCCACGTTGGCGGAGTCGGGGCGGAGGCCGACGCGGACGTCGACGCCGGAATCCTTGAGGTTGAGGGCGTGGGCGTGGCCCTGCGAGCCGTAGCCGATGATGGCGACTTTTTTCGCCTGGATCAGTGAGAGGTCTGCGTCTGCGTCGTGGTAGGTCTTTGCCATGATGTCTTCTTTCTTCAGGGATTAAGGGTTGGGAGAATCTTGGTGAACTTGATGAGGTGAGCGCGAATTAATCCAAAGCGCCCAGACCGGAATTGCGAAAATTACGAGCAGTCCAAAATCCCAGCCGTTGCCAAACGGGTTGATCAAGGTCCGGGCCTGACTGAGATAGAAACTGCGGAAGAGCCATTGAAAAATGAACCACGCCGCCAAAGAAAATATTGCTGCTCGCTGGGATCTGAGCGCAAGCAGATAGAGCGGGAAAGGCGCGACGAGGCATAGATCAAGGATAACGTCTTTCACTGAGCCGAAGCCTATCCCAAGCATCATTATGGCTCCCCAGAGACTGAACACCAGTAATATGGGCGTCGCAACCATCAGGCAAACTTTTGCGGCTTTGGTGAGCATGATTCTCTCTTACCGAGCTTATTCCTCTTCTTCCTCTAGGCCGGGGAACTGGTTGGGGATGATTTCGTCTTTGGAGAGTTTGGGGCGCGGGGCTGGACTGGCGGTGGCGCTGCCGTTGGGGGTGCCGAGGGCTTTGAGGACGGCGCTGGTGTGGACGCCGCGGCGCATGGCCATGCGGCCGGTTCGGGAGACCTCGAGGATGGTATAGCCTGACTCGCGGAGGACCTGGATGAGGCCTTCAATTTTGCTGGAAGATGCGGTCATCTCCAGCATGATGGACTCGGTCGCGAGGTCGACGACGCGGGCGCGGAAGACGTTGGCGAGTTCGAAGATATGCGAGCGGGAGTGGAGGCCGTTGGGATCGTTGGGGCCGGCGGCGACCTTGATGAGGCAGAGCTCGCGGATGACGCCTTCGCTGCGGCCGACCTCGTCGACGTCGACGGTGATTTCGAGCTTGTAGAGGGAGGCTCGGATGCGGTGGGCGGCGGTGTCGGGCGCCTCGCAGACGATGGTCATGCGCGAGGTGTCGGCGCGCTCGGACTCGCCTACGGTGAGGGAGACGATGTTGATGTTGAGGCGGCGGAACAGCGAGGCGACTCGAGTGAGGACGCCGGGTTTGTCTTGGACCAGGGCTACGAAGGTGTGGAGCATGTTGTGGCCTTTCTAGATCGATCAGCAAGAACGAAAAGCAGATTCCCTTCGGGAATGACAAACAATAAGGCTACTGCACCTCAGCTACCAGTGAGGCGTATGGGGGCAGGGTGAAGGTGGTTAGGGTGGTTAGGGAGTTGAGCGGGGCGGCGTCGAAGAGAAGGGCTTTGGCGGCGGTGGAGGTGATGCCGGCGGCGGTTAGGTCGAGGTGGACGGTTTGGGGTTGGGCGGTGAAGTTGAGGGAGACGACGATGGGGTGGCCGCCTGCGGGAGCGGTGCGGGCGTAGCTGAGGACGTTGGGGTTGGCGGTGTCGAGCATGACGATGCCGCCGTCATGGACCGTGGGGTTGGCGCGGCGGATGGTGGTGAGGGTGCGGTACCAGTTGAGGAGGGAGTTGGGGCCGGCGGTCTCGGTGGCGACGTTGACGTTGGGGTAGTCGTCGCCGACGGGGAGCCAGGTGTGGGCGGTGGTGCTGAAGCCGGCGGCGGGTGGGTCGGTCGTCCACTGCATGGGGGTGCGCTCGCCGTCGCGACCTTTTTCCTTGGGCCAGCCGGTGATGCCGATGGGGTCGCGGACGTCTTCCTTGTGGGCGGGCGTGTGGGTGGACATGCCGAGCTCTTCGCCGTAGTACATCAGCGCGGTGGAGCGCGTGGTGAAGAGGATAGTGGCGATGATACGGGCGATCTGCGGATTGTGCGGGCCGCCGTCGCCGAAGCGGTCCCAACTACGCGTGTTGTCGTGATTGTCGAAGACGAGGAGGGGTTGGTGGGCGTCGAGGGCGGTCTCCATGTCGGAGATGGATTGGCGGAAGTGGGCGAGGTTGAGCTGGACGTTGGGGGCGCCGGTGACGCCGCCGCCTTCCACATGGAAGCCGACTAGCGTGTCCATGGGGAGCTCGAGTTCGGGTTGGGCGGGAGTGCCGTACCACTGCAGGAGTTCGGATGTGGCGGGGACGTAGATTTCGCCGACGAGGAGGCGCTGGTCGGGGTAGGAGTCGATGAGGGTGCGGAGGCGGCGGAGGACGTCGTGGACCTGGGGCAGACCGCTGGTGAGGGTGTGGTTGGACTCGGGGAAGCCGCTGGCGTCGAGCTTGCCGGTGAGGGGCTCGTCGTGGAGGGTGGGGTCCTCGAAGAGGGTGGTGATGGCGTCGAGACGGAAGCCGGCGACGCCGCGGTCGAGCCAGAAGCGCATGGCGTCGAACATGGCCTTTTCGACGGCGGGGTTGCGCCAGTTGAGGTCGGGCTGCTGCTTGTAGAAGAAGTGATAGTAGAACTGGCCGCGGGCGGGGACCCACTCCCACGCGGAGCCCTGGAAGAGCGAGGACCAGTTGTTGGGTGGGACGACCCAGCCGTGCGGGCCTTGGTGGGCGTTGATGGCGTGCGGATCGGTGGTGGGCTTGCCGTCGTTCCAGATGTACCAGTCGGCGTGGGGGTTGGTGCGGGAGCTGGCGGAGTCGAGGAACCAGGGGTGCTTGTCGGAGGTGTGGTTGAGCACCATGTCGAGCAGGATCTGGATGTGGTGGGCGCGAGCGGCGGCGAGGAGGCGGTCGAAGTCGGCGAGGGTGCCGTATTGTGGGTCGACGGCGGTGTAGTTGGCGATGTCGTAGCCGAAGTCGACCTGGGGCGAGGGGTACATGGGGGCGATCCAGATTGCGTCGACGCCGAGGGATTGGAGGTAGTCGAGGCGCTGGGTGATGCCGTTGAGGTCGCCGATGCCGTCGCCGTTACTGTCCTGGAAGCTGCGGGGATAGATCTCGTAGACGACGGCGTGCCTCCACCATGTTTCATCGTGGGTGGGAGTTGCGGCGGCGCGGATTTCGGTGGGGGTGGGTGGGGTGTAGGCGGGCGGGGATTGGGTTAAGGCTGCTGGGGAGAGGAGCAGGGTGAGGAGGAGCAGCGGGATGGAGGGGCGGAAGGTCATGGGTTAGTGGCTGGGAGTGGTGGAGGTGGCGTCGGCGTCCCAGAGGTTCGTACGGTGGTCCTCGCCGTGGAGGAGCACGCCGTTTTCCCACGGTGGGTTGGTGTGCGTGTCCAGGGTGTAGTCGCCGGAGGCGTGGTAGCTGCCTCCGCAGGGTGGCTCGCCGGGGGCGTATTTTTCGGGCGCGCATTTGGTGCCGCGGTAGATGTGGATCGAGACGGTGGGGCCGTAGGCGTCGACCTGCTTCTGGGAGATGTGGAGCTTGTCGAAGGAGCGGGCGTGGGCCGCGTCGTGGAGCTGCCAGACGAGGGCGGAGATTTCGTCGTCGGTGGCGGTTTCTTTGACCACGAGAGTGAAGCTGTTGTTGCCGTGGTGGAAGAGTTGGAAGGGCGCGGGTGGGGTCGTGGGGCGGGGTGGGTAGGTTACGGCGGGAGTTGTTTCGGCGGCTGGGGTGGCGGGCGCGGGTGGGGCGGACTTGCAGCCGATCAGGAGGAGCGGCAGGAGGAGCAGCAGCGGGATGGATGGGCGAGTGGTCATGTGAGAAGTGATCTGGCAGTTATTGCAGAAACTTGTGCACGTCGAAATTGGCGATGGACTTGGCAAGCCCTTCCGGAGTAACGCCGTGTAGATTCTCTACACTCTTGTTTGCGCCTGCAGACAAAAGCACCTCAATCAAGTCACGTCGCCCGGGAGAATCAAACACGGCGACGGCCAAAGGAGTGTTTCCATGCACGTCTTGGGTGTCTACGTTAGCACCGCTCCTAAGGAGCAACTTGGCGATCTCCGCTTGGTAAGATTGTGCCGCAAAATGCAGCGGCGTCCTCTTATCGCGATCCTGAGAATTGGTATCCGCACCGTGTTCAATTAACTCGAGCACTATCGACAGATCGCCGTCCATGCAGGCGTAAAACAAGGGCGTACGTCGGTAATTGTCTTTCGCGTCGACAGGATCTCCTTTTGCTATTGCGTGTCTGATTTCCTCCAGACTATGTCGCATGACAGCCCTGTGAACTGCATCGATCGCGGTGGTTTTCATCATCTATGCGTCCTCGGGGAGTTCGAGGAGGGGGTTTTTGGTGGGGCGGCGGGTCATCTCGTGGAGGGCGGCGCCGGGAGCGATCATGGGGTAGACGCCGTCTTCCTTTTCGACCTGGAAGTTGATGAGGAAGGTCTTGCCGCTGGTGCGGGCGCGCGTTACGGTCGGAGTTACTTCTGACCGTGTTCGGACGTGGGCTCCGGCGATGCCGTGGGCGGCGGCGAGGGCTACGAAGTCCGGCGAGAGAATGGGCGACTCGGCGTAGTTCTTCTCGTAGAAGGCCTCCTGCCACTGGCGGACCATGCCGAGGAAGCCGTTGTTGATGACGGCGATGTTGATGGCGAGTTTTTCCTGCTGGATGGTGGAGAGTTCGGCGGCGGTCATCTGGAAGCCGCCGTCGCCGGCGATGACCCAGACGTCTTTTTCGGGGCAGGCGAACTTGGCGCCGATGGCGGCGGGGAGCGCGAAGCCCATGGTGCCAAGGCCGCCGGAGGTGATGAGCGAGCGCAGCGTGTCGTGGCGGAAGTACTGGGCCTCCCACATCTGGTGCTGGCCTACGTCGGTGACGATGATGGTTTCGGCGAGGCGGCCGGCGGCCTGGGCTTCGCGCCAGATGTCGTGGATGACGTGCGCGGCGTAGAGGTGGCCACTGTCGGGCAGGTTGATGATGTCGCGGACGCTGGCGTCACCTTTCATCTTGTTGACTTCGGCGATCCAGCTTGCGTCGGACTTCTTGGGGACGAGCGGGAGCAGCGTGTCGAGCACCTTGGCGAGATCGCCGATGAGGGCGACGTCGGCGCGAACGTTCTTGTTGATCTCGGCGGGGTCGATCTCGACGTGGATCTTCTTGGCGTTGGGCGCGTAGCTGGCGAGGTTGCCGGTGACGCGATCGTCGAAGCGCATGCCGAAGGCGAGCAGGAGGTCGGCCTGCTGGATGGCGTGGTTGACCCAGCTTTCGCCGTGCATGCCCATCATGCCGAGGGAGAGCGGGTGGTCGGTGGGGAAGGCCCCGAGGCCGAGCAGGGTGCTGGCGACGGGGATCTTGCGGCTCTCGGCGAAGGCGATGACCTGGTCGCGCGCGCCGGAGTGGATGATGCCGTGGCCGGCGAGGATGATGGGTTTCTTGGCGGCGGCGATGAGCGCGACAGCTTCCTGCATGGAACTGGATTCGGCGCGCAGCATGGGGTGCGGGCGGTGCGGCGCGGGCGCGGCGGCGGCGAAGTCGAAGGGCGCGGTGGCCTGCTGCGCGTCTTTCGTGATGTCGATGAGGACGGGGCCGGGGCGGCCGGTGCGCGCGATCTCGAAGGCCTCACGCAGGATGGGGGCGATGTCCTCGGCTCGGGTGACGAGGTAGTTGTGCTTGGTGATGGGCAGGGTGATGCCGGTGATATCGATTTCCTGAAATGCGTCGGTGCCGAGGACTTTGGAGGAGACCTGGCCGGTGATGCAGACGATGGGGATCGAGTCGAGCATGGCCGTGGCGATGCCGGTGACGAGGTTGGTGGCGCCGGGGCCGGACGTGGCAATGCACACGCCTACCTTGCCCGAGGCTCGGGCGTAGCCGTCGGCCATGTGGGCGGCGCACTGCTCGTGGCGCACGAGGACGTGGTGGATGGGAAACTTGCGCAGCGCGTCGTACGCGGGCAGGATGGCTCCGCCGGGATAGCCGAAGACGGTGGTGATGCCCTCGCCAACGAGGGTGGCCCAGAGGATTTCTGCTCCGGTTAGGGTGGGGTTTGTGTTCGATTTATTCATTGGACAACCTCATTCTTTGCTTCTGCATATTCCTTCAAAACCTTACCTAAAACAGTGACTTGATGAGCTGGACAACCAACCAAATAATCCCAGCTACGATGAGCCCTAGCGTCAATCCGCCCAGCCTGAGTCCCCAATCTTTGAGCCGTTCTTTTCCCGTCAGCGGGATCGGCTTCAGTTGTTCCGCAGCTTCATGAAAGTACCGCGCGTCGGGCGCTGGAACGAAGTATTGCGGGTACCGTAATTCAAGCCTCTGTCGTCGATAGTCGGATGTTTTTTCATCGTTGTGTTCTGAGGCGACGGCAATTTGTTCGATCCGTTCACGTTTTTCCTTACGCCACACGTATATATATTTTCCGGCTGTCTTACCGACAATGACGTATGCTGCGAACTCAACGATACCCATCGGTTTTACCTCGGCGATCAAAAAGGACAGTGGTACGAGTTGTCGTGTCCGGAGCGCTTGCGACTGTGTTCTGCGTCCAGGATTTCTTTGAGCCAATCGACTATCTGATCCACATTTTCGGGATGAGCCTTGTGAAGATAGATAGAGAATTCGTCACCGCACGGGCATGTGTAGGTGTGCTTAAGAACCTCCATCTCTTTCGGTTCTACGAGACGGTTTCTGATGATGATTCCCTGCGACATATTTGCGTACCTCAGGGGCTAAAGCCCTTTTGCTGCGGTGGTGGTTGTGGCACGGCCGAAGGGGCTTGCGATGTGTCGGGCCTTCAGCCCTCTTTGGTTGTCTGTCCCCGCGTACCTAGGCCTTTGGCCTAGGCTGGTATGTTTCGCGCCTTTGGCGCTTAGGATATGTCGAGGTTTCGTTCCTGGGCGGGTTCGAGCGGCTTGATTCCAAGGCCATTGGCCTGGGCTGGTAGGTTGCTGCGTTCTTGGCTGGTTGCCGGCCGGCTGGATCGAGAGACGGTAAGGGCCGAAGGCCCGACGACATACCAGCCTAGGCCGAAGGCCTAGGTACGTGTCGGCCAACACCGCAGAGGGCTGAAGGCCCGACATATAATCCGTCAAATGCCGCAGACGTTGAGCTTCAATCTGGTGCATATCATTTTCAGCACGAAACATCGGGCTCCGCTCATCAGCGATGACATGGTTCCGGATCTTCATGCGTATCTCGCCGGAACCGCGCGCAGATTGGATTGCGAGTGCTTTCGAGTGGGTGGAGTTGCCGACCACGTTCATCTTGCGGTGAGACTGGCGTCGACGCGAACGGCAGCGAAATTCGTATCCGAGATCAAAACTGGATCTTCCGTCTGGATGAAACAGCAAGGGGTAGCCAACTTCGCATGGCAACGTGGTTACGGTCTGTTTTCCGTCAGCCCCGCGGATGTTGGCGCGCTGATCCATTACATCGACGCGCAGAAGATGCATCATGCGAAACGGAGTTTCCAGGACGAGATGCGCGCGTTTTTCGAGAAGTATCATGTTGGGTTCGATGAGCGGTACGTTTGGGATTGATGGGCGGCTATGTGTCGGGCTTTCAGCCCTCCGTACCTTTTAATCGCCGGTGTCCTAGGCCTTCGGCCTAGGCTGGTATGTTGTCGCGCCTTTGGCGCTTTTCGGATTCTCGATTCCCGACGTCGAATTGCGAGTGCATTCCATGATGAGGCTATCTCCTTTGTAATGAAGATTTTGCACACACACGACCCTTTGTTTTCAATATCTTAGCTTCGAGGCCAGAACCTAAGTCATTTCCTTTCAAGATTTTGGCCCAAAGCGGGGGGGGGGTACCCCCCCTCGTCAGGTGGTGATGGCTCCTTCGCTGGCGGAGGAGACGGAGTTGGCGTACTTGGCGAAGACGCCGCGTTTGTAGCGCGGCTCGGGCGCGCGCCATGCGGCTAGGCGTGCGGCGATCTCGGCTTTGGGGACGTTGAGGGTTAGCGTGCGCGCGGGGACGTCGAAGGTGATGGTGTCGCCTTCGTGGACGGCGGCGATGGGGCCTCCGAGGAAGGCCTCGGGGGCGACGTGGCCGGCCATGAGGCCGCGGGTGGCTCCGCTGAAGCGGCCGTCGGTTAGCAGGGCTACGGTGTCGGAGAGGGCTGGGATGCCTTTGATGGCGGCGGTTACGGCGAGCATCTCGCGCATGCCGGGGCCTCCGCGTGGGCCTTCGTAGCGGATGACGCAGACGTCGCCGGGGTTGATCTTGCCGGCTTCGACGGCGGCGTGGCAGAGGTCTTCCGACTCGAAGACACGGGCGGTGCCGGTGTGGTGCAGGCGCTCGTGGCCGGCTACCTTGATGACGGCGCCTTCGGGGGCGAGGTTGCCCTTCATGATGACGAGGCCGCCGGTGGCCTTGAGCGGGTTCGACCAGGGGCGGATGACTTGCTGATTGGGAGTTTCGACGGCGAGTGCGGCCTCTTCGGCTAGCGTCTTGCCGGAGACGGTGAGCGCGTCGGCGTGGAGCAGGCCTTTCTCGATGAGGCGCTGCGCGAGGACGCGGGAGCCGCCGGCGTGCTGGTAGTCGCTGGCGACGTACTTGCCGCCGGGGGAGAGGTCGCAGATGAAGGGCGTGTGCTCGGAGATGCGGTCGAAGTCGGCCATGTCGAGCGGGATTTCCAGCTCGCGGGCAATGGCGATGAGGTGGAGGACGGCGTTAGTGCTGCCGCCGGATGCGCAGACTGCGGCAATGGCGTTCTCGAGTGCGTGGCGGGTGAGGATCTTGCGCGGGGTGAGGCCGGCGCGGGCGAGGTCCATGACCATGGCTCCAGCCTTGCGCGAGGCTTCGTGCTTGTGTGCGTCCATGGCGGGAACTCCGGTGAGGAGCATGGGCGAGATGCCGAGGAACTCGCCGGCCATGGCCATGGTGTT
>PKWK01000248.1:228-6504 GCA_003133205.1 Granulicella sp. | reverse complement strand
TGTAACGGGTAGTTTGATCAAACAGCCGAAGTTTCCGAAAATCTGCCATTATCAGAAGCCACAGCAGTATTCTGCCTGCATGGCTGCGTTGAGATGCAGGCGCCAGGAGAACACGAGGAGGGAGTTCGAAATGGATCGATTTCCGGTGGCAGCGCTTACGGTAGCGCTCGGGTTCATGATGTTGCAGGCACAGGGGCAAACGCCTCCGCCCAGCGCGGATCCCTACGCGAATAACGCGGACGCAGGCAAGCTGCAGTTTCCCCTCGCCGCCCCCGCCGGCAAAGACTCTGGCCAAATCAACGCAGCCACTGCAGGCGCCGTCAATCAAGGTCCGCTCGATCCGGCTAAATGGAAATACGGGCCGGCATACGATGCGCCGCCGAATTCAGAGATATGGAATCCAGTAATGCTCAAGATGATGAAGGGCGAAAAGGTCACGGGTGGCACCGTTTTCAGCACCGACACTCCAGAAACCTATTGCGCCATGGCAAACGCCGGCTATGACTTCATCTGGACAGAGATGCAGCACAACCAGCGAGATTGGGAAGCGGTCGGCCGCATGTGGAAGGCGTGTCCGCACGCCAAAGCAGTGCCTGGCGTACGCGTCGCCTATACCGATGAACGGGAGATTCAACACGCGATGGACCTCGGCGCGCTGGTGATCGTGATTCCGACGGTCCGCTCGGTGGAAGAGGGGACGGCCGCGAGGGACTGGACCATGTTCCCGCCGCTCGGCAAGCGCAGCCTGGGAGGCGGCCAGGCCTTCGATCCCGAGATGTGGGGCGACGTCCCCGGCGGCTATCGCAACACCATCAACAAGAACGTAGTCCTGATCGAGATGATCGAGACGCTCGAGGGCGCCATGGACGCGAAGCAAATCGCGGCGATTCCCGGCGTCACCGCGATCTTCGCGGCCAGCGGAGACCTCGGCAACTTCTCCGGCTACAAGATGGGCACGCCCGACTACGAGCGCCTGATCAACATCGTGCACGACGCGGCGCTGGGCGCGGGCAAGCGNNGGCCCGTTCGCATGGCGCGACCGCCCCGACTTCACCTGCTTCCAGAACGCCAGCGAGGTCGTGGCGATTACGCGCGGCGTTGCCGACGAACTCGGCCCGCTGAAGGACACCCAGGGCAAGCCCGCAGTCGGCCCCTACGCTCCCAAGAAGTAGCCGCTCCAGCGATCGAGAAGCCGTCGCCGAACTAGCAGTTATATCGGCCGGATCTTTGGAACGCGCTCGGGATAATCGGAGATCACCCCATCGACGCCGAGATCGATTGCGCGCTGGATCAGCCTGGGCTCGTTGACCGTATAGAGCAGCACCTCAAGGCCGGCGTCGTGCAGCGTAGCGATGAACTCGGCGGCTGCCGAATCGTAGGCCAGGCCTACCATCGTTGCGTTCGCATCGCGCGCGAAGGCCGCTCCTGAAACAGGCACGCACTCCATCAGCGCCATGGTTCTCGCCAGCGGATCGATCGCGCGGATTGCGAGAATCTCCGCGTGCAGAAAGGACGCATAGATCACCGGACCCGAAAAACCCGACGCGAGTACCGCACGGTGAAGTTCTGGCCCGATCCCCGCTGTTTTTGCTTCGAGCATCACCCCGGCATGCCCGTTCGTCGCTGCCAGCGCCGCCTCCAATGCTGCTTCCAAACAAGGGATGCGTTCCCCACCGCCGGCGTCGAGCGACTGCAACTCATCCCAGGTCATCTCGGAGACCAGGCCGGTGCCATCGGTAGTCCGGTCCACCAGCGCATCGTGCATCACCACCAGGCGGCCGTCCCGGGTGCGCTGAACGTCCACTTCGACGAAGTCGACGCCCAGCGAAATACCCTTGCGGATGGCGGCGATGGTGTTCTCCGGGGCGTGCCCCGCGGCTCCTCGATGGCCAATTCGGAGAATCCGCCGGTCGTTCGCCGCGGGCGATGCCGCGAGTGCATGGGTGTCTTCCAAAGCCGTTGACTCCTCAAGTACCGCCAAAAATCCTTGCAGGAAATGTCGTGTTGCAGACAGACAGACGTTACTGTTCTATCTACTAATGCGTCCATGAATCAACGTGACTACGTTTCCGGCGAATTCCTTCGAAGACTCAGGTTACGCTTTACGCTCCTGAGACATCCAATACTTCGCTGACGCGTAGTCGAAAACGCTGTTGAACGAATGCGCATCGGCCATGTAGTAATTTGCGGTAGGGCCGGGTTAGAGGAAATTGCGAGAAAGGATTTCTTGCCATGCAGCAGGAGACCCCGCAAGCAGGATACGAAGAGGCTTTCGTCGATGTAGCCGGCGCTCGTGTGTACTATCTTCACGCGGGAAGTGGCCAGCCGATGCTGTTCATCCATGGGCTGGTCAGTTCCAGTGAGAACTGGCGGAATAACATCGACGCCCTCGCTCAGCACGCCAGCGTCTATGCGATCGACCTGGTGAACATGGGCAAATCGCAACGGGTCGGGGGGCTGGACGCGGGGCTGATGGCCACCGCCAATCGCATCGTCGCAGTCATGAATGCGCTCGCCCTTGCCGACGCCGACATCGTCGCTCACTCGCACGGGGGAGCCGTCGCGCTGATGCTGGCCGCGCTGCATCCCAGGCGCGTGCGCCGGCTCATCCTGTTCGCGCCGGCCAACCCGTACAGCCGCTCCAGCGATATGATGGTGCGCGTCTACAGCACCCGGTGGGGCGCGTTTCTCGCCTGGATGCTGCCCTATCTTCCGGCACCGATCCAGCGCATCGCTCTCGGAGAGATGTATGGAGGCGCCCACCGCGTGGTCGATCGCTGTCTGCGGGAGATTGTCGATGGCCTGCGCAACCCCGGCACCTTGCGCCACGTTCTCTGCATCATTCGCTCCTGGGTCGCCGAGATGGCCAAGCTGAAATGCGCGCTCCGCCGCGTCAGGCGGATTCCAACGCTGCTGGTGTGGGGCGATTGCGACTGTACGGTCAGCCTGAGCTCCGGCATCAAGCTGAGGCGCATCCTGCGCAAGTCCGAGTTGATCGTGGTGCCGGGCTGCGGCCACTCCGTCTTCGAGGAGACGCCGGAGGTGGCGAACCGCATCATGCTGGAATGGCTCGCCCGCCATCCGTTGCCCGCTCCGCGTCTGCGCGACGTGCCCCAAACTGCTGCCGTCGCCAGAAGAGCGAGGGCCACTGCCGCCGTGCGGCGTCTATCGCCTGAGACTTAAGGCAGCATGTTCATTGTAGTTTCCGAAAAGCCGACCTTACAGGCAGTTCGGAAGATGGTCCCGCCATTTGATCTCGCTCAGCCTGCCAGTGAGGGCGGGAATTCAACGTGAAAGCTCTCGTTTTCAAGAGAGTAGTTCACGGGGACGTTGCGCCAAGCAGGTGTGATAGTGATCACCGCGATTCTTATTCCTTGTGCGTAACATTCCCTGCCTATTCGCAGAGACGCACCAAGGCAGTTGCTCTGTCACTAGAGACATTCAGTTTAAATTTGGAGGGGTTCATGAAACTACGACGGTTCCTTTCCCCGGTGTTGGTGAGCCTTCTGACGGTGGCTGCCACCAATGCGCTAGCCAGCAATTTCGTGCTCACTTTTAACGGCCTCCAGAACCGTGAAGAGGTCCTCAACTACTACGACGGCGGAACTGGCAGCCTGGGATCCGGTCCCGGGACCAATTACGGCATCACATTCACCCCGAGTTTCATTGCGGTTGCGGTAACTGGTTTTGAAAACCCCGATGTGGGAGCGTTGAACGGGTCGTCCGCAACGATGAATGTACCGGGCGGATTTACCAACGTATTCTCCTTTTACTACGGAGACTTCGATGGCTCCGGATCGGTCACCCTCTGGTCCGGCCTGAGTGGAACTGGCACAGAGCTGGCGGATATCCCTCTCTCCGCGGAGTCTAGCTGGGATCCCGTGGGGGCATCTTTACTTGGCGAAAATGCCAAGTCTGTGGTGTTTAGCGGGACGTCGGTCGAGTTCGGCGAGATCACCGATGCCGGGTACGTGCTCCCAGAGCCATCCAGCTTGCTGCTCGTTGGTACCGGGGTCGCGGGTCTGGCGGCCTCGTTACGGCGACGCGTGATTTCCTGAACGTCACGGACGGGCGGTTCAGATATGCGTTGGCTGGTGGACCCGGATAACGTTCAAGAGACTTCCGATCAGTTCGCCGATCACGGGTTGATCGTCATCTGGATGGCCAGAAGTCTGCAATTCCGAAGCTTCGCTCGTAGTTACCGATAAATGAGATGAGAAGGTGGAGGAATCCTGAATCGGTTCAATGACTAGCCGGCTTATTGGGCTGGGGCGGTTCGGCGTTTCAGGATGGCTCTGCGAGCGGGCTTTTCTACGAAGTGCATCGCCGCCATAGCGAGCACCAGCGTCGCCGCGTAGGAGATCCACGGATCGTAGGCCGCGACGTGCAGATGTTCGGGCACGTGGTACTCGCGGATCAGGTTGATGAAGTTGAAGTGCAGCAGGAAGAGCGCGTAACTGGCCTGCCCGAGCAACTCAATCGGCTTCCATGCAAAGGCGGCCGCAAAGATATTCTGCCCGCTGAGTCCGACGACCAGCGCGGCGAAGAGCGGCACCAGGAAGCCGCCGTGCATCAGGACATATGGCACGTGGTTGACGGCCTTCGCGAAGAACAGACCGATGGCGGCGAGGCTGATGGCGGCGATCCAGGCGCGATGCCGCGCGGCGAGCGTCAGGCTGGCCTGCAGTTTGGCGAGCGTGATTCCTCCGAGAAAGGTGCAGGCATAGGAGAGCGGAGTGTACTTGAGCATGCGAATCCACGTGCCCGAGGAGTAGCGGTCGGCCTGTGCGGCGAGGTGGTCGGGATTGAAGTGTAGATAGAGCATGTGCGGCACCAGCCCGAGACACCAGATCCCGATCAGCAGCGCAATCAGGCGGCCCGGAGATTTTGGCCACCGCATGCGGATCAGCCAGGGGAAGGCAAAGTAGAAGGCGGCCTCGCACGAGAGCGTCCAGGCGACCGTGTTCCAGAAGGTGGCGAGCGCGGGGCTCCAGCCCTGCAGCAGCAGCGGCGTGAGGATGACGCCCTCGAAGAACTGGCCGTGCGAACGCGCATGCCACTCCGCGCCCAGCATGCCGAAGAAGAGCACGAGCGAGAGCAGGTAAATGGGGTAGAGCCGGGCGAAGCGGGCGCGCCAGAAATCACGCTTCACCAGCCGGCCGGGCCGGTCGGCGTAGTTGTACGCCAGCACGTAGCCCGACAGCAGGAAGAAGAAGCCGACGAAGACGTAGGAGTTGTCGATCAGCGGATAGAGATACGTCATGTGCGGCGGCGTGAAGTGGAACAGCATGATGTTCACGGCCAGCAGGGTGCGCACGCCGGTGAGCGCGGGAAGCTGGGGCTTGCTCACGTGCACAGCAGGTTGCGTGAAGACTGGGGCGTCGAGTGTGAGCAGGGCTTCGGTCACTATTACTAGTTTAGATGGGGTTTGCGCCGGAGAAGTTGCGGCGGCACCGAACTCCGGAATCCCTCAGGGGCTAAACCGGGCTCGTTATTGGACTTAAGACCCCAAGGCGGAAGCCTTGGGCTACCAGCCCATCCCTATCAAGACTCTAAGGCGTAACCAGCGACCCCAGCGGTTCGCCCTGGATCACCCGCACGATGTTGCCCGGCGTCTTCATGCTGAAGACCATCATCGGCATGTTGTTGTCACGGCACATGGATACGGCTGCGGCGTCCATGACCCGGAGGTTCAGGCGGAGGATGTCGTCGTAGGAGATCTGCTGGAACTTGGTCGCGTTGGAGTGGAGTTTGGGGTCGGCGCTATAGATGCCGTCGACCGAGGTGGCCTTCAGCAGGATGTCCGCCCCGATCTCCATGGCGCGCAGGGAGGCGGCGGTATCGGTGGAGAAGTAGGGGTTGCCGGTGCCTGCGGCGAAGATGACGACGCGGCCTTTCTCGAGGTGGCGGATGGCTCGGCGGCGGATGTACGGCTCGGCGACCTGATGGATTTGAATCGCCGACATGACGCGGCAGACGATGCCGAGCTTCTCGATGGCATCCTGCATGGCGATGGCATTGATGACGGTCGACAGCATGCCCATGTGATCGGCGGCGACGCGGTCCATGTCGATGGCCTGCTGGGCGACGCCGCGAAAGAAGTTCCCGCCTCCAACGACGATGCCGATCTCGCATCCCAGAGCGTGGACAGCGGCGATCTCGGCGGCTACTTTGTGAATGAAGACGGCGTCGATGCCGAAACCCGTGCCTGCAGCGAGGGCTTCTCCGGACAGCTTGAGGAGGACTCTTTTGTACATGTCAGGACTAAGTATCGCA
>PKWK01000248.1:0-178 GCA_003133205.1 Granulicella sp. | reverse complement strand
GGCCTTGACATCGATCCGTTGGTACTTGCCCGGGGCGCCTGGCGCGGTGACGGTGACGACCACCTCGCTCTGCAGCACCGAGTAGAACTTGTCGAGCAGCGGAAAGAAGGAGCCGGGCGAGAACTGGCCCTCCCAGAGTCCCTCGCCGCCGGTGTCCGCGGTGAGTTGGGAGAAGTTC
>PKWK01000105.1 GCA_003133205.1 Granulicella sp. | reverse complement strand
ATGCGCAGGTGGCCTTCAATACGGGTTACTGGATCGACGACGACGCGTGCCATGGGTTACGGCTCCTTTTGGTCTTCAGCGTGAACTTCCGCGATCACGCTGCGCTTGCGTACGTTGGTCACAACGGCATGGGCTGCAACTCCGGCCAGCGTGACGAGTCCCACAGCAGCACCCACCGTGTCCGCCGTGCTCTCGATACCGAAGCCGGGGAATGCGGGCAGATGCTGGTAGAACGGGCCGTTGTCCCAGAACCCCTCCTCGCTGCAGCCGATGCAGCCGTGGCCGGACTGGATGGGATAGCTTGTGCCCTCGTTCCACTTCACCACCGAACAGGCGTTGTAGGTGACCGGGCCGCGGCATCCCATTTTGTACAGGCAATAGCCCTTGCGCGCGTTCTCGTCGTCCCATGCCTCGACGAACAAGCCGGCATCGTAGTTCGGACGGCGGTAGCACGTGTCGTGCACGCGACGCCCATAAAACTCCTTGGGCCGTCCCAGGTTATCCAGCGCCGGGACCTGTCCCAGCACCAGCAGGTGAGTGACGACGCCCATCATCACATCGGCGATTGGCGGGCATCCCGGAACATTGATCACTGGCTTGTCCACCAGCTTGTGGATCGGCGTGGCGCCGGTCGGATTCGGCTTGGCCGCCTGGACGCATCCGTTGGAGGCGCAACTGCCCCACGCCACAACTGCCGCCGCATCTTTGGCCACGGTCTGCAGAATCGATTCTGCGGTCTTGCCGCCGATCATGCAGTAGACGCCGTCATCGCCGGTGGGCACCGCACCTTCCACCAGCACGATGTACTTGCCCTTGTGATCGCGAATGGTGTCGGTGAGGCATTTTTCCGCCTGGAATCCCGCCGCCGCCTGCAGCGTCTCCGTGTAATTGAGCGAGAGCACGTCCAGCAGCACATCGAGAACGATGGGGTGCGAAGCTCTCAGGAACGACTCGCTGCAGCAGGTGCACTCCTGAAAGTGCAGCCACACCACGGCCGGCTTTTCCTGTTTTTCGAATGCTGCCGCAACCTGGCTTGCGCCGCTGCGACCCAGCCCGGCTACGGTTGCGGCTGCAGCGCAGAACTGTAAGAAGTCCCTGCGGCTGTAGCCCTTCTGTTCCATTGACTGCCAAATCGATTGACCCATGCCGACCTCGCTGTCCGTGCAGGCATCGGCCAAAGCCCTGGGTCGCAGAGCTAAACCACAAACGTGCCCCATGCGATTAGCCGATGAATTGCAGTGAAGTTACGCCGCGGGCTCAACAGGTGGATGTGTCCGCCGTCACACTTCTGTGGGAAATGAATCACGAGCCGTTGGGGGGCATAGACGCCGCTTTTGCAGGGATGTTTCGCCTGTCGGACCTGGAGGTTTTTACGGCACAAACTGCAGTGAATATGCCGCAGTCGGGTCCAGCGGGCCATGCCGGATGCCGAGGGCCTTGAGCTGAGAAGAGGCGTTTCGCATGTTTGCCGTCGTGGGACTGGTGTTGCTGATCGTGCTGCAACCGGATGTGGACGGGCAGCCGTGATCTCGATTCATGGCTGATCTGCAACTAATGGGTTAATTGCGTGTCTCCAAGCGGACATCGGCTCACATTGGAGTTGACTTTTGAAATTTGTATCCAGTAGATTTGTGGGCGAGGACGGTTATGAATAAAATATTGATGGTTTTCCTGTGGTCCGCGGCTTTTCTGTGTGTCGCTCTCCCGCTTCACGCTCAGACTGGCTGCACAGATTCTCCGGAGAATCCTACGGTCGTTCTCGCTCTTGTCGGCTCAGCGGGCGCGTTGTTTTCCACGGTTCGTGCCCGGTTGAAGGCTCGCCGCAAGCCCTAATCCCGGTCGCAGGCCTGTCTCGTGATTCGATGAGCCGAACCCATGTCCGAGTCTCCGGACGTGAAACGTGTGTCCTGATCGCGCGCTCCAAGAGAGATTTCGCTATTGTGCTGCGCCCTGAGGCAATGGGGACGGCCCTTCCTGCAGATGCTGCGCGTCAGCCGTTGACCAGGGACTTGCGGGCCTCTCTTGCCTCTGTCAGACTTGGGGGTCTGACTCGCTTGTACCGCCGCCCGCACTCATCGGACTCTTCCATGCATCTTCGAATTTCCAAGTTTCTTACCGCGGTGGTTGCCTCGATCTTCACGGCGAGCATTCTGTGCGGAATTACCGGCTGCGGGAGCGTTACCCCGGTCATCCAAACGCCCGGTACCAACTACACCGGGGTGAGCTTTGACGGCAAGGCGATGGCTGGCAAACAGCCTCTGATCGGCGCGACGGTGCAGTTGTATGCGGCGGGGACAAGCGGCAATGGCTCGAGCGGCAGTGCGCTGCTGACCAGTTCTCTGACGACTGACGCTAATGGAGCGTTTACCGTTCCGGCTGGCTATATCTGTCCCTTGGCCTCATCGCAGATTTATGTTGTGGCGCGGGGTGGCAAGGCGGGGGCTGCGGCTACGTCAGCCAATAGCGCGGTGGTGCTGCTTACGGCTCTGGGGGCGTGCAATCAGGTGGTCGCGGCGAGCCAGGTCGTGGTGAACGAGGTGACGACGGTTGCGGCGACTTATGCGCTATCGCAATTCCTTTCCCTGGGGGCGAACCTGGGCTCCAGTTCGACCAACCTGGTGGGCCTGGACAACGCGGTTGCGACGGCTCTTGCGCTGGCAGACATTAGAGGGGGCAGCATTCCCGGTCTTACGTTTGCGCCGAATGGCGCGTCTCCGGCGGCGAGAATCTACTCGGTTGCGAACTTGCTGAATGCTTGCGTGGCTTCTTCGGCGAGCGGGAATGCTTGCAGCGCGCTCTTTTCCGCTACGACACCGGCCGGCGGTAGTGCGCCAACCAATACGCTGGATGCGACGCTCAACATGGTTCGCAACCCGGCGGTTAATGTGGCGAGTCTGTATGCGTTGTCGAGTGGCAGCTCCGCGTTTGCCCCGGCGCTGGTGGCGGCGCCGGCCGACTGGACGCTGTTTGTGAATTACACGGGCGGCGGGATGAACGCGCCGTCGGGGCTCGGCGTCGACAGCTCTGGGAATGTGTGGGTTGCAAGTTATTTCGACGTGGCTTCCGTGTTTTCTCCCCTGGGCAAGCCGCTTCTGCCGCAGGGGATTACGGGATTCGGGCTTAGCGCGTCGTATGGGTTGGCGGTGGATGCGAACGACCATGCGTGGATTCCCAATGAGCCGAGCACGGGGGTTGCGGGCAACAGCGTTAGCGTGCTGACTTCCAGCGGGCAATCGGTGGCCGGGAGCGGCGGGTTCACCGCGGGCGGGCTCGATTTTCCAATCTCGGTCGCCATCGACACCGACGGCAGCGCGTGGGTGGTGGACTACGGGAACTCGCACCTGACGCACCTCTCTGGTTCGGGCCAGCCGCTGTCCGGCGCTGCGGGGTATACGTCGGCCTTGTTTGCGTTCCCGGTTGCTGCGGCGGTCGACGGCAGTCACAATGCCTGGGTGGTGAATCAGAGCGGCGCCAGCGTGACCAAGGTCTCCCAAGATGGGTCGCAATTCACCAACTTCACCTGCTGTGATGGCCCGTCCAGCCTGGCCTTTGACCGTCTGGGAAACGTTTGGGTGACCAATTATTACGGCAACAGCATCAGTGAGATATCGAGCTCGGGCACGATTGTTGCCAATGGCTCTTATGTGGGCGGGGGCCTCAACCATCCCCAGGGAATCGCGATTGATGGCGCTGGCAACGTGTGGATTGCGAATTTCCGGAATGTTTCGATCACCGAACTGGCGGGGGCAGGCACTGCAACTCCAGGCGCGGCACTCTCTCCAGTCGGCGGACTAGGGGCGGACGCGGCGCTGCTTGAGGCGTATGCGATCGCCGTGGATGCGAGCGGGAATTTGTGGATCAGCAACTTTGGCAGCAATATCCTGACGCAGTTTGTTGGTGTGGCGGTGCCGGTCAAGACGCCGCTGATGGGACTGCCGGTGGCTCCCTGAGCCTTAGGGCCGGCTGGCCACGGTGTTGTTCTTGACGCCGACTGCCAGCGGCGTAACTACGGGCGTGGCTGCGCCGATGAGTTCCGTCATGGTGCTGTCGAAGAGGTTTGCGACCCAGACGTTTCCGGAGCCATCTACGGCGACCGCGTTGGGCGAGTTTATGTTGCCGCCGATGTAACCATTGACTCCGGTGATGGCGGCGCCCGAATTGGAAAACTCGGTAATGCTGTTGCCGAGACTATTCGCGACCCACGCGTTGCCGGAGCCGTCCATGGCGATCGAGACGGGCAGATTCAAGCCGGCTCTGACGTAGCCATTGGCGCCTGAGAGGATGGCGCCCGCATTGGAGAGCTCAGTCAGGCTGTTGCCGTAGACGTTATTGCCGTTGTAGTTCGCGATCCAGGCGTCACCGGACCCATCGATGGCAATGGAATAGGGTGTATCCAAACCACCCCCGGTGTAGCCGTTCGATCCCGAAAGGAGGGTACCTGAGTTGGAAAACTCGGTGAGGGAGTTGTTCCTCTTGTTGACGATCCAGGCGTCACCGGAGGCGTCGATGGCGACGCTATAGGGGACACTCAGGGCGCCGCCGGTATAGCCAGTGGTTCCGGAGAGAACTGCGCCGGCGTTGGAGAGCTTGACGACGTTATAGGGGTTTGAAAAGCCTGTGACCCAGACGTTGTCTGAGCCGTCGATGGCAATGCCGTACGGCGTGTGCAGGCCGGTGCCGGTGTAGCCAAGGGTTCCCGAAAGGACGGTGCCGGCATTGGAGAACTCAGTGACGCTGTTGCCGTAATAGTTTGGGATCCACGCGTTGCCGGCGCTGTCGATGGCGATGCCGCCGAAGAGGCCATTCAGGCCGCCGCCGGTGTAGCCGCCGGCCGGGGAGATAGGAACTCCGTTGCTGGCGAGCTGGGTGACGCTGCTGTTTCCATTGTTTGTGATCCAAGGATCGCCGCTACTGTCGATGGCGATGCTGTAGGGATCGTTGAGGCCGCCCCCTGAGAACTCAATCCCGAGTGTGAAGTCGTTGACCTCGACGGGCACGGTGGGGCCGAACGGGGATTGGGCGGTAATTAGTGACGACAGGGCGTGGACGTTGACGGCGGGGTTGTGGGCGATGTTGATTGCCGCGGTGGCGGTTTCAGCCGGTTGAGTTCCGCTGGGAGTTCCATCGGAGGTGGCTTTCGCCACCAATGGACGATGCAGAATCAGGCACGGTCCAGGGGCAACAGAATCGACCAGGGCCTTCCTGCGATTAAGGGCAGCTTGTGTCACGAATGCTCAGTGGGCGCGCTCCCTCCGGGGTGCGGGTTGGGGTGCCGATGTAACTTCAGTAACCGGACCGAATAATTTGCCCCCCCGCCGAATTTTCCAGGAGTTCCGTGGTCTACTCTTGGAGTAAGCGATCGCCGAGTCTCTTCCTTGCTTCACATCGAACGCAGCAGGAGAAAACCTCTGATCAGCTTTACAGGCCCGGTCCATCCTGATAAATCCGTGGTAGTTCTATGACTTGTTCTGCCGCGCACGAACGCCTTCCCTCATCGTCTTTCGGCCTTGGCCCTAGACTGGCCAATTCCTGTCTTTCGTGGACTACGCGGGTGGTAAGGTTCTGGCGTTCTGTGGTGCTTGGGTTGCTCACGGTGGGGAGCCTGGGGCTGACCGTTGCGGCGCAGACCGCCGTTGCGCCTGCGATTCGTTCCGAGTTCCGAACGGCGGCTCGACAGCTTATCACGCAGACTATCGATCGCAGCCGTCTGGTGCCGACGAGGGGCGCCGTTCATCGGGAGGTGGCGACCGCGCAGGACCTCGGTGCTCGCGACCCGTCTGCGGCTATGGAGCATATTCAGCTTGTGTTGCAGCGCCCGCGGGAGCGGCAGGCCGCGTTTGACGCGGAGGTGGAAGCGTTGCACCAGCCCGGCAATCCCAGCTATCACCAGTGGCTTACGCCGGAGGCGATCGGCACGGAGTTCGGTCCGTCCGTTGCGGACATTGCGGCGCTGACCGGCTACCTTCAGTCCGAAGGCTTCACGGTGAATGTCGTGGGCAAGAGCGGCATGTTCGTCGATTTCACAGGCACGGTTGCGCAGGTACAGCAGACGTTTCATACGGAGATCCATAACCTGCGTCTCGCAACCGGGGAGGTGCGCCACTCGGCTGTACGCGACGCGCAACTACCGGAGGCGCTGGCGCCGCTGGTCTCGGGCTTCCTCTCGCTCAGCAACATCACGCCTCATCCTACGGTTGTGCCTGCGCGGACGCCGATACCGGCGCCGGGCAACGCGTCTCCCGACAATACGTCGGGTGGAAACTACGATGTTGGAGCGCAGGACTTTTACACCATCTATAACGAGAATCCGCTGCTGAGCGGTGGAATTACCGGTTCCGGCATCACCATTGCGTTGCTTGAAGAGACCGACATCACCACGAGCGACGTAACAAACTTTCGTACGACGATGGGAGTTGTGCCAGCTACGCCGTCTTTGACTGTGATGCACGGCTCGGGGGCCATTACTTGCTCCGATCCGGGCGTGACCTCGAAAGGTGAAGAAGGCGAAGCTGTGTTGGACACGGAGTGGGCGGGCGCGGTGGCTCCGGGGGCCACGCTGTTGTTTATGACCTGTGCGAGCACGTCGTCCACGGCGGGCATCTTTCTCTCGGCCGAAGCGGTGATCGACAATAATCTTGCGACGACGATGAGTCTTTCGTATGGCAATACGGAGGTCGGCGACGCCAGCGACAACACGTTTCTTTCTAATCTCTGGGAGCAGGCGACCGCCCAGGGAGAGACAGTGGTGGTCTCGGCAGGCGACGCCGGATCGGGTAACACCGACGACCAGAACCAACCGATTGCGAGCCACGGTTTGGCCGTGAACGGCTTAGGTTCGACGCTGTACAACGTCTCGGCGGGCGGAACGGATTTTCAGGACTACTACAACGAACTCGAGGGCGATACTTCGTTCAATCGATCCCACTATTGGAGAGCAACGAACCAGGCGGGCGACTCCTCCGCGCTGAGTTATGCTGCCGAGACAACCTGGAACGACACCTGCGCCAGCTCCATTCTTAGTTTTTACGAAGAGGGTGGCAACACTGACCCAAATGCGTTCTGTAGCACCGGCCAGTTTCTTGCGACGGGCGGAGGCGGCGGAGGGGTGAGCATCCTGCAGCCGCGTCCTTCGTGGCAGAATGGGACGGTCTTTGGCATCCCGCCCACCAGCACCTACAATTTTCGGCTGCTTCCGGACGTCTCCTTGTTTGCCTCCAACGGACTTTGGACCCATGCGCTCGATTATTTTCAATCGGACGTCAGCAAAACCAACCTGCAGCGTGCGGGGGGGACATCCTTCGTCTCGCCGCAATTGGCGGGAGTCTTTGCGTTGATTGCGCAGAAGACTGGCGAGCGGCTCGGCCAGCCGAACTACGTGCTCTACAACATGGCGGGAGTGGAATACGGTACTACGAGCTACACCGCAGGAACGACGTGCAACGGCAGCGGAACCAGCAGTAATGTCGGAACGACTACCACGGTTCCCACCAATACCTGCATCTTTTACGACATTGAGACCAGCAATATTTCGCAGGCCTGTACCCCAGGCTCGCTCAACTGCTATACCAGCACCGGCAGCGCGGGCATTCTGTCTACCAGCACGACGTCAGCACAGCCTGCCTACTCGGCGAGCGCAGGTTTTGATCTGGCTACGGGCATCGGGTCGCTGAACATCGCGAACCTGGTGAACAACTGGCAGAACGCGGCTGCCGGCGGCGTGACGTATACGCCAACCGTCAGCGTCACCGCGACTTCGGCGTCGTACACCTACGGCTTGCCGTCGGCAATCACGTACAAGGCGACCGTCTCCGGCCCTGGGAGTTTTCCGACGGGCTCGGTGACCTTCTCCGGCTCACCGACGATTTCGACGATCGGCAACGATGCTCTGGTTGCGAGCGCGGGCTGCTCGAGCGGCGCAACCTGCACGGAGTCGACGACCCAGGCGTTTACTCCTGCCGGCACGCTGGCCGCGGGAAGCTACACGATTACGGGAACCTACCTCACCACCAACGAAAACTACGCGAGCGGCTCTGGCACGACGGCGCTTACCGTCAACCCGCAGACTCCGACCGTGAACGTTAGCGCGGCAAGCATTCCATTTGGAACCGCGACTGCGAACTTTTCCGCAAACATCGTCTATACGGGAAGCGGCATAGCGCCGACTGGTGGTCTCACCTTCAAGGTTGATTCGGGCACTGTGGTTACTGCAACCTGCGTGGGCTCATCGAGTCCTCTCACGTGCACCTACAGCGGCTACAACACCTCGGGGCTGGCCGTGGGGGCTCACACAATTACCGCGACGACGATTGCGGACGGCAACTACGCGGCTGCGACCGGCTCCAACACGCTGACCGTGATGCCGCTTCCGACTATCGTGTTCACGGTGCCGAACCATCACACGCAAGATGCGGCGTTCTCCGTGTCTGCGAGTTCAAATTCTTCGGGTGCGATTTCTTATTCGGTGGTGAGTGGCCCGGCTACGATCGTTGGCAGCACGGTGACGCTGACGGGTGTGGCGGGCATGGTGGTGCTGAAGGCTTCGCAGGCTGCGAGTGGGATCTATGCGGCTGGTACGCAGAATGCGAGCTTCCTGGTGATCGCGGGTAGCGTGTGGCTGGGCAACGGCACGAGCAGCCTGAGTACCTTCGACCTCACGGGAGCTGCGATCACCGGTGCAGGCGGCTACACCGGCGGCGGAGTTGGGACGATCGCAAGTGCGCTGGGATTGGCGTTCGACTCGTCGGGAAATATGTGGGTCGCGAGCAGCAACGGTGTGAGTGAGTTCAGCCGGCAGGGCGTTGCGATGAGCTCGACGCCGTACACGGTTGGCGGCATCAGCAATCCGCTGGCGGTGGCGGTCGACGGCCTGGGCCAGGTGTGGGTGGCGAACTCGAACGGCACGGTGAGCGTGCTGAGCAATGCGGGTGCGGCGGTGTCGCCTTCGACGGGTTTTTCCGGCTCTGGCAGCACGCCCGGCGGCATCGCGGTCGACATCTCGGGGAGCGTGTGGGTCCCGAGCAGCACCGCGAACACGGTGACGAGGATTCTTGGCGCGGCGGCGCCAGTCGTTCCACTTGCCACGGGAGCAGCCAGCGGAACAGGAGTGGAGCCATGAGGAATCAACTTTGGTTACGATCTCTTCTTCTGGCGAGCGCGGCGCTTTCGGCGACGGGCCTGAGCGGCTGCGGCGTGGGCGTGTCTTCGAGTGCGAGCAAGCCTGTGGTTGTGACAGCGGCCGCTCTGCAGGGAGTGGTCATGGGCGGGCAGCAGCCGGTGGCGGGCGTGACGCTGCAACTCCACCAGGCGGGTACGACTGGATATAGTTCGGCAGCGACGCCGCTGGGCGTTTCCGTGCAGACCAACGCAAACGGCAACTTCAACTTCCCCAGCTACACGTGCGCGGCGGGCTCGCAGGTCTACCTGGTGGGCACCGGCGGCCATCCGACTGCGTTGCTGACGAACAACAACCTGGCCATGATGGTCGGCCTGGGAACCTGCGGCGGGACGTACCTCAACAACTTCATCGATATGAACGAACTGACGACGGTCGCGACGGTGTGGGCGCTCTCGCCGTTTATGACGGGGATTAGCAACGTCGGCACCAGTTCGACCAATACGGCGGGCCTTGCGGACGCGTTTGCGGCGATCAATCAGGTGGTGACCGTTTCGAACGGAACGATTCCTGGGCCGACGTTGCCGGCGGGCGCCACCCTGCCGCTGGCAGAGATCAATACACTCGCCGACTTGCTGGTGCAGTGCGTTAATTCGGGCGGCGGGACCGCGGGCGATGCGAGTAACTGCGGCAATCTTTTCAGCCAGGCGCCAAACGCGGCCGGCACTGTTTATCCGACCGACACGATTACCGCGGCCATGAATATCGCCAAGTCACCTGGGCGAAATGTGCCGGCTCTGCTGGCGTTGCGCACGGGCACGCCGCAGTTCTCGCCGGTGCTGAATGTGAATTCACCGCCGACCGACTGGACTATCGGCATCACGTATACCGGCGGCGGACTGAATGCGCCGAGCTCGATCGCGACCGATGCGACGGGCGCGGTGTGGGTGACCAACAGCGGCAACGCGAGCGTCACCAAGCTGGACAATACGGGCGCGGCGATCTCGGGCGCCGGTGGCTTTACGGCGGGTGGGTTTAGTTCTCCGTCGGCGATTGCGATCGATAGCAGCGGCAACGCGTGGGTTGCGAACTCGGGCAACAACACGGTGACCGAGTTGAACTCGACCGGCAGCAGCGGCACTGTTTACCACGGCAATGGATTGAGCACGCCGAAGAGTATCGCGATCGACGGCTCGGGCAATGTGTGGGTTGCGAATGGCGGCTCAAATGCCGTCAGTGCCTTCACGGGCAGCGGTGGCGTGCTGACCGGATCTCCTTATACGGGCGCGGGGACCAGCGCGCCCGTGAGCGTCGTAATTACACCGAAGTAAGTTCCATTTATTGTTACAGAAAGGATCGAGCCGATGACAAACGATGAAGTACCTCGCAGCGTACAGCGGTACATCTCGATCCAGCAGGTGGGGACGGAGACGCTGGTGTACGACGAGCTTCGCCACAAGGCGTTTTGCCTGAACGAGAGTTCGTCGGTGATCTGGAGGCTCGCAGACGGCGAGCGTACGGTTGCACAGATGCGTGCGGAGGCGGCGCTTCAACTCGGGACTGAAGTGAGCGAGGAGTTCGTGCTGTTCGCGCTTGACGAGTTGCGCCGAGATGGGCTGGTCGAACCCTCTTCAATCGCAGAAGCCGGGCCGGCGATCTCGCGACGATCCATGTTGCGCACGCTCGGAGTTAGCGGCGCCTTGCTGCTTCCCATGATCGCCGCGGTCATGGCTCCCCCGGCGGCGCAAGCGTATAACGGCTGCGTCGATTGTTCAGCGGCTCCGGCAAGGGCGAGAAGGCGGCCGCCGGTTGCCGTACCCCCAAGTTAGCAGCCAGGAAACAGCGGAATTGTATGGGATTATTCGTCTTCATTTCGGGCCAGGGCCATCGGAACCGATGCAGCACGGCGGGTGCGCTCGCATTTACGCTTGCATTGGCGCCGCTCCTCATAGGCCTGTCAGGCTGCGATCTGTCGGGCGTAGCGACCTCGTCGGTTGAACATGGCGTCGCGCTGCAAGGACAGGTGCGTGGCGGACAGCAACCCGTCAACGGTGCGTCGATTCATCTCTATGCTGCCGGTTCTGCCGGAGTCGGCGCAGGAGCCATCGACCTGCTTGCCCCCAACATTGTTAACACGGATGCGTCCGGGGACTTCAACATCACCGGCGACTATGTGTGCCCAACTGCGACTACGCAGGTCTACCTGGTGGCGCGGGGCGGGAATCCGGGGCTTGTCTCGGGAGAGAATAATTCCGCATTGGCGATGATGGCTGCCCTTGGCAACTGCGGGGGCCTGACAAACTCTATGAACATCGTTGTCAATGAGGCGACAACCGTGGTCTCGGCGTGGGCACTCTCGCAGTTCATGAGCGCTGGCGCTATCGTCGGATCGACATCGACCAATACAACCGGTCTCAACAATGCGTTTGCAGTGGTGAACAATCTCGTCGATACCAGCACCGGGCTCGCTCCCGGGTCTGCCCTCCCGAACGGTGCTGTTACCGAGTCCACCAAGCTCTATACTCTGGCCGACGTTCTCGCGCCTTGCGTCAATTCAAATGGAGGTGCGGCCTGCACTCCGCTGTTCGCTGCCGCAACGACATCGCAGGGCGTGCCGACCAATACGCTCGATGCGGCGCTCAACATTGTGCGGAACCCGGCTGCCAACGTCTCGGCGGTTTTCAATGCGGGTGCGCCCCAAGGGCCTTTTCAACCGGTGCTCAGCACTAAGCCGAACGATTGGACGATATCGATTACGTATGGAGGATGCACTCCTGCCTGTGGAGGGCTCAATCTTCCGGGCTCGCTCGCCATCGATTCTGGCGGCAATGTCGTGGTTGCGAACTACTTCGGCGGCGTGATCTCGAAGTTCTCGCCTGCCGGTGTGCCGGCGTCGGCGACGGGCTTTCCCGGCCTAGGGCTGAGCCAGTCCTACGGCATTACGATCGACGGCTCGGACAACGCGTGGGTGACCAATGAACAGAGCGTGACCGCCGCAAACAATCACCACTCGGGCAGCATCAGCGAGTTTTCTTCCGCCGGAGTGGAGCTATCCGGCTATGGCTTTACCGGTGGCGGCGTCTACTATCCCCTGGCCACGGCGGCAGACTCCACGGGGGTGATATGGGTTGCGGACTACGGCAGTTCCGCGGCGACCCTGCTCGCCGATGACGGCTCTGCGATCTCTGGTAGCGGCGGCTACGGAGCCTCTACGCTTCCTTTCACCACCGCGGTCGCGATAGACGCAAGCCACAACGCGTGGTTCGCAGTGCAGGCGGGCGCGGTGCGTGTTACTCCGGCAGGCGCGGTCAGCAGCTATTCGTGTTGCACCGAACCCGCCGGCATTGCAATCGATCTCGCAGGAAATGTCTGGGTCGCGGACTACAGCGCATCGGCTGTCGTCGAACTTTCGCGGACTGGGAGTGTCGCGCATCGGGTGACCGTGTTGGGCGGAAATGCCGGACCGCAAGGGGTTGCGATCGACGGGGCCGGTAACGTCTGGGTATCGAACTATCGTGGCAATGCATTGGTCGAGCTGGCGGGTTCGACCGCGACCATCCTCTCCCCTTCGCAAGGATATGGACTCGGCGCGCCTCTCAACGAGCCGTTTGGATTGGCCGTCGATGCGAGCGGCAACCTCTGGCTTTCGAACGCTGGCGGGAATACGCTCACGCAAATTGTAGGGCTCGCGAGCCCGATCAAAACGCCGCTGCTCGGGCCGCCGGTTCAGCCATGACGATCGGGCTCCTGACGCAGCGCTGCATCTCTTTCGGGGTTCCGTTCGAACTCGCGGCGGACTCCGACGTTGTGCTCGCAAAGATGCTGGAGAGCGCGCCGTTGGGTACTCAATGCGGCGTCGCACATACTGGAGAGGCCCAACAGTTCGCCGTGCTGAGGTTAGGTGGAAGCACCGGCTACCGCCTGGTCTTGGACGATGAGGTTGCTGCGGAGAGCGCGGAACTGAAACCAATGCTGGACCAGTTTGCGCGGTACCTGATGGTGCATGTTGCCAACCATGCGCCGGATCGTGTCTTCGTGCATGGGGGTGTGGTTGGATGGCGAGGCCATGCGTTGGTTCTTCCCGGAATCAGCTTTGCCGGCAAGACGACTCTCGTGGCTGAACTGGTGCGCGCTGGTGCGACCTACTATTCCGATGAGTACGCTGTGCTTGATGAGCAGGGCAGGGTGCATCCTTATCCGCGAGATCTGCAAATGCGGCAGGCTGGTAGTCCGGTGCAAAGATCTGTGGCTGTCGAACATCTAAATGGAGCCGCCGGAACTGCGCCTCTTCCCGTCTCGTGTATCGCCTTTACGGAGTACGTCAGGTCCGGCCGTTGGAATCCCGAGCCGGTGTCCGCGGGGATGGCTGTGCTCGAAATGCTGCGGCACTCGATCCCGGTGCAGCGTACGCCTGGGCGCGTCATGGCCACGCTGGCAAAGATGATGGAGACAGCGACTGCTGTGCGCTCCGAGCGTGGTGAGGCGAGTGAGATGGTGCGCTCATTGTTGGGTGCAATGAGCGGCAGTGGGTCATCCGTATGAGGCCGGGAATGCGGTGTCTGCTGGAACTCCTGCGCGGAGAGAGCGTCGATCGCCTGATCGACGAAGCGGAGTGGGAGGCTGTGCTCGCGCTGGCCGAAGAGGAACATGTGCTCCCGTATGCTGCGGCTCGCATGCGCTCGCGGCAGGGTTCGCTCATGCCGGCAATCTCTGCCCGGCTCGATCAGATCGAACGCGATGCTGCGATCGCTGCGTTCTATTGGAGCTCTGAGTTGAAGGGAGTGCTGCGCGCGTTCGGGCAGCGCGAGATTCGGGTCGTGCCGCTCAAGGGGCCTTTTCTTGCCGATAGACTCTACGGGGCGACTGCGCTGCGAGTCAGCCGGGACCTCGACCTGCTCGTGGCCCAAGCGGATCTCGCGCGAGCCGACGCCGTCCTCACTGCGATCGGGTTCGTTCCGGGTGATCGCGACGACTATCACCACCCGTGGTATCGGGAGACCACGACGGTTGAGTTGCACTACGATGTCGAGAATCCGCTGGCCTTCGACTTCGACGTGGGGAGTGCGCTGCTGGGATTGCATCCTGCCGTCTTCCTGGGAGAGTGTTGCTGGCAACTTGCGCCGGACGATGAGCTGCTCTTTCTTTGCCTTCACGCTGCGCGTCATCGCTTCGAGCGCCTCAGTCTTATCGTTGACCTTCAGCTCGCGTTTGAGAAGTTGCCAGTCATTGCGAGCGGCTGGCAACCTCGGCCAGAGGTCGCGGGACTTAGTAGCCTGCTGACGTTAGGCTTGGCGATGGCGCGTCGCCTGCGACCTGATATCGCCGCCTCCGTAACCCTCTCCGGGTCAAGAAAGCAGGCTGAGTATCTGGAGATGCTTGCGGACCGATTGTGGACTCGATTGCTCACGGAATCCAGTGAAGCCCTGGACTGGCGCGCTGTGCATTCATTCTTTCTCGAGATTGAATCTCCGGGCTGGCCTCGGCTCCGTCGGCGGTGTCGGCATCTACAGATACTCCTAAGCCGGGTGATCGCGCCTGACTATGTTTTTGCCGCTCAGTTCGGGCTGCATCAAGACTGGCAGGTCCACATGCTCCGCCCTCTGCGTCTTCTCTCCGAGGCGATATGGCCACTTCGAGGTGACGGGCGGCGCGCCGGATAAAGGAGCTTGCATCCAGTCGAAAATCTCTGTTTGTTGCGCGACGATACAGACAGGATTGACATGGGGCCTCGCGATGGTGGAAGCATGACCCATACCAAGACTGAAGAGATTTCGAGTCCGGAAGTTCCCCCCAGTATTCGCTTAGACGATAAGCATCCGCTTGCGATTCGATGGATGCACTGGATCAACTTTCCCGTGCTGTTCACGATGGTCTGGTCACTCTTGATGGCGAAGTCTCCCGTTCCGAAAAACGGAATTCCGCTCCTCGGTGCGCCATAGTCATTCGTGGGTGGAAACGAGCGGCGAAGGGATAGGTGGGCCTTGTCTGTGCATTTACCGCAATTCTCATAAAATCATTGACTTATGCGGCCAGACAAGCGCTGCTCAGTTCAGGTGGCGAGAGGTAAGATTCGGGCGGAACCGGGCCGCAGCGGCGATCCACAGGGTGTCCGGAGTGGTGTCGCCATTGAACTGGCATCCATCCGCCGCAGACATCGTGAGATGTGCGGCAAAAGGCCGTCGGAAGCATGGCCGGCTCTAGCATCTAGCAGCGCCCTGTCTGTTGTTTGTCATTTGTTTGTCATGAGCCGCTCGGTGGGACGCGGAGGGTTGATACTGCAACTTGCATCGAAATGGATTTTTTGCGAAGGACTGGAGTAGAGTGTTTTGACCGGGTTACGTGAACGCCGAACTTTTTTCAGAGGAAGCCGTGAAAGGCGTTACGAACGGAACCAGCAATATCTCTTGTTGCACGTATACAAATATTGGTACCCAATAGCATGTACGTAGGTTAGATCCAAAGGTAGCGCTGAATCGCATTTCGCAGAGTATCGGTTCCACAGAAATTGTTCGTGGATGCGGGCCGCTCCAGTCTGTAGTGTTTGGCGAAAATCTCAGGGCCCTGAAGAGGTGTTCAGCGATGATGTTTTCTCTTCGTCCGTCCATTTCCGTTGCGGGGGCCGTACTGGGCCTGTCTGTTTGCGCGTGCGTTTATTCTGGCGACGCGGTTCATGCAGCTTCGTGGTCAGCACGGCCGGACACCCCGGCTCCTGGGATTGCGGCGTCGGCCCCTCGGTCGGGCAATCGAGTTATTATTCCTGGGCCTCTGCGATCGTTTCTGCGCATGGCCGGCATCAGTCAAGAGGTTTCACCCGACGACGTATTGCCGTTGCTGGCGCGCAACAGCTATCTGCTGGGCTATAACGAGAGTACCCAAACAGAGTTTTTGCGGTTGCTCAACCGCTACTTGCACCAGGCACGAGAACTCCAGGTATTGGCTGGGCAAGTCGGCACAATCCATGTTGCCAACTGCAAAGATGCGGACACCTTACTCCGGGTCCTGGGATATCGGCTGCGGGATGGGTGCAGTCAGAGCACTCTGGTTTTGGAGACGACAAACGCGACACGCGCGTTTCTTACGATCGACTCAGGCTTCCCTCTCACTGAACTCGAAGAGTCGCTCCAGAAAGGCGTTCCGTTCAATTATTCGTATCCGGCTACCTCGGTTCCAGTCCTCTTCAACGAGAGCGATTGGCTTGCTCTGAACCCGGGCCAGAGAGGAAGCTACGGGACTGTTCTGGATGTTCTGGCAAACGACCCGCTGACGGCACGACTGTATTGGGCTTTGGTCAAGAATGATTCAGAGACCAGCTCCGCCTTGCAACAGTCTCCAGGGCTTCGGAGGCTGCTTCCCTATGCCGCCACGCTGGATTTTTACGGAAGCCAGATATGCATTCGCTCCGGACACGTGATCGTGCCCGGGAAAGCAGGTTCCGAGGCGGTCTGGAAAGAGCTCGTAGGAGCGAGTCCAGACTCCCCCGGAGACTTCGTCACTCACCTGCTCGCAAAGGACAACGGTTGGCTGGCTGCGTATTTTGATGCCATGGCGCGGAGCAGCCAGAGCGAACAGGATCATCTCACCCAATCTCCCCGCCTGCAACATTTGTACGAGGCGTTTCGATCGCCCGGCGTTGAATCGCCCGCGGCGAGAGGTGTCTTTCCAAAGGCGCCCGACCTCACGGTTCTGTTGACGCGTCTCGAATGGGAGCCTTCCGGCGAAATACGTGTCCCAGGTGGCCTCGATGCCTGGAAAGAAATCGTGCGTGGGAAAGCAATTTCCCGAGCCGACCGCACCTTGGCCAGGCGCGGCCGTAGTTGGGATCATCCCGAGCAGTTGCTCGAAGCGATGACCGCCCTTTCTCGTACGGAAACCGACAGTGGAGCGCTCCAGGTCTACCTCCTGCTGAGTGAACTGGACAGCGTTCGCCCCCCGCAAAAGCACCTGTCCGCCGAGACGGTCAACCTGCTGGCGAGCCACTTCACCCAACTCAGTAGCTGGTACCTCATCTTCACCGAGTTTCCGGACCTGAGCGACGAATCCATCTCCCGCTTTTTGACTGCGGCAGACGCCGTGGATAAGATTTCCGACCAGGCTCTGCGCGGTAACGCGATGGGAGATTTCCAGGCCAGTGTCGGACTCTGGCAAATCATGGCCCGTCAGGGAGAGATTGCGAACGCCCAACAGGATATGGCCTGGCAGAGCATGATTAAGCCCTACGCCAGGATTTCTTCCTCAACGCAGCTCTTTGACGCTGCTCGCAACTCGCTGGATGCACTGATGTCTGCGGCAACTGGCAAGACGGGCACTTCGCAGGATCAGATCGTCGACGTGCTCGCGGGGCCTGCTCAGGAGAGTCCGGACGGTCAGCAAGTGCATGCCCTATTGGCTGCGAGAATTCGATCGGTCCTGAACGACCAGCGCCTCGTTTCTCTCGATACGCTGTTCGCCCTTAGCGATGGCCTGAATGGAATGGCGGCGGGCCACCCGGCAAGCGACCGGTTGCTCTCCCTTG
This sequence comes from Granulicella sp., assembly GCA_003133205.1. Next base: position 22,717 of record PKWK01000105.1, on the reverse strand, counting down.
CGGAAGAACTCCGCGACTTCGAGATGCCCCGTCAAATCTTCAGCAAGAGCGAGAAGGTCGACTGGGCGCCAAGAGTGAACACCGGCCACCACGCGGAGTTGCAGGCGAAGACGGACCTGACGAAGGTCATTAAGACGCCGGGTACGCGCGCTCAACTGGAGGCTGCGCGAGGCCAGTTGTCCCCGCTTCTCAGGGATGCTCTCGTGGGCCTCAACTATGCGTACTACGAACCGCCCGGCGCTCAGATTCTCCATATCAATCCGCTGTTCGTGCGCTCGCACGACTTCCTCGGAATTACGGTCACAGGATCCGAACGACTCTGGCAGACGCCCATGTTGATGGGTGCGGGTGTATCGGCTGGCGGCGGCGCTTATCTGATGGGTTCTCTGGCCGACTTGCCCTACTCCCTGGCAACCGCGGAGCAGGACATGATTACTCCGGAGAATGTCCAGGCTCTCATCTGGAAAGAGCTGGTTCCTGAATTGCTGGCTGACGCTGTTCTTGCGCGTTGGTGGAATGTCACCCCGAACGAACTTCATGCCGTGGCTCTTTATCAACGGTTCGGGGAAGAGCTGATAAGCGAGTCGGCAAAGAGTCCGGAGCTTCGGGACACTGTGCTCGGCATTCTTTCCGATCGCATGGAGCCGCAGCGCTTGAAGCGGGTTGAACTGGGGTTGCAGCGCCCGGAAGATGTTCCAGCAATCCTTCGCCAAATGCTACCGGCAAATACGTTCTATCTGGGCGCGGAATATCTGAAGAGATATCCTGCAAAGGCCGCCTCCATAGGTAAGACATCTGGGCAATTGCAGGAGCTTTCGCGTCGCTATCCAACGGAAGTCAGTTGGGAGCGTCTCTCGAGAGACTTCGGTGTTCCACATCCCACCCTGGCTCGAACCTATGCTCGCGAGCTGCTCAACGTAAAACCATTTCCGTTTTATGGAGCGTATTCCAGCCGCCTTTTCGGCGAACGCTGGGAGTCCGGCAATTTGTACTGGGCTCGCCTGGCAGATGACATGGGCTATTCGCCGGTGATGCTGAACCGCCTTGTTCCCGAGCTGACTCGCGATATGGTAGCCAAGATATTCGCAACAGACCTTGAGGATTGGCCGGCTGTGCTGCGCGCGATGCAGGAGACCGGGGAGGCGTTTCGCGAGGGCAAGATCGTCTTACAGCAAGTTGCGCCTCCGACCACTTCGATAGCGCGGACGGCGACAGAGGTCAACGCAAAATAGGGGGATTATGACAAGAAAGGTCTTTCTATTTCTCTGGCTGTTTTCGGCTCCTCTCGCAAAGAGAGGTGGCGGAGCCGCGGCCCAGAACGAAGCGTCCCCAATTCATGTCAACGTCGTCCTGGTGCAGTTGAGTGTCGCCGTGACGGACCGCAAGGGGAATTACATCAGCGGCCTTCATCCTGAGGATTTTTCCATCCTTGAGGACAAAATTCCCGAGAAGACGGCAACCTTCGAAGAGGGGAACGAGCCGATCCGCACGCTGAATGGCAAACCCGCATCCGATGACAGCCCCTTTACGCAGGCGGCCAGCGGAACGGATTCCGCAGACGATCAAGCCAAGCGAGCTGCCGGTGCAAACGTGTTCATCCTGTTCGACACCAGCAACTACATGTACCCGGGATTTGTCTTTGCCCAGGATGCGATTGCCGATTTCATCCGCTCTCTGGAGGGCGTGAACAAGGTTGCGCTCTATTCCTACAGCCGAAATCTTTCCAAGGTCGCCACCCTTACTCCTGACCGCTCCCAGGTTCTGCGCGGCGTTCGGAACACCGTCGCCGGCGACGATGCAGCGCTCTATAACAGCCTCCTGCTGACCGTGAAAGATGCCGCTCCATTGACCGGGCGCAAGGCAATCGTGGTCTTCTCCAACGGCCCTGACAATGCAAGCCTGGTGCCTCCGGAGGACGTAGCGGAGTTGGCTCAGTCAACCGGGACCATCATTTACATGATCAGTACGCGGCAAGCGCAGTCGGAGCCAATCTCCACCGCCGTCTTTGAGCGCATGAGCAAAGCCACCGGCGGCAAGGCCTACTTCTCCCGGGACTGGAAGGATGAGAAGCAGGCGTTTGCGTCCATCCGGGATGACCTCGCGCACCTCTATGCCCTCAGCTACTATCCTCAAGTGAATCCCAACCGCGGGTGGCGCACGATTACGGTAAAGCTGGTAGGTAAGAACCTACAGCAATACCGGATTCGGACCCGGACTGGATATCGGCTCATCGAAACCCAGCAAGCCGCGCGAGGCTTTTCGTCACCGGAAGCGGCGCCTGTTGCGAAATAGGAATGCCCAAGAAAACGAGGCGTGGAGCGCTGGTCCGGGCTGAGCGGTTTTTCGGCATATTGTCAGAGTGCTAGAATCGCTGGCACTGGACTTGACATGATTGACCTCGAAGTCGAAGACGGAGTTGCGGTTGGCCTGACTGCGGAGATGATCCGCGCTCAGCTCGACCTGCTGGTCCGGGACGATGTCTTTCGATTCAGCAGAAGGTCTGTTGCCTTTCTCCGGTATGTGGTTGAGCAAACCCTGAACGGTTCCGCGAGCCAGATCAAGGAACGCACGATCGGCGTCGAGGTTTTTGGCAGAGAACCGACCTACGATACCAACCTGGACCACATTGTTCGGACCGCGGCAACCGAACTCCGCAAACGGCTTGCTATCTATTACGGAGACGAGAAGCACCGTACCGAGCTGCGGATGGGGCTCATACCGGGCTCGTACATCCCGCGCTTCGGGTTGCCCTTGCAGGCCGCTAATGGCGGCTCTGGACATGTGGCCGTCTCCGACCCGCTGGTCATTCAGCCCAAAGCCGGTGTTGAGCACCTCGATATCGCGCTGGAGCCACAGCTTGCCTTGGCGCACTCCCCCGTGCACCGAAGAGCCGGTGCTCTTTGGCTTTACGTTTGTTGCGCCGTTGTTCTGGCCGCTGGGGGTCTTGGGTATGGCTGGCTCCATCGAGCGACCGCCCAGGACCTGTTTTGGAAGCCAGTCCTCGACACCCCGGGACCGGTGCTTCTAGCGATCGGCGACGTGCCCAACGGTCCTCCGACGCCTGCGCAGGAAGATGGCAATGGCGATTCTTCCACTCCTATTCTTGCGCCGAACCCTTCGCACACCGTGCCGTTTGCCGATGCGGTTACGATGGCCCGCGTGGTGGGCGCGCTCGAGTCGAGTGGCAAGACGGTTGTAATCCGGAACGAGAACTCGAGGTCATTCTCCGACCTCAGAGAAGGACCGGTGGTCCTGATCGGTGCATTCAACAACGAGTGGAGCCTCAGGCTGACCCGCCAGTTGCGCTACAGCCTGGCACTGGATGCGGACAGGCACCTCATCTATATTAAGGACTCGAAAGATCCGGCTTCTCGCAATTGGAGTTGGGCCACAAATCAGTCTCGCGAGAACGTGGGCCAGGTCCACGGCCCGGTCCTGCAGGACTATGCGCTGATATCCCGCATTCGTAACTCGGAGACGGGGCACGTGGTCGTCGTGATCGGCGGACTCTATACCTACGGCACGCAGTCGGCAGGGGAGTTCCTTACCGATCCGCGGCTGATGCAGACCATTTCCAAGGCGGCGGAACTCGACCCGGCCCATCCTAACCTGCAAATAGTGCTTGGAACGACCGTGACCGACCAGACCCCTGGGCCGCCGAGGGTTCTGGCCGTGTCCGCCGAGTGAGTTTAGTCTTCGCCGAGTAAACAGCATAAACTCATAAAAATAAACGTGTTACCGCTGATTCCTGACGGTCAGAGACGGTATCTGTCTATCGTGCACCTCTCCGGTTCTATACAACTCCCTCCGATCAGCCAATCTCCGTTTTTCCGTGGTGTCGACGGAGGGCCGGGCGGTCAGGAGAGAGCCACATGACGAAGAAACAGTTTTGCTTGATTCGCAGCTCGTTCGCAGTCCTTGCCGTCTTCCTCGCTTTTGCAGGAGGCGCCTTCGCCCAGGGCCGCGGCCAGATCGGGGGTACTGTCACCGACGGTACCGGCGCCCTCGTGGCTGGAGCGAAGATAACGGCCACCCGGAGCGGTACGGGCGCGGCAAGCATCACAACGACTGACAATTCCGGCACGTACGTCTTCCCGTCGCTGCCGCCTGCGGAGTACACCATCACGGCCAATGCCGCCGGCTTCTCCACCTTTGTCGACAACAATGCGACCCTGCAGGCCGACCAGGCCCTCACCGTAAACATATCCCTGAAACTAGGAGCCGCGTCTGAGACGGTGACCGTGACCGACGTGCCACCTCAAGTGGACGTAACCACCGGAACTCTCTCGCAGGTAATTGATGAAAGGAGAGTGAACGATCTCCCGCTGAACGGCCGGAATGCTGCCGCCTTGACGACGCTGGTGCCCGGCGTGGTGGTGGCCTCCAGTCTGAACATTGACCAGGGGCAGACAAAGACCTTTCCGGTAGTAGCTGCCGTCACGATCAATGGCACGCGCGCCAACCAGGTCAACTACATGCTCGACGGTGGCAATAACGTCGACGAGTACACCAACGTCAATGCGCCCTTCCCGTTCCCCGATGTGCTGCAGGAGTTTAGCGTAGAGACCAGCAACTACAACGCCGAATACGGCCAGAACGCCGGTGGAGTGGTGAATATCATCACCCGTGGCGGAGGAAACGGACTGCATGGCGATGTGTTTGAGTACGTGCGCAACCGGGTCTTCAATGCCGCCAACTATTTCGGCTACCAGAACGGGGTAAAGACGCGCGACTTCCTGAAACGCAACCAGTTTGGCGGCACAATCAACGGACCGGTCGTGATTCCACACCTCTATGATGGCCACGACAAGTCGTTCTTCTCATTTGGCATCCAAGCGACCCGCATTCGAAACAACGCGGCTGGTGGTTCGGCCATATTGCCCACCCCGGCGCAACTTGCCGGGACCTTTACCGGCCTGGGATCGCCTACGATTGCGAATCCAACTACCCACACCGCGTATCCCTGCGTCCAGACTGGCACCACGTATACGTGTCAGGTAAATCCGGCCGACTACAACTCCTCCTCGCTCGCGGTGCTGAAGTACCTGCCCACGATTACCGGTACCGATGGCACGTATCTGTTCTTCAAGCCAAGCAGCCAGAACTACATCGAGTACACGACCCGCGGCGACCAAAAGCTTACCGAAAAAGATCACCTGGAGCTGCGGTACTTCTACGACCGATTCGACAACAAAGGCGTCCTCGATACGAAGAACCTGCTTACCTATGCCGACCAGGCCTCCATCCGCTATCACAACGCACTCATTGGCGAGACCCACACCTTCTCAGGCAATCTTGTCAATAACTTCATCCTCAGCTACCAGATTGAGAATGCCGGCCGCGGTCCGATTGCGGGCGCGCCCAACGTCAACGATTTCGGCGTCAACATTTGGCAGCCGGCTTTCAAGCAGATCAATCAGATCACGGTGGGCGCCTCGACCGCGAGCAACCTGTTCAACATCGGCGACAACCCGGCGGCCACCTTCCGCCGCAATAACTACACCCTCTCCGACGATCTGCGCTGGGTCAAGGGGAGCCATTCCATGGCGTTCGGCTTCCATGGCGAGACCGCCAAAATGGACATCGACAACCAGTTCCAGCAGCCGGGGATCTTCGTCTTCAACAGCAGCACCTCCATCGTGACCCCGATGGCCAGCTTCCTGCTGGGCGGCCTCACTGCCTTCCAGCAAGCTTCCGGCCAGTACTTCAACAACCGCTACAAGATCACTGGTTACTATGCCCAGGACAGCTGGAAAGTTAACCGCCGGCTGACCCTGACCTATGGACTGCGCTACGAACCGTTCTATCCGCAACATGAGCTGAAGTTACGGCAGGGTATGTTCAGCCAGACGGCATGGGCCGCAGGCCAGATCTCAACGACGCATCCTACCGCCTTGGCGGGGCTCCTGTTCCCGGGAGATGCAGGGTTCGTCAACAACATGATTAAGCCGATCTACAGCCACTTTATGCCGCGCTTTGGCTTCGCCTATGATGTCTTCGGCGATGGCAAGACCAGCATCCGCGGCTGAGCCGGCATGTTCTATGACACGCGCCTGCCCGCGGCGTTTGGTAACATCTTCGCCAACGCAGTGCCGTACGTCGCGTCGGTCAACGTCTCCTTCGCCGGCAACAGCCTTGCCAACTTCTCCAACCCATATGCCAGCATCACTGGTGGAAATCCGTTCCCGGCTCCGCAGCCGCCATCACCCAGCTACTTCTCTCTGGCGAACTACCAGAACTCCAGCTTCTCCACCTTCAACCCAAATACCTTCCGTCTGGCTGAGACGAATTCGTTCAACCTCACACTTGAACAGCAACTGCAGAAGACGCTTTCGGTCCGGATTGCGTATGTTGGATCAACCAGCTTCCATCAGATCAATCCGACGGATATCAACCCGACCTGGAACCAGGGTCCGAACCTCGGCAAGCGCGTCTACTACTCCGCCACCAACACGCAAAACTACACCAACCAGATCGCCACGGTAGACACGGGCGGGATCGCCAACTACAACTCGCTGCAGGCCTCATTGCAGAAGCGAGTCTCCAACGGCCTGACCGCGTTCCTCAACTACACCTGGTCGAAGGCCATCGACAATAACGCCTTCGGGTCGTCGGTAACGGCGGTCGTGCCGGGATCGTCCTACGTCCTGCCCATTTATGAGCCAAACTATAAGCGACTGGACCACGGCGCATCGGACTACGACCACCGCAACGTGCTCACCATGTCCTACGTGTGGGTCCTGCCTAAGTTCAACGGAGGCAACGCCGCCGAGCGCTATGCCATCAACGGATGGCAGACCAATGGGATCCTTACAATGCGCAGCGGCAATCCGCTTACCGTCAGCGGGGCCAACGTGGATGGTACCAACCTGAACCGCGATCGCGCGGTATGGAATGGCCAGAATCCATACGGCGGCAACGCCTGCACTGGGGCAACCACCGCCTGCAGGTCGTACCTGAACACCGCGAACTTCTCTCAGAACCCAGGCTTCGCGACCAACCTGGCTCTCACCTATGGCAACATCGTCAAAGGCAGTTTCGTTGGGCCGCGCTTCACCAGTTGGGACGTCAGCGTCATCCGGGCGTTCCCTATCCACGAGGCGGTTCAGATGGAGTTCCGCGCGGAGTTCTTCAATGTGCTGAACCATACCAACTTCGGCGATCCACAAGTGTCGCAGACCAATGGGGCCTTCGGACGGATTACCTCCGCCAACGACCCACGCATCGGTCAGCTCTCGCTGAAGTTGGATTTCTAATTCACGCGTCACTTTTTCCACCACGACGGCGCCCGCCGAGGTCACGGATATCTATGCCAGTTGCACTGTCCGTGACCTGATTGTCAACCGGAACGATCTCAAGCCCGAGCCAGCGTGAAGTACGGGCAGAAATGCCATTAGGATGACCCCACTATCGACACTGACGCGCCGGAGCTTCTTAAGCACAGGACTAACGATAGGCGGGGGTTTGTCCATGAGTGCGTTGGCCTCTCCTCCGTTGGTCAAGAGGGCATATCTGGCCATTGATACCCCAGTCGCCCGTCCGGGACCGATTAACGGTGGTGGGTCGCTCAAGGCTCATGCTCAGGCGTATGGCTTGCTCGCTGGCGCCGCCGTCAATCTGCAACTTCTCGCCTCCGACCCCACCTATGCCCGCATACTCGCCGAGCAGTACAGCATCCTCGTCGCCGAGAACGCAATGAAATGGAAATCTCTTCGGCCCGCTCCGGATAAGTATTCCTTCGCAGATGGAGACACCCTCGTTGCCTTCGCGGAGCACCACAAGATCACGGTGCGCGGGCACAACTTCGTATGGCATGAGGCGATTCCCGATTGGTTCTCCACGACGGTCACGAAGGAAAACGCAAAACAGTTCCTGGTAGACCACATCATGACCGTGGGCGGTCACTTCAAGGGCAAGATCCACTCCTGGGATGTGGTCAACGAAGCAGTGCTGCCGAAGGATGGCCGTCCTGACGGCCTGCGCAAGTCTCCCTGGATGGAGTTGCTCGGCCCGGACTACATTGAGATTGCCTTTCGCACGGCGAGGCAGGCCGATCCACATGCGCTGCTGACCTATAACGAATACGGCGTGGAATATGACAACGAGGAAGATACCGAACGACGTGCTGTGACGCTGCAATTACTGCGTCGGCTGAAGGCGGCCAATGTCCCGCTCGATGCTGTTGGAATTCAATCGCACATCAAAGCGGGTTCTCCATATGCCTTCGGAGAAGGTCTCCGGGATTTCATGGCGAGCGTGCGGCAGATGGGATTGAAGATCTTCGTGACGGAGCTGGACGTGAATGAAGACGATCTTCCCTACGATGACGTCGCCCGGCGTGACCACGCAATTGCGGAGGTCTATCGCGACTATCTCGGCATAGTCCTGGCGGAACCCGCGGTCACTGCGGTCTTGACCTGGGGGGTCAGTGACAATCATACCTGGCTCAACAGTGGCCCCACGCACCACAAGAAACAACCGGATCGTCCCCAAAGGTCGCTGCCCTTCGATGACGCATACCAGCCCAAAGAAGCGTTCGTCGCCATTCGCGACAGCTTCGACAAGCGGAAGTCAGGAAGGGTCTGACATCATGCCGGCTGGTTTTTCATCTTTTCAGAAGCCTAGCGCGGTGGTCATCGCGATGCTTTTCTTTGTATCGCAGGCTCTGGGTCAATCCTCCGCAAAGCAGGACGCCTACCTCAATCCATCCCTACCGCTGGCACAGCGCGTCGATGACCTCGTCAGCCGCATGACTCTCGACGAAAAGATTTCGCAGATGCAGAATGAAGCCACGGCGATTCCTCGTCTGCACATCGCCGAATATAACTGGTGGAATGAAGGCCTTCACGGTGTCGCGCGATCAGGCTACGCCACGGTTTTTCCTCAAGCCATCGGCTTAGCGGCCACCTGGGACACCGATCTGGTTCAGCGGGTCGCCGATACTATTTCCACGGAAGCGCGAGCCAAGTACAACCAGGCGCAGCGCGAGGACAATCACTCCATTTACTATGGCCTGACGCTCTGGTCGCCCAATATCAATATCGATCGCGACCCACGATGGGGCCGGGGCCAGGAGACCTACGGGGAAGATCCCTTCCTTACCGGCCAGATAGGATCTGCATTTGTCCGCGGCCTGCAGGGTTCCAATCCTGAATACCTCAAGACGATCGCCACTCCCAAGCATTTTGCCGTTCATAGCGGGCCGGAGTCCGAACGCCACACTTTTGACGCCGTCATCTCACCACACGATCTCGAAGACACCTACCTGCCAGCCTTCCGGGAACTGATCGTCGACGCACGAGCCGGCAGCATCATGTGCGCCTACAACTCTGTGGATGGATCTCCTGCCTGCGCGAGCCAGATGCTGCTCCAGCAGAAGCTCAAGCGAGACTGGCATTTCGCCGGCTATGTCGTCTCCGACTGTGCCGCCATCACCGACGTGGCCGCCGGACACAAGTTCGCCGGAGATCTGGCTCACGCCGCCGCGGTCTCCGTTAAGGCGGGCACTGACCTGAGCTGTGGAAATGAATATGCGGCACTCGTCGACGCTGTGCACCAGGGCCTTGTATCCGAGACCGACATTGATGCCGCGGTCAAGCGCCTCTTTGCCGCGCGCTTTCGCCTTGGCATGTTCGATCCTGCATCCAGCGTTCCGTACAGCAGCATTCCATTTTCAGAGAATGACTCTGCCTCGCACGCAGCACTTTCGCTCGCCGCCGCCCGAGCTTCGATGGTTTTACTGAAGAACGATCGCGCCACTCTTCCATTCTCGACATCGATGAAGTCGATTGCGGTAGTTGGACCCAACGCCGCCGCGCTACCTGCGCTCGAAGGGAACTACAACGCGATCGCATCGCATCCCGTTACGCCGCTTGCCGCGCTGGAGCGGCGCCTGCCCGGAGACATCTCCTACAGCCAAGGCTCTCCCTACGTCGAAGGAGTTCCCGTGCCCGTACCCAGCACGGCCTTCTCCTCGACCAACAAGGGAGTCGGCGAGCGCGGCCTCAAGGCCGAGTACTTCGACGGAGCAGGATTTACTGGTGCTCCAGTCCTCAGCCGCATCGATCAGGCAATTGACTTCGACTGGAACGGTGCCTCACCCGTCGCTGGCGTCTCGAGCAAGACCTTCTCGGTGCGATGGACTGGATTCTTCACGCCCCCCACGCCGACGGCCATCAGTTTTGATTTCTCATTGGCGCATTGCAGTACCTGCGAGGACGGTGAAACGGTTAGGGTCTGGCTCGACGGCAAACTGGTCTTTGACTTCGCTCACGTGGCAACTCACGGCCGGCGCGCACCGACAAAGCCTTTCACCGTAACCTTCGCTGATGCCAATCCGCATCCAATCCGCATCGAGTACATCCACGACTCGCCGCACTTCGGAGCAGGCCTCACATTTGCCTGGAATCCGCCTGTCTCGGCGCTGAGAGATCAGGCGGTCGCCGCAGCCGCCAAATCCGATGCCATCGTTGCCTTCCTCGGTCTGAGCCCTGAGATCGAAGGCGAAGAGATGCCATTGCACGTAAAGGGATTCGAAGGCGGCGATCGCACAGCCATCGAACTTCCGGAAGCCCAAATGCGGCTCATCGACGCCCTCGCCGCGACAGGCAAGCCTCTTGTGATTGTTCTTATGAACGGGAGTGCGCTCGCTCTCCAAGACGTAGGACAGAAGACGTCCGCGATCCTCGAAGCCTGGTATCCGGGCGAAGACGGCGGCACCGCTATTGCAGATACGCTCTTCGGCGAGAACAATCCTTCCGGCCGTCTGCCCGTGACCTTCTATGCAAGTACGGGTCAGCTCCCGCCATTCGACGACTACACCATGAAGGGTCGCACCTATCGTTACTTTACCGGCGAGCCGCTCTATCCTTTCGGATATGGCCTCAGCTACACAAGTTTTCAGTACACAGCCGGCAGACTCTCGGCCACGACGTTACAAGCAGGGAAGGCGCTCGACGTCAGTGTAAGGCTCAGTAACACTGGGGATCGTGCCGGCGATGAGACGGTCGAGTTTTACTTGATCGCGAAGAACAAACCTGAAGCTCCTCTCCGCACACTCGTCGGCTTCGAGAAGATACATCTACCAAAAGGGGCGCTGATGATGGTTCAAGCCACGATCAACGCGCGGCAGCTCAGCATTGTGGGTGCAGATGGGAGTCGCTGCATACAGCCGGGGGAATACGAACTCTACGTCGGTGGCAGTCAGCCATCGAGCAATTCGGGCGTCTTCCTGCCTTTTCGTATCGAGGGTTCTAGCCCCGTTGCCCCGTGACCGTAATCCTGGCCGTGATTTTCATTTGTGGTTGAAGTGATACGAGAGGCCGAACGCGAGGCGGAGATCGTTCTGGGAATTGGTGCCGTTGTTGGGCAGCCCAGTGCGAACGTAGTCGAGTTCGAGTGCGCGCACGCCGAATCCGTTTCGGAGCGGAATATCCACGCCGCCGCCGAGCTGGATAGCGTAAGAATTCGCCGTGGGCGTTGCTCCGCCCGTAGCAGGGAAGATGCCGTCGAATGCGTGTGCGCCGCCGAAGAGTCCCTCGCCGAAGATCTGGAACCGCGAGCCACTCAATGTGTAACGCGGACCAGCGAGGTAGGTAAGCTTGCTCAAGTTCACGCCCGGCTGGATGTTCGATGCGTGTGCGCCACTGAAGCTGCCGACAAGGCTCAACCCTCTATAGAACGGCACGTCCACGTCCACGCCGCCACCCTGCAGCCAGAAACCGCTGCCGCCAATCGCAGCCGTCCTCGCACGCTCCAGGTCGTATGTGACCGCCACTACCGGGGAACCAAGGTGGAGGTTCTTCGAGGTTCGCTGCGCTGCCGCCGGTGCGGACGCAGCCATCGCGCCGAGCAGCAGTGCTGCGATCAACGTCATGCAACTGCGCAATGGTTGCCCCCCGATGGCCTTGACTGCAAACTTCATCTTGCTAGGCATCTCTGTGATTCTCCCTGATTACTCGACTGTGAGCGTGAGGTTGGTGGAACGCGAAACTGCGCCCGAGGTTCCAGTGACTGTCAGCGAGTACGATTTCGGCGACTGAGCGAAGAAGCCGCTTCCGCTTGCGCCGCATCCACTCAGCCCCATCGTCGCGGTAATCGCGGCGACGATCAGCAGCAGGATCGACATCGCCCGGCCCAGTTTCTTCCCGGCCCGCCGCATCCTGCCCGCAAAGGGCAGCAGCAGGAGCGCCAGCGCAACCGGGGCCAGCTTATGTTGGGTGCGTTGATTGACGTTGGGATCGCGGCTCGCCATCGTTACTTGCCCGGTATTGCTGCCGCCGATCCTGATGCCGTCCCCGTTGATACGAATCGGCAGAGCAGCCGCCGATGATTGTGGTACCTGTATCGTCAGCGTCACGGTGGTCGTACCCGATCCCGCTGGCAACGTCGCCGGCGAGAAAGCATAGGTTGCACCAGCAGGCAGACCGCTCAGAGACAACGTCACCGCTGCTGGGAAGGTCGTCGCGCCAACCGGGCTCATCGTGAGAGTGAAGACCGCGGTGCCGCCCGGAAGCACGGTCAATGCATCGCCCGTGGGTATGATCAGGCTGAAGTCATCCACCGCTTCGGTCAACACCGCGCTGGTTAGTGTTGCGAAGTTGGCATCACCGCTGTAGACAGCCGTAATGGAGTGCGAGCCCGCAGCCAACGTCGATGTGGTCAGCGTCGCTACACCGGACGTGAGCGTGCCGGTGCCCAGCGCTGTCGTTCCGTCGAGGAAAGTCACCGTGCCTGTCGCTCCGCCGCTCACCGTCGCAGTCAGTGTGATCGAGGTTTGGACAAGTGCAGGATTCGCGCTCGCCTGCAGCCCAACTAACGGCGTTGCCTTGTTCACGACGATGCTCTGTGTCACCTGCGCTGCGGCCGTGTAGTTTGCGTTTCCGGCCTGGTTCGCCGCGACCTGGATGGTGCCTGTTCCGATTACCGTCAACGTGCCGCCGCTGATCGTTCCCGGTCCGGAGAGAACGCTGAAGGTCACGGCATTGCCCGAAGCCCCACCGGTCGCAACCAGCGTTATTGGCGATATCCCGAACACCACCGGTGAGGTTGGCGCCGTGAAGTTGATAGTTTGTGATGCCGGGGTGACGACAATGCTCTGCGTTTTGGTGACGACGGTGTAGTCGACCGTATCCGTTGGAGTGAAGGTGACCGAGAGTGTTTGAGTGGCGGCACCCAGGACGGTTCCTGCTGCTGGGGTATAGACGAATGTCCCGGGTACGGACGCGGTGGCATTCAGTTGCGTCGCGCTTAGCGCTGTTCCGTAGACGATGGAGGCAGGCGCTGTCCACGTCGCGGTGGGGGTCGCCATGGACACGGTGACAGCGATCCCGGCTGCGGTTGCCGCGACGAAGGTGCTATTGCCGGAGTACGAAGCTGCGATGGTGTGCGGTCCGGCGGTGAGGACGGGGAGGGTGTACGTGGCAGCCGCGGAACTGACCGCTACAGGCGCGCCGGATGCGGTGCCATCCACGGTGAACTGCACTGTCCCGGTTGGTGTTCCCGCCGAAGCGGTCAACGTGACGGTGGCGGAGTTCGCCGCACCGTAGACGGGTGAGGCATTCTGCACCGCGAGCAGAGCTGAGACGAAGTTCTTCTGCACTGTTAGCGTCGTGGGCGTCGCAGTGGCGTTGGCGAAGTTGGGGTCGGTACTGGTAAAGGTCGCCGTCACCATGTGATTGCCCGCGGCGAGTCCGGAGACGGTCGTGGAGGCTGCGCCGCTGGCGACTGTGCTGGGCGGGAGTGCAGTGCCGTCGACCGCGAAGGTGACGGTGCCGGCCGGATTGCCAAAGGCGGAGCTAACGGCGGCGGTCAGGGTGACAGTGTTGCCGACGAATGCCGGTGAGGGTGTGAATCCGCCGAAGGTGAACGACACCACGAAGGGAGCGTTGTTGCCGACCTGCACAATCTCGAGTGTCGGCGGGGTGCCGAGCGAGGCATTCCCGGCGTTACCCGTGAAGGTGGCCGCGTTGGTATAGTTCAGCCTCTCGGTTGGAGCGAAGCTGGAGGTGAAGGTGCAGGCTCCTCCGGGCACCACGACGAGGGCACTGACAGAGCCGGTGCAGGTAGCGTTAGTCGCCACGCTCAGCGCGAAGTTGGTGGTATCCGGGTCGGTCATACTCAGGTTTGCTGCTGCGTTGCCGGTTGAGAGCAGTGTGAAGTTGCCAGGCGCGGAACCCACTCCGTTGTAGGTGGCCGTCCCCATCGTTCTTTGCAGTTCGAGGACCTGATTGGTGGCCGAAGACGTGTAGACGTTGCCTGCGCTGTCGAGCGCGAGCGTGTTACCGGGAACCCCGGAGGCAACGGAGAACGCGGCATTCGCGGTGTTCGCCGGTACGGCTAGGACCTGGTTCGAGGCGGTATCGGCGATCAGCAAATTGCCCGCTGCATCGACGGCCACCGCATGGGGAGCTGCGGCCGCCGAGGAGGCTGTAGTGCGCGCGAAGGTCTGGGCATCGATGCGAACGATTGTGCCCGCGCCGCTGTCCGCAACAAAGAGGTTGGCGTTCCCGTCGACCGCAATACCTGCGGGCGAGGTCAGTCCGGCGCTCGCGATGGTACGTGCCGCGACCAGATTGGACCCGATCTCGGTAATCGTCTTGGCGCCCGCATCCGCGACGTAGAGATTGTTCAGCGCATCGACGGCCAGGCCATCCGGTGTATTGAAGACGGTGGACAAGGTCTTCGAGACGCCGGAGGGCGAGATTACGCTGACGAGCCCGGTCGAGGCGTCCGCGACAAATGTATTGCCGAGCGCATCGACGGTGACTGCCGTGGGATTCATGAAGGACTGCAGCGTCGTGCTGGTAGCGGCGGAGCCTCCACCGGTGCCGGTTGCGCCGGGTGCGAACTTCAGAACATTCTTGCTGGCGGAGTCGGCGACATAGACGTTGCCGGCGTTGTCCACGGCCAGGGCGGACGGAGAGATGTTCAGCCCGAAGGTGATTTGGTTTGCGGGATCGAGAGTCGCACCCGCGCCCGTGCCCGAGCCGATGAGAGCGAATGAGCCAGGATTACCGAGCGTTGTGGTGATGGCCAAGGGCGTGAAACGCAAACCGGCGACAACAGGCTTGAACGTTGCTGGATAGGTGCAGTCGGTGGTGGTATCCGCGGCGTTCAGGACACAGGTGGGCGCAGCAAGAGAGAAGTCGGGCGAGGTTAGCGACGCCGCAAGCGGGGTATCGCCGGGGAGGAAGTGGACCTGGATCGTCTGCTGGACCGCGGTACCTACCGGACTCGAACCGAAGCGAAGGTCGTTGGAGACCTTGCGGATGCGGAGATTTGTCGAGTCGGAGACATAAAGGTTGCCCTGAAGATCGAGTCCAACGCCAATTCCATTGCCGCCGTTGGAACCAAGGACGCCGAGGGTAGCCTTGCAGCCATCGCCGACGGTCGAGCCAGCGCAACTCGTAGAATTGCCGCCGCCCGCGATCACGTGCGTCCATCCGGTTCTTCCGTCTTCAAACCACACAACATTGTTGGCCGAGTCGGCGATATAGAGATTCCCGTTGGGATCGACGACGATCTTCTGCGGGCTCAGGTTCACCGTGTTTCCAAGCCCTGGCGTCAAGGTGGGGTTGCTGCCGGAGGTAATTGTGCCGGCGACAGTGTAGATATTTCCATTCACTATATGCGAGTAGCCGAGTATCGTGAGCAGCGAATAGAGTGCGCTGCCCGGGCTGCACGTCACGCAGACTGCGCGCACACGGGTGTCGGTAGAGACGAAGATATTGGCGCTGGCATCGACCGCCACGCCCTGTGGAATGGTGAGATTCGTGGCGGTGACGGCGTTAACATCGTCAGGGGTCAGCGGTATCGGTGCCGTGGTGTAGCCTGAGCCCACAACGGTCGTGATCGTTCCCGCACCGGCAGCTCCGGAGTTCGGATTCAAGACCTCGCGAACGCGGTCTTCTCCCGTGGAGGCGATGTAGATGTTGCCTGCAGCGTCGGTTGTGATGGCGCGCGGCTGATTGAGTTGCGCGGAGATAGCAAGACCACCGTCACCGTTCACAGTCTGGGTGGCGGCGGTCCCGTTTCCTGCCGCAATGTACATCAGCCCATCCGACACTCGGACGACGTGGACAATGTTGTTGCCATAGCCAGCGATGTAGATATTCCAAAAGGGATCGCTGTACACGCCGCGCGGCTTGCTGGAGAGGGAGACGGCGAGCGGGTTGCATCCCTTTAGAGGCGATACGGTCGGAGTGCAGGCCGTGGGCGCATTGCTGGCCCTGCCGGCAAAATTGCCGATGATCCCATTGGTCGCAATCTTGCGGATCAACGCCGCGCTTCCGTCCGTGAAGTAAATATTGCCGAATGGATCCACCGTGACGCTGCGCAGATCGCCCGCGGTTGCTCCTGTCTGCAGGAGAATTGAGGTCGCCGGACAGCCGTCGCCGGCGGTGTCGGTTGCTTTCGGGGCCGAGGTACCCGATGTGCCCGGGCAGGCGCTGCCTGAAGTAGCGGCGGTCCCGCCGCTGGCGATGGTCGAGATGGTGTACGGCATCGCAAGCGGCACTGAAGCGGCAGGCACGGGCGGAGTGGGATTCACAATAACCGAGACCGCATTCGTGGAGGCGGAGGCGCCGAAGTTGCCGGAGGCCACATACGTTGCAACTACGCTATCCGTGCCCTGGGGCAGAAAGGCGCTGTAGCCGGCGATACCGTTTACAAGCGCAGCTGAGCCAATGACGGTGGGAGTCGTCACTGTTCCATTGGTGTAGCTGAACGAAACCGTGCCAACGGGAGTGCCCGCAGCGGAGGATACAGTCGCCGTCAGGGTTACAGGGACGCCGACGGTCGATGTTGTTCCGGAACTCTGCAGCACGGTCGTCGTTGTCGCGCCTGCGACCGTGACAGTTGCGGGGGTGCTGAAGGATCCGGCGTTGGCACTGTCGCCGCTGTAGGCGGCGGAGATGGCGTAGCTGCCGATCGTGGAATTGAAGGTATAGGACGCGCTGCCGCCGGAGATCGGAACTGTCGCGTAGACGGAGCCATTGACGAGAAACTGGATGGAGCCGGAAGGACTGCCGGAGCCCGTCAGCGTGGCCGTGGCGATGAACGGAGTTCCGAAGGTGGTGCCTGCCGGAACGCCCGTGACTGCGGTGGTGGTCGTCGCGAGGCTTGCGGAACTGACGGTGACGACGTAGCTGCCGAAGGTCGTGATCGCCGGGTAAACGGAGTTGCCGCTGTAGCTCGCGGTGTAGGTATGGGTGCCGACCGGAGCATTGGTGATGGGGATGAAGATCGTATCGCCGGTGCCGGGAAGCGTCGCGGTAAAGGTGCGGCTGGCTTCATCGGTCAGCGTGACCGTGCCGGTGGGATAGGGATACTTGGTCGCAGCGATGGCCGGGGTCAGAATGGCCACGGCGGTGGGAAATTGCCCGGCGGCCACAGTCTGTGTCTGTGCGGTGGGCCCGGTCAGCTCCGGAGTCAGGAACGTGAAGACGCAGACAGGAGGCGCCAGCGCACCGCTGGTGTTGTTCGTGATCACATTGCCGTTGACGCCGTTGAATGGCGTCAAAAGCGATACAAGGTTACTCGAAACCTGGCCGGGTCCCAGCGTGATCTGTGCATTCGATGGAGTGACGAGATTGCTCCCCGCGAGCGTGTCGATGGTGACGTTGTCGAGCGTGACCACGAGCGGGTTGACCGTCCCATTGTTGCTCGCGCCGAGGAAGGTGACGGAACCGGTCGCGACCGGACCCTGGTTGGAGAAGCGAAGGTTCTGCAGCAGGATGTTCTTGAAGTTCGGCGTCAGCGTCCCGGCATTGGTGTTGTAGATCGGCGTGAACTGGATCTGGGTGCCATGATTGGCGAAGCAGGAGTTCGAATACTGGATGTTCTGAACCACGCCTCCACGATCGTTTGCCGACTTGATGCGGATGCCCGTCGAGTTGCTGCCGTCCACGTCCGCATCGCCGTACATCATATTGCTGTCGTAGAGGACGTTGTTAACGCCGCCGTTGGTGAAGCTGCCGATCGACTCACCGTGTCCGGCGAAAAAGCGATTGTTGATGACCGAGATGTTGGACGCCAGCGAACCCGACGCGCCGACAGCGACATTGTCGTCGCCATCCGAGATCGAGGTGTTCTTGATCGTGACGTTAGTAGTGTTTCCGGGATCGATACCGTCGGTGTTATGCGAGGTATACGGGGTCACAATCTTGATTCCCCAGATGGTGATGCCGTTGCCGCCGCTGATAGCGATATGGAAGTTTGGCGGATTCTTGAACGTGAACTTGTACAGCGTGACGTTATTGGAATTCGAAAGCTGAATGGCGCGCGGGTTCTGCTGGCTGCCGCTGTAGGTGGTCGCATCGTTGGCAATGTCCCACCAAGTGTCATTGGTCTTGCTGAGCCCATATCCGGTGGTAACGAAGCTGTTCAGAACCACGTCGCCGCCCCGGGCGTTGATCTTGCCGTAGCCCATGATGCCGCTATTGTTCGTGTTCTTGATGCTGATCAGGTTCTTGCAGCTTCCCGTGTTGCTGGCCCCGCTTACAGTTCCGCAGGTGTGGGTGCCCGGCGTCGTGTCGTAGTCCTGGGCATTGCGCGAGAAATAAAGCGTCACGCCAGCGTCTATCAGCAGAGTCACGCCGGTAGGGATGGAGATCGGCCCAGTGAGGAAGGCATTGTTGCCGGAACTGTCCATGGAGAGTTCCACGGCCTGGTTCGTGCCCTGACAGGCGTTGAGCGCGGCCTGCAGCCGGGTGAGATCAAGGCTCGTATTGCCTGTCTCTACGGAAAGAGGTACGTCCTCATTGACATCGTGAAAAGACGCCAGCAGCGCCTGGCAAGTCGCTGGAAACACTGGTTCCGTCACCGTCCTGGTATCGCCTGTAGCGACTGCCGGGGCCTGGGCAATGCAAGCACGGTGGGAGAGTGGCACTACAACGCAGGCGATCGCGAAGAAGATGCGAGACCGGGAACTCAAAGCAGTCATGGTGGATTTCCTGAAGAACGCGATAGGGCTGGAATTCAAATGAACGCTGGTGTTTATCGATGTCCATCCGGCAGGATGGCTGTCCTGCGGATGCGGGTTTGGATACGGCTGAGCAGGCTCCGATGTCCGTGCTTAGACGAACGGCTATCACCTCAAAACGAAGGCTTTAGCACCTCGATGCCCTCAGAAGCCGCTTCACTACAAAGGGACGAGAGCAGCGAACCTTTGTCAGAGAAATTGCTTCGCAGGATTAGAACCGGCCTGTCGATTGGTCGGACAAGTTGTACCCAAGTGGACCGCGGTTTGTCAATTAAGCAATTTCGAACGGCGCGACGGGTGGTGGGAGCGGCCCAGGGGGCGCTTCAGGGTCACGAAACGGTGTTCCGGACGCCACCGATTTTGGAGTGGGCCGGCCAAGCACTCAGATTTCGGATTGGGGGAGCAGGTCGACCCCTAACTGGGCCGATCGGAAGACGTTCCGGGCGGGGTATGAGCAGTCGTCAGGCTTTGGGATTGGGGAACGTGTCGATACTCTCGGCATAGCTGAGGTCCAGGCAGGCGAAGTCCTTCTCCACGCTGAGATCCAAGGTACCGTGAGGACCAAGATCAATGGTGGTGTAAATCCCAACCTGATCACTCTCCGCCCACGTCACTGCCATTCCTTCAGGAAGCAGAACCATGACTTCCGATGGCTTGTAGCGAATTTGTGGGCTCATCAAACCGGCTTCGCATGCAAGGGCGTAGGTCAAACTCGACTGTTCGTTGGAAGAGAAGTGGATTGTCTCCTCAATACGACCTGCCGCGATCACTTTCGAGACCTCAGAGCGCGTGACCCTCAATCTTAGAGAATTGCCTTTGATTCGTAGCTTCGTATAGCACCTCTGTATTTTCGGAGTGCCTGCTCAATTATCAATTCTAAACAGCACAACAGGCAGGCGACCGATACGACTCGGCCGCCTGCCTGCACGACTGCTGTCCCAGCTTCAGTCGGCCGCGAGATAGCCGTCAGCGTCATCGGTATAGACCGCTTCAGGAAGTGGATCTGGATGGGAGCGGCCGCCAGAGCCGACCCAGGTTGTGGTCCAACTACGCGCGACCAGGCGCATCACGATCAGGACGACAAACGCCAGCGCGGCATAGCAGATCCATCCCAATCGATAGCTGCCGGTGTGCTGCTTGGACATGCCGAGGACGTTCGGAAGAATGCCTCCGCCGAGCGCGCCAATCTCGCCGATCATGCCGCCGGCAACCGCGGTGGCGAGGGGCCAGCGCAGAGGCACAAGCTGGAAGGTAGCGCCATTTCCTGCTCCCAGTGCTGCAGAGCAGAGCATGAAGAGCAGCGTAGTGATGGTGAGCGTTGGTGTTGCCATTAGACCAAAGAGAGCTGCGATGGCGATTAGGAACACGACCGGCAGCGTTGTGATGGCTGACATCTCGACAATCGCGGCATTCTTACGGCCGATGTATTGTGACAAGACACCGAGTGGGAAGCGCATGAAAGCGCCAGCCAATGTGGGCACTGAGACCATGAAGCCGATCTGCGCCGGGGAGAGATGAAAATTCTGGCTGATAAACGGACCCATAGCGCCGTTGAGCACCCAGATCGCGAAGCTGAAGTCGAAATACAGAAAGGCGGCGAGAAGTGTCGGCCGGTGGCCGGACTTCATGAATGCTTTGTAGCTTACCATAAAATTCCTCCGGAATAAGTTGGTCGTGCTGGGCGTGTCGGGTCCTGGGAGCAACGTCATGGTTGCTCGGTCGGCTGGCAAACACCGGCTACATGGCCGGAGAAACTTGGTGCTGCTTCAAACTGCTGCGGTCTTCTCGACGCGAACGGCGCACTGCTTGAAGTTCGGCTCGCGTGAGATTGGATCGAATGCTCCGAGCGTGACCAGGTTCGAGTTGGTCTCGGAGAAGTGAAAGGGCATGAACACCTGGCCGGGCGCGACGATCGCGGTGATGCGCAGTTCGAGGTTCGCGACCTTGCTGTGGCGTGAAACGACCGTGACACGATCGTGCGAGCGCAGCTTGAGCCGATTTGCGTCGATGGGATTCATCTCCAGCCATGCGTTAGGAACCATCTTGTTGAGCATGTCGACCTGTGCGGTTTTGGTGCGGGTGTGCCAGTGTTCGACAGTTCTGCCGGTGTTGAGGATGAAGTCATACTCTTTGTTGGGCTGCTCGACGAATGGCTCGCACGGGACGAGGTGCAATTTTGCACGGCCGTCGGCTGTCGGGAATACCCCGTCGGCATAGAGGCGTTCGCCACCCCACTGCAAGCCGCCGACCTCCTCAATCTCGTCCCATGTGAAGTGGCTGTAGTCGCACATGCGGCCCGCGGAGACGCGCTGCCACTCGCGAAAAGCGTCGTGCGTTGTGGTCCAGCCGGGATAGAGAACCTGCCGGACGCCCATTCGCTCGGCGAGATCGAGGAAGATGTTGAAGTCTGCGTGAGCCTCTCCTGGCGGAGTGACGATGCGATTCGCCTTGCTGACGCGACGTTCGGAGTTGGTATAGGTTCCTTCCTTTTCGCCCCAGATTGCAGCCGGCAAGACTAGATTGGCGAAGTCGCTGGTGGGCGTTGGATGAAAGCCGTCCTGCACGACGAGGAATTCGACACTGCGAAGCGCCTGTTCGAGCACTGAATAGTTTGGGAACGAGACGGCGAGATTCGTTGCGATGAACCATAGCACCTTGATCTTGCCCGTGACTGCGGCCTCGATGATGTCGGGATATGCGAGGCCTCGTGCTTTTGGGATATATCGGACATCAAGGTCCCAGAGAGCCGCAAGCTCTTCGCGGTCCGCGGGATTGTCGAACTTGCGATATCCGGGCAAGGAGGAGGTGAAGTCCGCCTCGCGCGTGTCCATCGCGTTGCATTGGCCGGTGATAGAGAACGGAGCCGCGCCGACACGGCCAATGTTGCCTGTGATGAGTGCGAGGTTGTTGATCGCAGTGACGGTGGCGGCGCCCTGCGTCGAGTGGTTGACGCCCATCGTCCAGCCGATGAAGGCGGCCTTCGCGCGTCCATAGAGCAAAAGCCACGTGCTCGATCTGCGCGACACTCAACCCGGTGACCTGCGCGACATGTTGCGGTGTGAAAGTCATTACGAACATTTCCAACTCGTCGAAGCCATTCGTGTGTTTCGCGATGTAGTCACGATCGACCAGGCCATCGCGAATGAGAATGTGCGCGATGCCGTTGATAAGCGCGATATCGCCGCGTGGCTTGATTGGAAGATGAATGTCGGCCATCATCGCGGTCTTGGTGACACGCGGATCGACGACGATCAGCATGCGTTTCTTGTTGCGCTCCGGCCGATTGCAAAGGATTGGATGATTGTCGGCTATGTTTGTGCCGATCAGCAGGATGACGTCGGCGGTCTCGAGGTCGGCATAGTTGCCGGGAGGGCCATCACTGCCGAAGGAGAGCTTATATCCGGAGACGGCGCTGGCTATGCAGAGCGTGGTGTTGCCGTCATGGTTCGGCGTGCGAAAGCCGAGCTGAACGAGCTTGCCGAGGGCCGTAGCCGTAGCGCGCATCTTTGCCAGAGGCATAGCGGGCCTGCGCGGTGTCGATGCCGAGGAGGCGGCGAAGCTTGCTGAAGAGGCTCATGCGGCCCTCGTTCGAACAAAAGTTAGGGCCATGTTGAGCGGCACGACCGAGACGAAGAAGAGATAGCGTGCCAGCAGGACTCCCGCCCAGCCGATTGCAAGCGCTAGTAGCGGATGACTGGTGGCAAGGATCAGCACGCTAGTACTACAGTTGTAGAT
>PKWK01000409.1 GCA_003133205.1 Granulicella sp. | reverse complement strand
GGCGGTGGCGGCGGTGGCGGTGGCGGCGGCTTTGGTGGGGGACGCGGGTCCAACACAGGGCGCAAATACAACTTGTCGCTTGGACTGCAGGTCCTGAACCTGTTCAACCAGGTTCCCTACGGATCGCCAGTTAGCAACCTGTCGAATTCCTACTTTGGCAAGGTCACGTCAATCGGCGGCGGCTTTGGTGGCTCGAATGCGGTGCGGCACATCACGCTTTCGGCTAACTTCAACTTCTAATCAACCTGTTACTAACGAAAAGGGCGCGGCCAGCAATCTGGTCGCGCCTCTTTCCTTTTGTGCGCCGTGCGTGTAGCAACTGCAGCCAGAAGATTGATCGACCGGCCTAACCTTTCATTGAAAGAGCCTATTTCCCTGACTTAATGCTGCGCTCCAAAACATCGCGGAACGGGATCGGGGCTTGATCGGCGGGGTTTGTGCCCGTGGCGCGATTGACAGGCTCAGGCGTGGGCTGGGGCGGTTTGGCGGCCACCGGTTCGGCGATGACGACCGTCTTCGCGTTGAGGAACTCGCGCATCCCGGCGGCTGAGAGTTCGCGGCCATAGCCCGAGTGCTTGACGCCCCCGAAGGGCACGCGGGGATCGCTGGCCACGGGCGCGTTGACGAAGACCGCCCCGCATTGCAGGCTGGCGGCGAAGCGCCTCTGCTCGGCGTCGCTGCGGGTCCACACTGATGCGCCCAGGCCGAACGGAGTGTCGTTCGCCACCGCGATGGCCTCGTCGATATCGCGCACGCGGAACAGCAGTGCGACCGGTCCGAAGATCTCTTCGCGGTAGACGTCCGAGGTGCGCGGAACGCCAGCCAGCACAGTGGGCTCGTAGTAGTTTCCCTTGCCGACCATGCGCTCTCCGCCGGTGAGCACGCGGCCGCCGGCCTTGACCGCGGCCTGCACCTGGGCGTGAACATCGTCGACCTGCGCGGCGGTGGCGAGCGGACCGATCTCGGTGTCTTCGAGAGTGGGGTCGCCGATCTTCATGGCGTCCATGCCGGCGACGAAGCGGGTTTCGAATTCGTCGTAGATCGAGTCGGCGATGACGAAGCGCTTGGCCGCGATGCAGGACTGGCCGCTATTGACGCAGCGCGCGCGGACTGCGGCGTCGACGGCGACATCGAGGTCGGCCGACGGCATCACGATGAATGGATCGCTTCCTCCGAGCTCGAGGACTGACTTCTTGATGAGCCAGCCTGCCTGGGCGGCAATGGCGCGGCCGGTGGATTCGCTGCCCGTAACAGTGACCGCGGCTACGCGTTCATCGCCCAGCACCATCTCCACCTGGCTGGCCTCGATCAGCAGCGTCTGGAAGGTGCCGTGGGGAAAGCCCGCGCGGCGCACCAAAGCCTCGATCGCGAGCGCGCACTGGGGCACGCTGGAGGCGTGCTTGAGCAGGCCAACATTGCCTGCCATGAGAGCGGGCGCGAGAAAGCGGAAGACCTGCCAGAAGGGGAAGTTCCACGGCATGACGGCGAGCACGATGCCGAGCGGGTCCCAGCGCACGTGTGCGTCGGCCGCTCCGGTGTCGATATGTTCCGGCGCAAGGGTGCGGGCGGCGTGATCGGCGTAGTAGCGGCAGACGCTGGCGCATTTGACGATCTCGGCGCGCGCGGCGACTACGGGCTTGCCCATCTCCGCGGTGATCAGCGCGGCCAGGTCGGCGGTCTCGGATTCGAGCAGGTGGGCCAGCTTGCGCATGCACAGTGCGCGGTGGCTGAGCGGGACGTCGGCATATTGGGCGAACGCGGTCTCGGCGAGGCCAATCTTCCGCAGCAGCACCTCGTTGGTCAGCGGGGTGAAGCTGCAGAGCACTGTGCCGTTCGCGGGATTGATGGATCGGATCGGCATGGGACTCTACTCCGAGGCCAGCTTACCAAGAGCGGAGGCCAGCACGCGCGTGCCGGATGCGATGTTGGCGGGCGCGGCGTATTCGTCGGGCCGGTGGCTGACGCCTCCACGGCATGGGATGAAGATCATGGCGATGGGGGAGATGCGCGCCATGAACAGCGAGTCGTGATACGCGCGGCTGACCATGTGCTTGGCGGTGATGCCATAGCTGCGGCAGACCTCGTCGATGACCTCGACGATGTGCGGCAAGCAGATGGCGGGCTCGTCGGCGTTCACGAGCGACTCGGAGATGCGGACCTCGCGGCGCTTGCCGATGGCCTCGACATCGCGGCGAACGGCCTGCATCACACCTTCGCGGCGGGCCGGGTCGGTGTCGCGGATGTCAACCTGCAGGGTGACGCGGCTGGGGACGCTGTTGACCGCGCCGGGATACACGTCGCACGTGCCTACCGTGGCGACGGTGTCGATGACACCGGTGGCAAGTGCGTGCTTCTCGATGGACAAGATAAGTTCTGAGGCGGCGCACAGGGCGTCGCGGCGGTCGGGCATCAGGAGCGCGCCGGCGTGGCCGCCGATGCCTTCGATGATGTAGCGGTAGCCTGCAGGGGCGGCGATTGCGGTGACGATGCCGAGGGGAATGCCTTCGCGCTCGAGTAGCGGGCCTTGCTCGATGTGCAGTTCGACCCATGCGTGGTAGTAGTCGGGGGGCAGGCGCACGCTGGAGAGTGGGCCGGTGAATCCGGCGGCTGTGCGGACCTGGGCCAGCGTTTCCTCTTCGGAGCCGCGCTGCGCCCCGTGGAGGGCGTCCGCGCGCTCAGGGTCGAGCGTGCCCGAGATGAGCCGGCTGCCAACGCAGCCAATGCCGAAGCGGGTCGGCTCCTCGGAAGTCAAAAGGACAAGCTCGATGGATCGGCGTGGGCGCGCGCCACTGCGCTTGAGGGCGCGGATGGCTTCGAGGCCGCCGAGAACGCCGACCGTCCCGTCGTACATTCCGGCGTGCGGGATGGCGTCGATGTGCGAGCCGGTTGCGACGGCGGGGAGGTTGGGCTCGGTGCCGACCCAGCGGAAGAAGGTGTTGCCCACGGCGTCTTCGCGGATGAGGAGGCCTTCGGATTCGGCGAGCCGCTTCAGCCATGCACGGGCGCGAAGATCGTCGGGAGTGAAGACGACGCGGGTGACGGCGGTGCCTTCGGGCGATGGTTCGATGGAGGTAAAGGCGGCTAGCGTGTGGAGCTCGCCGATCAAGCGCATTGCATCGATTGCAACCTCGCGCGACTCTTTGTGGGTCGATCGATTTCCAGTCTGGGTCTGCATCCTTGCCTCCTGCGCCTGCGGCAATATTACTCGGCGTGAGCGATCAAGATCGGTAAAATCAGAGACGAGCCGAACTGCACCGTCACCCCAGCGGATGGCGGTTCCAATCTTTATAGATTAGATACTTCGCCGGCTGCTTGCCGAGGGCGCCGAACCACTGTGGGCAGAACGGCGCCATCCAGATGAAGTCGCCCGCGGTGACCGGATACCAGGCGTCGCCGAGGCGATAGATCCCGCCGCCTTCAAGCATCAGCAGGCCATGCTCCATCACATGGATTTCGACCATGCTGAGAGCCGCACCGGGCTCGTAGGTCATGGTGTTGACGGCGAAGTCGAAGCCGGGCAGATCGGGCAGCAGGCCGCGTACCTGGAGGTCGGGATCGCCCATCAGCGCAACGGACGCGACGTTGGCTTCGCTGCCTGTGAGCAGGGTGGGCGGCGCAACTCCTGCGAGTGGCTGGTAATTTTTCTCGATGACCGCGAGGCGTGTGGTTGCTTGCGCAGTCAGCGTGTGGGTCAGGCCCGCGGGAATATAGGCGTAGCCGCCGGGCGCGAGTGAGCTGAAGCTGGTGTCGGTGGCGAGATCGACGGCGCCGCTGAGCACGTAGACGAAACGTTGCGCAGTCGTGGGGCCGAGCGTTCCGGTGGGCTCGAGTTCCGCCGTGTATTGGGTGAAGGCCGCGCCGGCCGCGGGCGAGACGTGGACGACGGCCATGCCACCCTGCATCCCCGGCAGCGGCGTGCGGACGAATGTGTCGGGAGTGAGCAGAAGGTGGTCGCGGCAGTTCGCGCTGCGCGTGTGGCCGAGGTTATGCATGGATGTCTTCCCGCTTTCGTTGCGATGTGCGGGCCGCAATTCGTGTGAGCATCGCTCTATCATCGCGCAAGCTTCGCAGGAACTCCACTCCGGTGGCGAGGGCGGCTTCAACATCTGCTGACAGGACGGTCTCGTCGGGATCGTGGCTGAGGCCGCCGGGAGTGCGCAGGAAAAGGATCGCGGCGGGTACACGGCGAGCGACGACCATGGCGTCGTGGCCGGCGCCACTGGTCATCAGGCGCGGTGCCTGGCCCGTGGCGCGGGCGGCAGCGCCGGCGAGCAGCGCGGTGAGCGCGGGGTCCATGAGAACCGCTGCCTGATCGAGGCCAGTGGTGGAGAGCGCGACGCCACGTTTCGCGCTCGTGGAATCAGCCGCCGCCAGAAAGTGATGCGCAGCGTCGTGCCGAACGCAATCCTGGGCGTGACGAATATCAATCGTGGAGACGCAGGCGCCGGGTATGACGTTGCCCGCGGCGGAGGGGACTTCGACTTTGCCGACGGTGGCGACCAGACCGGGAGTGGCGGCCGCGTAGCGCTCCACCTCGACGATCCACTCGGCGGCGGCGGCCAGCGCGTCATGACGTAGCGGACCCATGGGCGTTGTGCCTGCGTGGTTGGCCTGGCCGGTGAAGGTGAACTCCATGCGCGTCTGGCCGGCGATGGCGTCAACCACGCCGAGTGCGATGCCTTCGCTTTCGAGCACAGGCCCCTGCTCGATGTGGAACTCGAGGTAGCCGAAGGCCGAGTTGTCGATGGCGGCGGCGGGCAGTTCATCGGGGTTGAGGCCGAAGTGGCGAATCGCGTCGGCTACACTGACGCCGCTGCGATCCGTGCGCGCGAGCGTCGCGGAGTCCAACTCGCCGACCAGCGCGAGGCTGCCGAGGAATGGCTTGGCGAAGCGCACGCCTTCCTCTTCGGAAAAGCCGATCACTTCGATCGCGAAGGGCATTCCCTTCCCTGCGGGCAAATTTGTGTGCGCCTGCTCGACCATCTCCTCGACGAGCGCCACGCCCAGCACTACGCCGAGCGGGCCGTCGAACGCTCCCGCATTCACAACGGTGTCGAGATGCGAGCCGATCAGAAGCCGCGGCGCATCGGGGTCGGCGGCCGGTAGCAATCCGCGCAGATTGCCTGCGGCATCCACGCGCACCTGCATTCCGGCGGCCTGCATCCAACCGCCCACAAGCGCGTGGACGCGGTGCATCGACGGCGCTAGAAACGTCCTCGTGGTCTCGCCCTTGACTTCTGTGCAGAGCGCGAGTTCGCGACAACGGGCGATGATCTGCTCCGCTCGCTCTGTCGTCGCAATGCTCACAGTTTGCTTCTCGATTCCACTCAAGGCTTGCGCCTCACGCGCGCCTCAATGTGTCCTGCAGGCTCGTCCGTCGGCACGAATATCTCGTTCGGATTCTCTTGCCCAAAGCGCGACAGATCGACCAGCAGGCAGTGCTTGTTCGGCATGATGAGGTCGATCTGGTCGACCTCGGCGACACGCTCGAGCGCACTCTTGCCCATCTCGTACAGCGTCTCCTGTACCGACTTGCTTTTGTGGTTTGCGAAGGTCTTTATCATGGCCTCGCGCAGCGCCGTGCGCATGGCGTCGAACGCGAGAGTCTGGACCGTATAGCGCCACTCCGCGGTCACGGCGGTGCAGAAGAGGCGATCGCTCGTCTCCTTGAGCGTCGTGAGTTCGTCCATGATGTAGCCTTCGAAGCCTGAATCCGCCGTTTTCATGACGACGAGATTCTTGAAGCCTGAGTGAATGCTGAAGCCACCTGTGCGTCCACGCGAGACCGTGGTCGTCTGCACCTCGCCCGAGCCGCGCATGAAGCTGGTGGGATGCGGCTTGCCGTCGACGGTCAGACGCTTCCACATAGTGCCTTCCACCGCGACCGAGACCGATGAAACCTGCGGGTTGCGGCCGAGCAGGAAGTCGATGAGTTCCTTCGCGAAGTCCTCCATCGAAATCGCGGAGGACTTGTGCGCGACCGAATAGACCGTGTTCTTCATCGTGTCGGTGGGCAGGATCTTGCTGTTATCGCCGTCGTAGTGCGCGGTGTCGAAGTCGCCCGTCAGCAACACCTGCACGGTCCACTCGCGCAGTTCGTTCCCTTTTGGGCTTCGCGTCACTTTCATCAGGCGGACGCGCGATTTTCCATAACGATTTTCAGCGAGCTCGATCATTTAGTTTCCCCGAATAATTCAGTTCAGCTTCCCCGGTAAGTTGTGTAACCATTTGCGGTCAGTAATAAAGGGATGTGGTAATGCTGCGATGGGTCGGCGACAGTGAAGACGATCTCGACGTAGGGGTAAAGCGAGGGAAGGCGCAGGTCGAAGAAGTACGCCCCCACGTTGAAGAGAAGTTTGTAGTCGGCGGCCACAAGGCGGTGTTTGCCAAGCAGAGTCTTGCATCGGCCGTCGTGGTCGGTGGAAGCCGAGCCGATTTCGTGCCACTGGCCGCCTGCGGCGTTGTCGTGGAACTCGGAGAGCCTGATGGGAACATTGGCTGCGGGGCGGCCAAGATTTGTGTCGAGAATGTGCGTCGAGATGCCCATTTCTAATTCACTCCCAGCCATCGGCGAAGACGAAGTTGCGTGATCTGGCGCTGCTGTTCGGCGGCTTCGAGCAACTCATCCGCGGCGGTGTTCTGCATGCGCGCGTTGAGGAGGTCGAGAATCTCTGCTGCGCTCTTGCCCGCTGCGCACACGATAAAGATGCGGCCAAATCTCTCTTCATACTGCCGGTTTCCCTCGGCGAGGGCAAGCTTCGCGGCATCTTCCTGCGACCCTGCCGAGGACATGGCGGCGCGCTGCTCTTCGGAGGACCATGCAAGCGACTCGGCGGTTGCCGCGCGCGCGTGCTGCTGGCCGATGCGGGGGTGGCTGTCGAAGGCCTCGCGCCAGTCTGGCTCGGGGAGTGCGGCCCAGATTCTGTCGGATTCCTCACACAGTTGCTGTACGTCGGCGAATGGCCTGCGTGCTGCGAGACCGTCCGCCCATGCGCGCGAGCCGCAACAGGGCAGGATCTCGCGCGCCGCGGCCGTGGCGTCGAGCGCGTTCCAGCGGATGAGAGCAGCATTTGGAGGAGACGTCGTCATGAGATCAGTTGGTGCGGCCGAGTTGAACAGTCAGATTGTCTAGCATAGCCTGAGTTCCCTGCCGCGCGCGCCTGTCATGAACTCGCCGGCCCGATACACGGGCTCGCCGCGCAGGTAGGTGGCTTCGACCACGCCGCGCAGCGTCTCGCCCAGGTATGGCGAGATCGCGTGGCGATAGTGCAGCTTCTCCGGAGTCACCACGAACCCGGCCTCCGGATCGAAGACGACAAAGTCCGCCTTGTGCCCGGCTGCGAGCGCTCCAGCACGGTCGCTGAATCCTGCGAGCGCAGCCGGCTTGGCCGACATCCACCGTGCGATATCTTCCAGCCCGAACCCGCGCCGCAGCGCGTCGGTCCATACCACCGGCAGCGCGACGGAGAGACTCGCAATGCCGCCCCACGCCAGGTCGAAGCGGCCCTCGTCCAGGCGCTTCATCTCGGGCGGGCACGGGGAATGGTCGGTAGCGATCATGTCGATCGCACCCTCGCGCAACCCTTGCCACAACGTCTCGCGGTTCGCACGGCTACGGATCGGCGGGGTACATTTCAGCAGGGTCGCGCCGTCGGCAATGTCCTCCGCGGCGAAGTGGAGGTGATGCGGACAAGCCTCCGCGGTGATCGGCAGGCCCTCCGCGCGTGCTGCGTTCAGTTCCTTCAGCGCTTGGGCCGTCGCGAGATGCACGATGTGGATTCGGACACCGTATCGCCTGCTGAGACAAATCATGAGGCGGATGGCTTCCAGTTCGGCCTCGTCGGGGCGCGAGGCGAGGTAGGTCGAGAATTTGCGCCAGTCCGCATCACGCAGGTTTGTCGCCGCAGCGTCGATGGGGCCGGCTAACTCAGCGTGGACCAGCAGCGGCAGCCCCGATTCCGCGATGGCCGGCAGGACGCGCTCCAACTGCTCGCGGTCGATCATGGTGAAGCCGTCGCAGCCGGGGTAGATGAGGAAGCACTTGAATCCTGGAACGCCGGCGCGCGCGAGGGGCAGGATGTGGGATTGATTGTCGGCGACCGCGCCACCCCAGGCGGCCCAGTCCACCACGCACTGCCCGGCGGCGGCGGCACGCTTGAGTTCGAGCGCGGCGACCGTTGTGGTTTCGGGAAGGCAATTCAGCGGCATGTCGACCAGCGTCGTGAAACCTCCCGCTGCGGCCGCGCGCGTGGCTGTGGCGAAGCCTTCCCACTCGGTGCGGCCCGGCTCGTTGATGTGAACGTGGGTGTCGACCAGGCCGGGCAACAGTGCATGCTCGCCGAAGTCAACCACATGCGCGGTGGTGGGGAGGTCGCCAACCTCGCACACGGCGCGAATCAGACCGCCGGTTGTATCTGGCGGGCCATCCTCGAGTAGCAGGGCCGCACGCCGCGTACCCTGCGGAGTCACCACTCGGTTTGCTACGAACGCCTGTGCCATAATCGCTATTATCCCCCATAGAAAACATGGGTATAAGAGTTAAGTATCCGCCGCACTGGCGGCTCTTTGCGGCGGGAAACGGAGGCCAGCCATCGAAGGCAACCCCATCTTCATGCAGCGAGCGATCGCGCTGGCCACGGAGAACGTCCTCTCCGGAGCCGGGGGGCCGTTTGGCGCGGTGGTTGTGCGTGCGGGCGAAATCATTGCCACCGGCGTCAACCTGGTTACGTCGACCAATGACCCCACGGCCCACGCCGAGGTCGTCGCCATCCGCGCGGCATGCAAGGCGCTGGGCGCCTTTCAACTCAAGGGATGCGTGGTCTACACGAGTTGCGAGCCGTGCCCGATGTGCCTGGCCGCGCTCTACTGGTCTCGCTGCGACGCCATCTTTTACGGCAATTCCGCCGCCGATGCCGCCGTCGCCGGCTTCGACGATTCGTTCCTTTATGAAGAGGTAAAGCGTCCGCTCGACCAGCGGAGAATTCCGACCAAGCGCCTGCTGGGCGACGAAGCGATCGAGAGTTTCAACACGTGGCGGGCTCGTACCGATAAGATCGAATACTGACATGGCAATCAAGCGCAAGACCTCACGCCCGAAGTCCGCATCCACTGCAAAGAACGCCACACCCCTCTCCGATGGCGCGCCGATGAAGATTGCACTGCTGGGCTTTGGCACGGTCGGCAGCTCGGTGGCCCGCGTCCTCGTGGAATCGAAGTTCCCGGGCGTTGAACTCACGCATATCTTCAACCGCAATGTCGAACGCAAGCGTACCTCGGACGCCGCGCGACGCGTGCCCGGCTCCGTGGTGTGGACGGAGAACTTCGACGACATCCTTAACTCCCGTGCGGATATTGTGGTCGAGTTGATGGGCGGTCTCGCCCCGGCAGAGGGTTGGCTGCGCAAGTGCTTCGCTGCGGGCAAATCTGTGGTCACGGCCAACAAGCAGCTGATTGCCTACCGTGGAGTTGGTCTGTCGCGGCTGGCTGCAAAGCATAATGTCCAGCTAATGCATGGAGCGGCCGTCGCCGGCGGCGTTCCGGTGATTGCAGGCATGCTGCAAGGCCTCTCGGGCGACAAGATCACACGCATCAGCGGCATCGTCAACGGCACCTGCAACTACATCCTCAGCCACATGGAGACAGGCGCGAGCTACGCGGCCGTGCTCGCCGACGCGCAGGGCCTGGGTTATGCGGAGGCTGATCCTTCCGCGGATGTCGACGGTTTCGATGCGCGCGCCAAGCTGTGCATTCTTTCGCGCATCGCGCTGCACGCCGAGCTCGACCCCGACCAGGTTGCGACGCAGACCATCTCGACCGTTGAGGCCGTCGACTTTGCCTACGCGAAGGAACTGAACTGCACCATCCGCCAGGTCTCGCGCGCGCAGCTCGATGGCAAGCTGGTGCATGCGCGGGTGGCGCCGATGCTGGTGCCAATGGCGTCGCCGATTGCGTGGTCGCACGGCACGCAGAATATGGTGGTCACGTCGGGTAAGTTCGGCGGCGATGTCGTCTTCTCCGGCCATGGTGCGGGTGGCGAGCCTACTGCCGTTGCGGTCGTCTCCGACATTCTTGCGGTGGCGCAGCGCTCGGTTGCGGTGCAACTCCCGGTGCGAAAGCGGCAGGTGACGGGCGAATTTCTCGCGCCGCATTACCTGCGATTCGTGGTGGATGACAAGCCAGGCATCGTTGCGGAGATTGCAGGAGCGCTGGCGAAGGTTGGCGCGAACATCGATTCCCTGCTGCAGCATCCGGGCCACCCCAAGCATCGGCTGCCGTTCGTCGTCACTACCGAACCGTGCCTCACGTCGACCATCGAGAAGGCCGTCACCGCCATGGCGAAGATGGATTGCATGCTGGAGCGGCCGCTCTGCCTGCAGATTCTTACCATCGACGACAAGGCAGAATAATCATAGCCGCAAAAAGAAGGCGCACCATTTCGGTGCGCCCTTTCTTTGCCATTTGGGATAGCTAGTACTTCGGCATGGTTGGGTCGATCTTGTCGGCCCATGCGAGGATGCCGCCAGCTAGATTCTCCGGTTGCGCGAAGCCGGCGCTCTTCAGGATCAGTGCGGCTTTCTGGCTACGAGCGCCGGAGCGGCAGTGGATGATGATCTCGCGGTCCTTGTGCGCTGCAAGTTCGCCGACACGCTTCTCCAATTCGCCGACGGGGATGAGAGGCGCGCCTAGGCTCGCGATGGGAACCTCGTGCGGCTCGCGAACGTCGAGTAAGAAGAAGTCTTCCTTCGCATCGAGCTTTCGCTTGAGTTCCTCGACTGTGATCTGCCGAATGCCGTCGACTACCTGGGCATCGCCGACTGCCTTGTCTTGAGCGACTTCGAGCGGCCCAACCGCAGCCGGCTTTTCGATGCCGCAGAACTGGTCATAGTCGATGAGTGCAGTGACGGTGGGATGCGTGCCGCAGA
>PKWK01000341.1 GCA_003133205.1 Granulicella sp. | reverse complement strand
AGTTCGCGCAGGAACGGATACATCAGGTCGTGACCGAGAGAGCAGTTGAGCCCCACCGAGAGCGGTTTCACGTGCTGAACCGCATTCCAGAAGGCTTCCGTGGTCTGCGCAGAGATCAGCGTCTCGCCACCACGTCCGACAGCCGCAGAGATCATCACCGGCAGTTCCTTGTTGTTCGCAGCAAGGCCATCCTCATCGAATACCTCGCGAATCGCGACGAGTGCAGCCTTCGCGTTCAGCGAGTCGAAGATTGTCTCGACCAAAAGCAGGTCCGAGCCGCCGGCGATGAGCGCACGCACCTGCTGTTTGTAAGCAGTCCGGACCTGGTCGAACTTGACCACCCGGAATCCCGCATCATCGGCATCCGGCGAGTTCGAGAGAGACACGGTCAGCGGCCCAATCGCCCCGGCAACGAACCTTTGGCGCCCGGTTGCGGTCCCGACACGATCGGCCCACTCACGGCACTGCCGCGCCGATTGCTCATTGATCTCCCAGGCCAGGCTGTTGAGCATTGGATCCTCGATGATCTCTTGGTAGAACTCGGGATCCTTCCGGCCGCCGCGCTCCCGCGGATCTTCCACGAAGAACTCGCTCTGCGTGATGCTGGTCGCGCCAAAAGTATTCGTCTCGATGATGTCCGCCCCAGCCTCCAGAAACCGGCGATGGATGTCACCGATCAACTTCGGCTGCGTGAGGGAGAAAAGGTCACCGTTGTTGAGCAGGTCCTTCGTGGAGTTCTTGAATCGCTCGCCGCGGATGTCCGCTTCCTTCATGCCGTAGGTGCGGATGGTCGTGCCCATCGCTCCGTCGATGATGGCAATTCGATTCTCGAGAATCTTTTCAAGAGGATGAACTTTGTGGATTTTCGTCATATCTCCCCGATGGCCTTGCGCGTGGCGATGCCGGCATTATCCGTGTTTATCCGCGTCATCCGCAGTGTCTTTTATTGAGGTTGCTCGCTAAGCGAGTACGCCAGCTTCGTCCTTTTCCGACGAGATGGCGTCGGGCATGGGCGACGTGGGGACCAGCAGGTCTTCCTTGCGCATGACCAGCGTTGTTGCATTCAGGCTGGCGAGCTCGAAGCCGTGGCCGTGGGTGATCGCGTCCGTAGGGCACGCCTCGACGCAGTAACCGCAGAAGATACAGCGGTTGTAGTCGATGTTGTACACCTTCGCATAACGTTCCGCCGAGGAGATGCGCTTCTCTTCCGTATTCTCAGCGGCCTCGATGTAGATGCAGTTCGAGGGGCAGGCGGCCGCGCACAGGAAGCAGGCCACGCACTTTTCCAGGCCATTCTCGTCGCGTTGCAACTGGTGCTTGCCGCGGAAGCGCTCCTGAAGGTGCGCACCACGCAGCGGCCCCTTGCCGTCGGGGTAGTTTTCGACCTCGGTGGGCTGGAACATCTGCCCGAAGGTGATGCTCATTCCCTTGGCAATCGCGGCGGTGTTCTTCAGGATAGACATATCTTGAGTATACGACGGCGGCGCGATACGCTGAAAGGCATGAGGCGAGGGAACTCTATGGTAAAGCGTGTGTTTTCGGTGTGTGCGGTGGCGGTGTGCATTGCTGGTTTCAGTTCCCTGCCGGGGCGGGCGCAGGCTACGTCTGGTTCGATGGGCGGGATGGAGATGGCGAAGCCTCCGGCGATGCCCTCGACGAGCGTGACGCTGAACATCGACGGCAAGTACACGACGTTCTCGACGGCGGAGTTGAAGGCCATGCCGCAGAAGACGGTGAAGGTCCACAACGAGCATACGAAGGCGGATGAGACTTACGTGGGCGTTCCGCTGGGCGATCTGCTGGCGAAGGCTGGCTTTGTGGCGGACAAGACGACGCAGCGGAAGGTGCTGCGCAGCTACCTCCGCGCCGAGGGCTCGGACAAATACTGGGTCGTGTATTCGCTGACCGAGGTGGAAGCGTCGGAGCACGAGGGCGACGTGATTGTGGCGACTTCGATGGACGGCAAGCCGTTGGGCGCGGACGGCGAATTGAAGCTGATTTCGACCGCGGATAAGAAGCCGGAGCGCTGGGTGCGGAATCTTGCGTCGATCGTGTTGAAGTCTGCGGAGTGACCTGAGCCCTTGGCAGAGTGCGGGCGAATGTGATTCACTTCCACCCATGGCTAAGAACACATCTCGCCGCAACTTTCTCCGGACGGCTCCCGTTGCCGCCGCGGCCGGCTTCACTCTCACCAATTCGCTGATGTTCGCTGAGCCTGCGCAGGCCGGCGCGGGACCAGGCGCAGACGTTGTCGCTGCCGCTGTGCCGTTCAAGCTGTTCACCGCGAAGGAGCTTGCAGACGACATGAAGGCGCTGGACGCGAAACCCGGCGACAACCGCCTGTACGAGTCGAAGGTGATTCCGCAGCAGATCATCCTGACGACGGAGAAGCATAAGAGCGCCGCTGAGTTCGAGTGGCACTCGGGCCGCGACCACGTCGTGCAGATCATCGAAGGGTCGACGCTGTACGAGGTTGGCGGCACTCCGACCGGCACCAAGGTGATGGGACCTGGAGAATGGCACGCGACTGGATCCACGGGCAGCAAGTCGATCCTGATGGTGAAGGGCGACATGCTGGTGATTCCGCGCGGGACGCTGCACAAGCGGAGTACCGAGGACAGCGTGACGTTCATGCTGATCTCGAACCCGAACGTGGCGAAGGCGTAGAGACGAGCTCAATGTGGGTCCTGACCGAGGACGTCCGGATCCACGAGCGCTTTCTCTCTGACGCTGTTCATTGCATCGAATATCCTCTCCAATCTTTTTTTGGCGAGTACGTTTTCAACGTTCTGAAAATCGGCCGTAGCTAGACAGAGTTCCGTCACAACAGGATCGACGGGAAAAACCATTGCGAGTGCGTGCACGGCTCGAAAAACATAGATCAAGTTATTGAAATCCTGCTTCCACTGGCCATCATTAGGGGGTTGCGGCGGTCCAGCCCCATACTGAATCTGGAATCTTTCCAGCGCATCGTAGGCCTCATTCGCCTTCAGATAGAGATCGAACCACTTTCTCTGCCGCCAATCCTGCTGCTCCCGGATGGCTATTTTCTCGGCTCGCCTCAGCGAATCTTCTGCTCGATTTAGCGAGCCCTTTGCGAATAAGGTTGCAATAACCGACACAACAAGGGATGCTGCTGCAACCGCTAACGAAGAGATGGCGATATAGGTGTCGGCAGTCATTCGATACCTAGTTTCTTCCAGAGGGCGTCGATTTTGGCGGTGATGGCAGGGTCTTGTTTGAGCATGGGGGGCCAGGGGCGGGTGAAGCCTTCGGCGGCCCATTTTCGAGTGGCGTCGATGCCCATCTTGCTGCCGAAGTTGGGCAGGCGGCTGGCGTGGTCGAGCGAGTCGACCGGGCCCAGCGTGAACTGGATGTCGCGCTCGGGGTCGATGTTATTCGCGACGCGGAGCGTGACTTCGGCGAGGTCCTGCACGTCGCAATCTTCGTCGACGACGATGACGCACTTGGTGAACATCGCCTGGCCCATGGCCCAGATGCCGTTCATCACCTTGCGCGCGTGGCCCGCGTAGGACTTGCGGATTGCGACGATCATCAGGTTGTGGAAGACGGCCTCGGGCGGCAGGCAGACATCGACGATCTCGGGCAGCGTGAGTTGCATGAGCGGCAGGAAGATGCGCTCGGCGGCCTTGCCCATCCAGGCGTCCTCCATCGGCGGCTTGCCGACAATGGTGGCGGCGTAGATGGGGTCCTTGCGGTGAGTGATGCAGGTGATGTGGAAGACGGGGTACTGGTCCTCCATGGTGTAGAAACCGGTGTGGTCGCCGAAGGGGCCTTCGGTACGCAGTTCGGCTAGATTTACATAACCTTCCAAGACGTACTCGGCGTGGGCGGGGACTTCGAGGTTGACGGTTTCGCACTTGACCAGTTCGACGGGCTTGCCGCGGAGGAAGCCGGCGATGAGGTACTCCTCGACGTCGGGCGGCGCTGGGACGATGGCCGAGAAGGTCGTCGCAGGGTCGGTGCCGATGGCGACGGCGACCTCCATGCGGCCTTCGCGGACCTTGGCCAGCGTGGTAGTCGGGATCGAGGCGGGATTCGCAGCGGGGGCGATGCCTCCGGAGGTCTGGGCCATGATGTCGACTCTCCCCGAAAGATCCGAGGTGGTCCGATCCCACATCTCAGAATCGAGATGTGGGGCACCCGATTCGGTGGCCATTCGTAGGCGGTCGCGGAGGTGTTCGGCGGCGTTCTTCTGGCGCTGCCAGTGCATGCCGGTAGTCTGGCCGTCGTAGACCTGCATGCGGTACATGCCGACGTTGCGCTTGCCGGATTTGGGGTCGCGCGTGACCACGCAGGGAAGCGTGATGAAGGGCCCGCCGTCCTGCGGCCAGGTGGTGAGGATAGGTAGCTTGAGCAGGTCGAATCCGTCGCCGCCATCCTCGACGGAGCGGTGGACGACCTGCTTGCAGGCGGCGTCCTTGGCGGAGATGACCTTGGGGAAGAAGCTGCCGACTTCCGCGAGCTTGGGCAACATCTTGAGTTTGTCGAGCAGGCTGGTGGGCGATTCCGGGTGCATCAGGGTGCGGATGCGGTCGGCGATGGCGTCGAGCGAGTCGGTTTCCAGAGCCAGCTTCATGCGCCGCTCGGAACCGAACTGGTTCATCAGGACCTTGGCGCCGGGGAAGCCGGTGACGTTTTCGAAGAGCAGAGCGGGGCCGCCGGCGGTTGGAGTGCCCTTGCCGAGTTTGGCGGTGCGGTCGGCGATCTCGGCCATCTCGAGGTAGGGGCTGACGGCCTCGCGGATGTGGCGGAGTTCGCCTGCCTTGTCGAGTTGCTTGATCCAGTCGCGAAGGTCGGTGTAAGGCACGGTTGGCTCCTGAGGCGCTGTTTCCGTTCTGTTCCCGGGAGGCTACCCCCCCCCTCATGGTATATACCAATAATCACTCTATCTAAACGACTTCCAACTTGGTATATACCGAATAGTATATACTTTGCCGGTTTGTCAACCCTCGATAATCGGAAAAACCCTGTACTTCTATTTTACGCTTTTGAGGGGGCCCTTCGGCCAAGTCTATTCCTTTTCGATTGAGGGAGTTGAGTCGTTTTGGGGCTTGACACGCGAATTTGCTGAGCATTTTCGCAAAACTAAATTTTGAGGAAGATCTTTCGCCGCCACAGGAGCCAGTTCGGGAGGAAGCAGAGCGCGGTGAAGGCGAGGGCGAACGCTACGGACGTGATCTCGTTGGATTGGTGGCGAGCGAAGATGTGGCGGTAGGTCCAGAGCCAGGTGGAGATCTGTTGCGTGGGGTCGGCTGGGTTGACGAGCGCTCCGGCGGGGACCTTGATCCAGAGCGCGAGTTCAACGAGGAAGTTGGAGAGGACGAAGGCGGTGATGGCGTTTGAGCCGAAGACCAGCCAGGGCCAGAGGAGGGCCTTGCCTGCCGGTTTCTCGTTCAGGCCGCGGATGTCGATGAGCCAGTAGCAGAGGGCGAGCAGGAGGAGGGAGAGGCCAGCGGCGAAGAGGACGTAGGAGCTGGTCCAGAGGTTCTTGTTGATGGGGAAGGCTGGGTTCCAAGCCAGGCCGAGGGCGAGGGTGATGAGGCTGGCGACGAAGAGGCCTGTGAGACATCGGGCGGGGAAGATTTCTGTGGCGCCACGGGCAAAATACGGGGGTTCTTCGCTGCGCTCAGAATGACAATCGTTTTGGTTAGCTCGGCGGAGCCAGAGGCCGGTGATGCAGCCGATGAGGGTGGTGGCAACAGCGGGGATGGTGCTGAGCAGGCCTTCGGGGTCGCGCGTGTGGTTGTAGAGCGAGCCGGTGTGGAGCCAGCGTTGGGTGAAGACGTTGAAGCCGCGGTCGAGCCATGCGGCTAGATTGCGGTCGGGATCGAGGATGGGCATGGCGTGGGTGGGCACGCCGAAGCCGGGCACGGGTACGAAGCGCATCAGGGCCCAGTAGCCTACGAGCAGCGCGGCG
This sequence comes from Granulicella sp., assembly GCA_003133205.1. Next base: position 70,558 of record PKWK01000341.1, on the reverse strand, counting down.
GTGATTGCGAGCAGCGTGCGTGCGCGGCGCGTGATCAGGCAGATGAGGCCGGCAATCAAGTAGCAGACAGCGATGCGGGTGAGGACTCCGTAGATTCGCAGGTGCGTCCAGTGAAAGTGCGGGAATGCAGTGAGGAACATCTTGATGGCGAAGATGGTGGCCGCGCGGCGGAGCATGTGGAGGGCGAGTGATCGCTTGCAGGCTTTATCTAAAATGCCGCCGGCGCTACGTGCGATGCGCGAGTCAATGGACAGGATGATGGAGACGCCAACGAGGAAGAGGAAGTTGGGAAAGACGAAGTCAGTGAGGGTGAAGCCGTTCCACTCAGCGTGATCGAGTTGCGCGTAGACGTGGCCCCAGTCGCCGGGATCGTTGACCAGGATCATCAGGGCAATGGTGAGGCCGCGGAGAACGTCGATGGAAAGCACGCGCTGCGGGGCCGGCTTGGCGACGGATTGCATGGGTGATCCATGATACGGGTTCGAGGTTCGAGGTGCGTGCGATGAAACAGGGACAAAATGCGGGGATTCTTCGCCTGCGGCTCAGAATGACAACCTTGGAATGGTGGGAACATTCGTGGCGCTGCGGTGTCTATTGTGGTGGACGCATTCCTCGCAGATGCGCACCGATCCGATCTTCGGAGGTGCCTTATGTTCGAAGGAAGCCTGGTTGAGTCGCGTGGGCTGGTCGTCTCGGGAACACAGCGGTGGACGGCGCTGGGTTCGCTAACTTTACAGTGTGCGCTGGCGGCGTTGTTGCTGACGATTCCGCTGATACGGCCGGAGGTTCTGCCGCCGATCTTGGTTGCTCCGCAGCTGACGGTACCGTTGCCGGTGAAGCCTCAGGTGCCAATGGTGCAGACGAAGATGACGGCCGCCTCTTCCTCGGCCATGAGCGTGCCGACGGCAGCACCGCAGAGTTCGGCCACGCAGCAACTTGTATTTCCGCGGCCTGGCGCTGCGACGGATGGAAATGCTCCACCGATGGTTACAAGTTTGCCATTCGTGCCGGGAGGTCCTGGGGGACCTGCGCTTCTGAACCTGACGGGCCCGGGGACCCAGCCGATCGTAGCCGTGATAAAGCCCGGGGAAACCGGGCCGTTGCATGTGTCCAAAGGAGTGACAGATGGAATGCTTCTGACGCCGATCCAGCCGGTGTATCCGCCAATTGCGAAGGCTGTGCGCCTAGAGGGCACCGTGGTTCTGGAGGCGGTGATCTCGAAGGCGGGGAGAATTGAGAGCCTGCATGTGGTCAGCGGACCGGACATGTTGCGACGAGCAGCGCTGGACGCGGTCGCTGTGGCGCGGTATCGGCCCTATTTGTTGAGTGGAGAGCCGACCGATGTGCAGACCACGATCACGGTGGTGTTCCGGCTGGGGAGCTAGCAAAGCAAAATACAAATGCGACCGCGGATCAAGCCGCGGTCGCTTTGTCTATGGATTCAGGCGACGTGGTTGAGTGGCGACGCGGGGCTGATCACGGCGGGCGGGGGGAGTTCGGAGTCTTCCACGTAGTCGAGCAGCGGGTAGCCAGCCTGCTTCCATCCGTCGAATCCTCCGCGCAGGGGGCGGACGCGGGTGATGCCGAGGCGGTGGAGTTGCATGGCGACCTTTGCAGAGGTCTCCTCCGACGGGCAGGTGCAGTAGAGGATGATGTCGCGATCGCGTGGGATGCGGTCGGCGAGGCGGGCGATCTCGGCCGGGCCGATGCGCAGGGCGCCGGGCAGCACGCGCGGGTCGGGCATGTAGTCCAGCGGGTGGCGGAGGTCGACTATAAAGGGCTGCGCGGAGCCATCCTGGTTGGCTTCGTCGAGCATCGCCTTCAACTCTTCGGGCTCGAGACGGAATTCGCGGACCTTGGCGACGAAGCGGCGCTGCTTGACCAGGCGCCAGATGAAGAAGCCGACGACCATCAGGACGAAGACGAGCACGGCGAAGTGGCTGAGTAGACCGAAGAAGGCCTGGCTGCGCTTGGCGATGTCTCCGAAGAAGCGGCCCAGGAAGAGGAATGAGAGCGACCAGAGCAAGGTGCCCGAGAGGTCATACAGCAGGAAGCGCGAGTAGGGCATGCCGGTCTGGCCGGCGATGGGCGCGGCGACGGTGGAGAGGCCGGGGACGAACTTGGCGAAGAGCAGCGTTTCGGCGCCGCGCCGGACGAAGTAGCCCTCGGTCTTGGCGACACAGATGGAGGACTCAAGCGACAACTTGCAGAGCAAGCGGATGACGCGGTTGCCGTAGCGGCGTCCCAGGGCGTACCAACTGGAATCGGAGATGAGGCAGGCAGCGACGACCGCAAGCAGACCCGTGGTGAAGCTGACGCGATGGGTGGCGCTCAACGTCCCAGCGGTGAGCAGCAGCGGGATGCTGGGCACGGGGAGGCCAAACTGCTCGACCAACACCCAGAGGAAGAGAATGGCATAAGCGTGGCCGACGAAAAATTCGATAGCAATTGGCATGGGAGGAATCTCCTCCTTTGTAGATGAAGATTGTCCACGTTTGGATGTGAAACTTGCAACAGCTATGCGGAGAAGGGACGTGGTGATGCGGGACGGGCTTGCTGTCTCCGCGAATTCATCGGCGGGTGAGCCGTCCGACTTCCCTTGCCCGCGCCTGCGACGCTACATCGCGGGTGGATGGTGGGGATCAACCGAGTCGGTAGCGGGTTTCGGTGCGGCCACACTCTTGACTCCGCCAGGATTGACGGAATCGCGGAGTTCCTTCGACGGCTTGAAGAAGGGGACGCGCTTGGCCGGCACATCAACGCGCTCGCCGGTCTTGGGATTGCGACCGATGCGAGAGTTGCGCTGGCGGGTACGGAAGCTGCCAAAGCCGCGGATCTCAATCTTGTCCCCAGCTTTCAGCGCTCCAATGACCGACTCAAAGAGGGTATCGACGATAATTTCGCCGTCCCGTCGGGTAAGGTCACCGAGAGCGGTCACTCTGTCGACAAGATCGGCTTTCGTCATCGTGGTGTCTCCTTGTATCAAGTTGGTAAATCTAGCTTATCGCTGATTGTAGATGGGATGCACAATTAAGGGCAGGTGTGAAAAGAAAAATTTCCGGGGGGCCAACCGGCGACACGGGCGGGAGCTGGGGGTGGGGCGGCCGAAAAAGTCAAAATCGGTGCGCGTCGAGGATTTGGGTGTCCTCGTGGGCCATGGGGGTGAAGACGCCTCCGAGGCCCTGCCAGGCGGGTTCAGGCGCGGTTTGGTCGAGGCGGAAGCCGTTGCCGGCGAGGCGCCGGGCGAGCCATCCACCGGGGCGGGCGACGACCGTGAGGGTGGGTCCGACGAAGAGCGACGGGGTGTACGGGACGATTCGTACGGGGAAGAGGCGGTCGCGTCCGGCCCACAGGTTCTGCTCGCCGGAGTCGTCGGGCTCGAGGCGGTGGATGGCGTCGAAATCGATGGGGAAGACGATGCGGGCGCGCACGTCCTCGCTGGAATAACGGGCCAGGGGCAGGACAAAGAGCGAGTCGGCGACGACGATGGGCTGATTCCCGGGGCGGCGGGCCACTTCGTCGCGAAGCTGGAGGAACGCGGTGCGCTGGCCGGCGAGCAGGTAGGCGCAGGCGGATTCGCGTGCGGCAACCCAGAGCAGCGCGATGCTGAGGAGGATTACGCCGGCACGGGGGCTCGCTCCGAAGATGCGGCGCCCGAGTAACGCGGCGGCGATGCCGAAACCGCAGCAGACGGGCACAACGCAGCGCGGGCTGATCATGGCGTGGCCAAGGAGCGCGATCAGGAAGCCGAGGATGGGATAGAGCAGGAGGACTGCAAGGGCAGCGGTCTCGTGGGGCTGCAGTGCGCGTCCGGCGGGAGAGGATGGATCAGGCGAGGCTGCGGGGCGGCGGAAGCGCTTCCAGGCTGCGTAGAGCGCGAGGCCAAGCACTGGCCAGAGGATTCCTTCTACTAAAACGAGGTACGATTCGGCGATCATGCCCGCGCGGGGGCGGTTCCAGGCGTGCGGGCCGAACTCGGCGAGATTGTGCCGGATGAGGGGCAGGAACGAACGCAGCGGAAGCGCGGCGGCAGCCATCGCCAGCCAGGTTCCGGGCTCCAGGCGGCGTATGCGGGAGGTACGGACGGCCTCGCCGAGGGCGATGGGGAAGAAGGCCAGCGCGCCGTAGTAGTTCGAGGAGAGGCCGAGCGCGAGGGCGGCGACCATGCCGGTGAGCGCGGCGAGGCGGACGCCGTTTTGCGGAGGCCAGCGGCGGCCGGTCTCGGGCGCGTCGCAGGCGGCGAGCCAGAGGGCCAGGCTGGCCAGGCTGAAGCCCATCAGCGAGGCGTAGGAGCGGGCGTCGTAGGCGTAGTCGAAGCCGCGCGTGGTCATGAAGGCGAGCACGCCTATCGCCGCGTATCCGGGGGCGACCCAGCGGCGCAGGAGCGCCCACAGGCTGACGATGGCAAGCAACACGCAGAGGATGGCCGGGAGACGCACGGCGAGGGCGCTCTGGCCGAGGGCGCGGGTGGATTGGAGGACCAGCCAGTGGGAGAGCGGGGGGTTAGGGTCGGCGCCGCTGGCCAGGGCTCGCCAGATGGCCGCCAGGCTGCCCTGACGCGCTATGGCCAGGGTGATGAGTTCGTCGCACCACAGCAGCTTGGTAGCGGCCTGGCCGCAGGCGACGGCGAGATAGAGAGCAAGGATGGAGGCGAGTGTCCAGCCGGGATTGCGGTTGACGGCGGACCAGATCCGCTCAGCGGTGGACGCGTGAGGTTTGGTCACGGAGTTGGATTCCACCTTGCGAGTCGCATNNGATTGCATGGCCGAATCGCAGAACCTGGTTGACCATCGCGCCGAGCGGTTCGTCCATAACGTAGGGCTGCCTGGGGAAGTTGCCGGTTGGCTCCAAAAAAAGGCGGCACGGACGGTTTATTGTCCGTGCCGGGAGGCCAGTGACGCAACTTATATCGGCTGGAGACACCGTGCTTGCCGGTGTCGGCCGAAGATGTGGAGCGAAACCCGCTCTGCCGTTTTAGGATACCACGCATAACGGTGGCTTGGTTGGCGAACGCCGCGGTCGCCTTAGATGCATGGGGCACGTCAAGGGTTGCCGACGTGTCGCACGGCGGTGGCAAGTCCATGCGGGTGCGGCGGTTCAGGTGGCAAATTCGGCGCTCAACTTGCGCGCCATGTCGGCGTCGCGCGCGGTGATGCCGCCTGCATCGTGCGACACCAGGCCAAGTTTGACGCGGTTGTAGCGGATGTCGATGTCGGGATGGTGCCCGGCCTGTTCGGCGAGTTGAGCCACGCGGTTGACGAAGGCCATGGCCTGAACGAAGTCGGCAAAGGTCCAGAATCGGACGAGCGTGCCGTCTTCGATCGCCCACTCGGGCAGTTCGAGCAGCAGGTCGCTGAGTTCCTGCTCGGATAGCGCTTGTTTGCTGGATGCCATAAAGTTCACCCTCCAGAACCTGGTCGCAGGGCGATGGTAAGCCGTATGCGGGATCCGCGCAACCGCGCACTTTGGGGGAACGCAAACGTTTTTTAAATAGCCATGCCGAGGACGCCGGACGAGCCCCGCTCAACTTCGCGGCGCAGGTCGTGCCACAACCCTTCGGGCATGCCGAGGAAGACCTCGACGATGGCGGGATCGAACTGACTTCCGCTGCAGCGGGCAATCTCCTGGCGCGCTTCGGCGAAGCTGCGACCCTTGCGGTAGGGGCGGTCGGAGGTCATGGCGTCGAGCGTGTCGGCGATAGCGAAGATGCGCGCTCCCAGCGGGATCTCTTCGCCGCGCAGGCCGCGTGGATAGCCGGAGCCGTCGAAGGTCTCCTGGTGGGAGTAGACGATCTCGGACGCCTCGCGCAGGAAGGGGATCTTGCGCACCATCTCATATCCGCGCGCGCAATGCTCGCGCATGATTTCGATCTCCTCCGGGTCGAGTTTTCCCGGCTTCAGCAGGATGCGATCCGGCGTCGCAATCTTGCCGATGTCGTGCAGGAAGGCGCCGCGTGCAATGACGCGAAGCTGTTCGGTGTCGAGGCCCATCTCGCGGGCCAGAGCAATCGTGTAGGCGGTGACGCGGCGGGAGTGGCCTTCGGTCTCTGCGTCGCGCAGGTCGAGCGCGTCGCCCATGGCCTCCAGCGTGATGTCGTAGCTTTTTTCCAGGTCGTGCATGGTGGCGCGCAGACGGCTGGTGCGGAAGTTGATGATCTGCTCCAGGTTCTGGCGGTACGCTGCGTTCTGCTTCTGCAGGCGGCCGTGATCGAGTGCGCGGACCACGACATCGAGCAGTTGTGCGCGCTCAAAGGGCTTGAGCAGGTAGTCGATGGCGCCGCGGCGGAAGGCGTTGGTGGCGACGTGGATGTCGTGCAGCGCGGTCAGCATGACGACGGGCACACCGGGGTGGTTGCGGCAGATGACGTCGAGCAGGGTGAGGCCGTTGGCGCCGGGCATCATGACGTCGGCCAGGACCAGGTCGCATCCGGGGTCGTCCTGCAGGTGGAGCAGGGCCTGTTCGGCGTCGGCGGCGGCGCTGACGTCGTATCCGCTGCGCTCAAGCATCTGCACCAGGACACTGCGCACCGGGGCCTCGTCGTCGACCACCAGAATGTGGTCCTGCCGCACGGAGGCAGCTTCCTGCTGTTCCGGTATCACTCCCAGTTGCGCTGGCATGAATCCCTGCTGCGTCTGCGCGGTTTCCTGCTGCATAGGCCAATGTTCTCCGCCACCCTGCGGTCCAGGGCAGGCTTCCGTTGCTCTACAGAGCCACACCAGAGGTACGAGCCGGTCCGAAAACGATCCAGGTGCGCTGCCGTTAAGCGGCCGGTCCAGGCCGCGAGCGGGTATGTGGTATCTATCGGCAATGCGATGCGGGGCATCACATCGGCGAGCGGCGAAAGGCTACTTCTTTTTCTCCGTGGTTTTTGGTGGAGACTGAGTGGCGGATTGAGCTGCGGCCTGGGTTGCGGCTTTGGCGGCGCGGCGGGCGGCGACCCAGCCCTCTTTGGTGACCTGGTGGGCGCGGCCGATGGCCAGCGCTCCGGCGGGAACGGGATGGGTGATGCAGGATCCCGCGCCGACGTACGCTCCGTCCCCCAGGCTGACCGGCGCGACCAGCGTGCAGTCGGAGCCGACGAAGACCCCGTCGCCGATGGTGGTGGTGTGCTTGCGCGCGCCGTCGTAGTTGCAGGTGATGACTCCGGCGCCGACATTGACGCCCGCTCCGATGACCGCATCGCCCAGGTATGTGAGGTGGTTGGCCTTGGAGCCGCGGCCCAGCGTGGTCTTCTTGGTCTCGCAGAAGTTGCCGACGTGGGCCATCTCGCCGATCCGGCTCTCCGGCCGCAGGTGGGCGTAGGGGCCGAGGACCGCGCCGTCGCCGACCTCCGCACGGTCCAGAATGCATCCGTTGCGCACGATGACGCAGTTGCCCAGGACGGAGTGCTGCACCACCGAGTAGGAGCGGATGCGGCACTCCGAGCCGATGCGCGTTGCGCCCAGAAGCTGGACGTACGGTTCAATCACCGTGTCCGGGCCGACGGTGACCTCGTCGTCGATGACGCATGTATCTGGGCGGAAGATGGTGACTCCCTGGGCCATCAGGCGGCGCGCGGTGGCGGCGCGCATGGCCTCGTCGAGGTGCATCACCTCGGCGATGGTGTTGGCGCCCAGCACCTCGTCCACGCTGCCGGCCTGGAGCGCGACGACGCGCTGGCCGTCGGCCACCAGCAGCGCGGCGACGTCCGTCAGATAGAACTCGCCGTGGGCGTTGTCGGTGGAGAGCAGGTCGAGCTTGCTGAAGAGCGCCGAAGTCTCGAAGCAGTAGATTCCGGAGTTGATCTCCGGCGCGGTGAGCTGGGCGGGCGTGAGCGCCTTCTGTTCGACGATGGCGAGCACCTCGGGCTGGCCCGGGGTGAGGCGCAGGACGCGTCCATAGCCAGTGGGGTTCTCGGGGACCGCGGTGAGGATGGACATCGCCGCGCGCTCTTTCAGGTGCAGCTCGCAGAGCGCGGAGAGCGTTTCGGGGCGGATCAGCGGAACGTCGCCCGAGAGAACGAGGAGATGGTTCGGAAGCGGCGCGCCGGAGAGCTCCAGCCAGGCCTTGAGCACCTGCATGGCGTGGCCGGTTCCGCGCTGGTCTGGTTGCGGGACAAACGAGACACCCGTGCCGGCGACCGCGGCCTGCACGCGCCCGGCCTCGTGGCCGACGATGCAGTATATCTCTCCGTCGCCGACCAGCGTCTTTGCCGCTGCAATGACGTGCAGCAGCAGGGCTCGTCCGCCGACCTCGTGCAACACCTTGGGCCGCTTGCTGTTGAGCCGCGTGCCCTTGCCCGCGGCCATGATGGCTACTGCAAAACCTGTCGCTTCCATGTCTCCGCTATCTTCTCACTTCTTGCGGCGCATCGTCACGAATTCATCGCTCGCGCAGGCGGTTCGTCGCAATTTGGGACTGGAGGGCGTCAGCGAGTGGGAAGCGGTGTGTCAAGCAGGATTTTGATGGCTTGCTGGTAGGGCATGGCGGGGACGGGCTGATAGTCCGCGGTGTCGAAGACGAGGCGCTGATGGACGTTTTTGACCAGCAGAGCGCGCAGGTTAAGCTGCTCGACGATGTGTTCGACGATCCAGCGCTGGCCTCCGACATTGGCCTGCTGCAGGGTGACGGTGCCGCCGGGATAAAGGTGGGCGACAATGCCCCAGCCGATGTTGACGGCGCGCGTGAGGCTGCCTTCCAGGCGGACCATGCGGCGGGTGCGCGGGTCGATCCAGACGCGACCTTCCACGCCGGTGAGCGTCTCGGCTTCAAAGTTGGGAGGAGACCAGGCGGGATTGGGTTTGAAGTCGAGGACAACCAGTGCGGGATCGCCTGTGGGCTGGTTGGGGAGTTGAGGCTGTCCGGCGGTGTAGCTCCAGAGCATGGCGTTGGGTATGAGTTTGAGGAGATTCACGCCTATCTGCTTGTTGTTCTGTTCGTTGCGGATGTGGCGGGCGAAGGCGGCAGGCGAGGCGAGCAGGTCGTTGAGGCGCTGGCGTTCAGCTGCGTCCTCTGCCGGGGTAAGTGGGCGGCCGTCGCTCTGCAGGTTGCGGCTGACACTGCCCTCGGGGGTCTCGATCCGGTCGCGCAGGTGGTCACCCTTCTCATCGATCACATGCAGGCGATAGCGCAGGAAGGAATCAGGGTGCTGAATGACGATGGCTTCATTGTTGGCGCAGTCGACGACCCAGGAGCGGGCGGGGACAGCCGGCAGAGAAGCGGCGGAGGCAGCCTGCGGCCAAGCCGCTGGGCCGGCAGTTGCAAGCGCCAGGAAACATGTGCCGAGCAGGAGCCAGAGCCGGGCGCGTTGGCGCAACGCGGCGGGCCGCTGAGGGAGATTGAATGGGGATCGGGTTGCGGGCTGGGCGGCCGAGGCTGCGGTTCTCATCGTGTGTGGCGAGTGCATTCTGCCGTCTACCAAGGTTTGACGCGGACAACGGATGTTAGGTTTTCTCCACCTCAGGACGAGGGATACGCCTTCAGACTTATATTTAGTTTAGCGTGAGTTCAATCTGTGGGTTTGCCTGGGAACGCGGGACTGGTATAGTTCGGCAAGTACAATCAGTGCAGAATCAGTGCCACATTGCAGCCGGGGAGAGCGAAAAACCGATGAAGCCAGCCGAGGGTTCGACCGTTATTGGCAAGTCCGTCACGATTCGTGGAGAGGTGACGGGTAAAGAAGACCTGTTCGTGGACGGCGTGGTGGAAGGCGTGATCTCGCTGCCCGAGAGCCGGCTGACGGTGGGGCCGAATGCGCGCGTGATGGCGGACATGGACGCGCGTGAGGTGGTGATCTTCGGGCTGGTCGAAGGCAATCTGCGCGCATCGGGGCGGGTCGAGCTGCGTGATACCGCGGTGGTGAAGGGAGACATCGTCTCGGCGAGGTTGTCGATCGAGGAGAACGCGAGCATGAAGGGTTGTGTGGAGCTGTTGGAGGCTGCGGCGGCGGTTTCGGGGCGGCTGCCGGGCACCGAGGACCCTGCGACGGACGAAGCGGTCCTGGACCTTATCTGAGCGGGAAGGAGGCGGAGAGATGGCCAGCTTCTTTGGCGGCAAGGACAAGGCAGGCGGAGCGGCAACGGAGAACGGACGCGTCTCGCGGCATTCCAGCGGATGGGGACAATTACTGCAGCGGTTGCACGGCGAGGAATCGCTGCGTGTTCTGGACATCGGTCCAACGTCGTCGACCAACATCAACTTTATTACCGAACTGGGGCACAGCATCTACCTGGCGAACCTGGTGGAGGACGCGGCCAAGCGCGACTGGCTTGTTCCCCAGGATGGCGGCGAGGGTGTGCGCTTCGATGTAGAGCGGTTTCTGGCGGCGCACCTGAACTTTTCCGGGCGCGGGTTCGACGTGGTCCTATTCTGGGACACGGCGGACTATCTTCCCCAGGAGTTGCTGGCGCCGGTGCTGGAACGTATCCACGCGGTGATGCTGCCGGAGGGACAGATGCTGGCGATGTTTCATCCGCCCAAGGGATCGTCTGCGCCGGGGACGGCAAAGACGGACTTTCACCGTTACCACCTGACAGATCGAAACATGGTGGACGTGCAGCGCGCGGGAGAGTATCCGCAGCTCGCAACCTATACGAACCGCCAGATTGAGCGGCTACTCGAGTCGTTCAAGGGCTTTCATTTCTTTCTGGCCAAGGACAACATGCGCGAGGTAGTGGTCACGCGTTAGAGCGGACGGCTCTCTTCTGGAAGTTTATCGCAGAATCCCCTGTCGAAGGTTGTGGCGGAACTGTGAATTGAACACAACAACGCAGCGCCCTGAGGAGGAGTGAGCGCTGCGCGTTGCTTGCGTGAGGGACTCGTGGAGACCCCGGGAAATCGCTACTTTGCGGCTGCGGCCAGCTTTCTGCGCTCTGCCCATCGCTTCTTCATGGCTTCAGCGATGCGCTTGCGACCTTCGGCGCTGATCTTGCGCTTGCGCGGCGCGGCCTTGGCTGCGGTTTTGGCATTCTTGCTTCCCTTGGGGCGGCCACGGCCCTTGACCTTCACGGTGGTGCCCGAGAGCAGTTCGCGTGCCTGTTGAAGTTTTGAAATCTGAGAGTCAATTTCATCGAGAATACGGCTTACTTCCACGTGTTGCCTCCTTGTTGCGATGGAGAATCGACTTTCCCAACCGCATGCTTCCGGTGCGTTGTCCAGAATATTCCAATGGGTTGCGACCGTTCACTTAGAGATAACTCCAAGCCTAAGTGCGTCAACGTGTCAACACAGAGAATACATAAATAGAAACGGTCTTGCAAATAAAATAAATCGCTGCCAGATAATTCAATAGTCAATATTTGCCGAGGAACGATCGACGGCAGTAATTGGGCTTGCATTTGCGGGTTGGAGAAAGCCACTCCAGAGGCGCGTATTTCGCATGGGCTAGTGGCGATGGCGGCGCGATGTTAGACTGCGTAACAATGCGATTGATTCCGGTTCGGTTGTGGGTGTTGGCGATTTTGTCGGGGCTGCTGCAGGTTCTGCCGTTTCCGATTGCGGGACCTGCGCCGGTGTGGCGGACGGCGTTCTGCTGGGTTGCGCTGGCTCCGCTGCTGTGGGCACTTACCGGCAAAGACGCTAATGGGCGGCCACTTCGCGCGATTCAGGGCGCGGCGCTGGGCTATGCCTCGGGGTTTGTCTGGTACCTGGGGAACTGTTACTGGGTCTACGCGACGATGCACCTTTATGGCGGGATCGCAAAGCCTGCGGCGGCTGGGATTCTGGTTCTCTTCTGCCTCTATCTCGGGCTTTATCATGCGCTCTTCGGCGCGCTGATTGCCGCGTTCCGGCGCGCGAAGCTAGGGCGAAGAAACCTGGGAGTGCAAGGCGCGCTTCTGCTCAGTCCGTTCGCGTGGGTTGCGGTGGAACTGGCGCGGGCCCGGATTACCGGGTTTCCCTGGGACCTGCTGGGTATCACGCAGGTGGATAATCCATTGCTGACGCGGCTTGCTCCGTATCTTGGCGTATATGGGATCTCATTTGTAATTGCGGCGGTGAATGCGCTTTGGCTGGTGCGGATTTCACTGAAAGCACGGCGCTACACGTGGCCTGCGCTGATGGTGGCTTGTGGGGCCATTGTTCTGCTGTATGTTGTCTTTCTAAGACGGACTGTTCCGCCAATCCACGAGGGAACACAGGCGACGGCGACCCTGCTGCAGGAGAACCTGGAAGTCGGTGCGGCGGCGGCCAGCGCCGGGCCTCCACTTACAATGGGCGATAAGCTGCGGACATTTTCCGAGCTAAGCCTCTTTCCTCCGGCGGGCGAGTCATGCAATGGAATCCCTGAGCTGCCTGGAACCCAGTGCGCAGGCCCTGTACCTGCGCAACAGGGCGCGGATTCCGGCGGCGCGCGTTTCCTGCAGCCGACGGATTTGATTGTGTGGCCGGAGGCCCCGAACGATTTCCTTGAGATCGATCCGGCGTTGCGCTCGGCGATCTCCAGCCAGGAGTTTCACGCGGCGGTCTCCAGCCTGGCGCGCGCGGCAGATGCGCCGATTATTGTTGGGGACATTGCTTTCGATGCGGACCCGGATGTGAAGCGCGGATACGACCAATATAACTCCGCGGACTTCGTCGCGCCGGATGGCCGCATTGTGGGACGCTACGACAAGATGCACCTTGTGCCATTCGGAGAATATGTTCCCTACAAGAAACTGTTCTTCTTCGCCGGAAGTTTACTGCAGGACGTGGGCATATTCGATCCCGGAAAGCACCGGACGATGTTTACCGTTGGCGGACACAGCTACGGCACCTTCATCTGCTACGAGTCGGTCTTTGGCGACGAGATGCGCCAGTATGCGCGGATGGGCGCGGATGTGCTGGTAAATATATCCGACGATGGATGGTACGGCGACACCAGCGCGGCCTGGGAACACCTGAACATGGTGCGCATGCGGGCGATCGAGAACCACCGCTGGGTGCTGCGCGCGACCAATACAGGGGTGACGGCGGCGATCGACCCCTACGGGCGGGTCGTTACTTCCGCGCCTCGACACATACGAACTAGCCTGCGCGTGGGATTCAATTATGAGCACGATATTACTTTTTATTCCGCGCACGGCGATTTATTCGCGTATTTCTGCGCGCTGGTGACGTTGGGCGGGTTGGGGCTGGGGTTACTGCGCAGGACGACTTAGGGATAGTCTGCACAAGTGTTCGAGATTCCCTCGGCGGCTAAAGCCGCAGTAATAATAGGCAGCTTGCGGCGGGACTAAAGTCCCGCCCTTTCAAAACGGGGACATATTCAGTGCTTCCCTAGCCGATCGTTTCGTCCCAATTCTCCAGATAAGCCTTGAAGTCGGCCATGAACCGGCCAGCGTCCGCACCATCCACGATGCGGTGGTCGAAGCCCAGCGCAAACCGCTGGATGGAGCGAATGGCGATGGAGTCGTTGCCCTCCTTGTCGGTGAGCACCGCAGCCTCCTTGTTGAGGCCTCCGATGCCGAGGATGGCCGCCTGCGGCTGGTTGATGATGGGCATGCCGAACTGCTCGCCGAAGATGCCGGAGTTAGTCAGCGTGAAGGTGCCGCCGGAGACCTCGTCGGGTGCGAGCTTCTTTCCGCGCGCGCGCTCGGCGACGTCGGCGATAGACCGCGCGATGCCCAGGAAGCTCTGCTCCTCGGCCTGCTTGATGACGGGAACGATGAGGCCCCACTCCAGCGCCACCGCGATGCCGATGTTGATATTCCGGTTGTAGCGGATGGCGTCTCCCTCGATGGTGGCGTTGACGATCGGGTGCTTGCGCAGCGCGACGATGGCGGCGCGCGTGATGAACGGCATGTAGGTCAGCTTGACGCCATTGCGCTGCTCGTACTTCGACTTCTCGCGCTCGCGTAGGCGGACGATGCGCGTCATGTCCACCTTGAAGACGGTGTGGACGTGCGGGCTGGTCTGCTTGGATTCGACCATGCGCCGCGCGATGATGCTGCGCATCTTGGTCATGGGGACCAGGCTGCCTGGGATGGGAGCATCTGCGGCGGATGTAGCTGCGGAAGCCATCGCCGGAGCTGCGGCGGCGGGTGCGGGCTTCGCGGCGGGATTCTCGATGTAGCCGAGGATGTCGGTCTTGGTGATGCGTCCGGACGGGCCGGTTCCAGCGACTCGGCCCAGATCGACGTTGTTGTCCTTGGCGATCTTGCGCACCAGCGGCGAGGAGCGCGGACGCTCGCCTGAGGCTGTCGATGCGACTGGGGCCATGGGCGCCGGCGCGACCGGCGCAGGTGCCGAAGTGGACGACGCCGCGGGTGCGGGCGCTGCCACGGGCTTGCCTGCGCCGCCGCCGATGATGGCGACGACGGTGTTAATGCCGACGGTCGCGCCCTCGGGGAATTTGATCTCGGTCAGCGTTCCGGCGGCGGGCGAAGGGATCTCGGCGTCCACCTTGTCAGTGGAGATCTCGAAGAGCGGCTCGTCGCGCTCCACCTTGTCGCCGACCTTCTTGAGCCACTTGGTGATGGTGCCCTCGGTGATGGATTCGCCCATCTGCGGCATGGGCACGTCCGTGCCGGCAGCGCCGAGCGGAGCGAGTGTGGGGGCTGCGACCGGAGTTGCAATCGGTACAGCGGCCGGTGCGGTCGCGGGAGTAGCAGCCGCTGGCGCAGGAGTTGCCTTGACTGGGGTCGCAGCAACGGCGTCTGCGGCCTCGGCGATGATGCATACGACCGTATTGATCTGGACCGTGGCGCCCTCGGCGATCTTGATCTCCTGCAACGTCCCGGCAGCGGGGGAGGGAATCTCGGCGTCCACCTTGTCGGTGGAGATCTCGAAGAGCGGCTCGTCGCGCTCGACCTTGTCGCCGACCTTCTTGAGCCACTTGGTGAGGGTACCTTCGGTAATCGATTCGCCCATCTGGGGCATAACTACTTCAGTCGGCATCGGATTCCTTCCAGAGTTGGTGGGCGCGGCAAATGCGCCCGTGCGCCTATGGATTATAAGGCTTGGGGCCAGTGGCTCGCTGCAATAGAGCGCGCGAGCTGAACCGTGGCCACACAGAATAGATGCTCGCGAGGGCGCACACGGCACTCCTATTTTTGGCCTTCACACTCGACTGCGTGACGGCGCGAGGAGTTGCTCGATGGAGTCGCACCAGAGCATCTGGCGCTGGAAGACGCGTCCGAAGTTGCGCGCGGTGGCGTGGATCGCGCGTTCCATGGTGGGTTCCATTCTGGCATCTGCCTCCAACTCCAGGCTGGTGACGCCGTGGTCCTTGATGCCGCACGGCACGATCCAGTCGAAGTCGCGCAGGTCGGTGGTGACGTTCAACGCAAAGCCGTGCGACGTGACCGCCTGCGAGACATGCACGCCGATGGCGGCCAGCTTCTTCTCTACAATTTTGCTGAGTTTTTCCTCGCGAATCTCGCCGTGCTGGCCATCGCTGCGCGGCTCATCTCTGCCGCCAAACGTCCAGACGCCGGTGAGCCTGGGAATGCGCTTGGCCATTACGCCGAAGTCGGCGCAGGTGCGGATCAGCGCCTCCTCCAGCAGACGGACAAATTCGACCGGACCAAGATGTGGGCCTCGCTTGCCGGGCCACTCGCCACGCAGATCGACGATGGGATAGCCAATGAGCTGACCGGGGCCGTGATAGGTCACATCGCCGCCGCGATTAATCTCATGGACTTCAACTCCGCGGCTCGCCAGCCACTCGTCGCTGACCAGGATGTTGGCGCGCGATGCGTTGCGTCCCAGCGTGAGCACAGACGGATGCTCCAGCAGCAGCAGCGTGTCGCCGATGAGGTCCTGCTTGCGCGCCGCGATGACGCGCTGCTGAATTTCCAGCGCTTCAGCGTAAGGCACGCGGCCGAGAGAGAGCAGGTGGATGATCATGGTTAGCGATTCTGGACGGAAATCTGCAAGCACTCGCTGCGCCGAGTGAGGCATCAATACAAGCTGGTGTTGCTCACAAATCAGTCCCTTTGTCCGTGACCAGTTTCTGCGCTCGCCGAACAAATTCATCCAGCGCGACGCTGCCCTGATCGCCCTTGCCGCGGGTGCGCACGCTTACGCTGTTGGTCGTCGCTTCCTTGTCGCCGAGGATGAGGATGAAGGGAACCTTCTGAAGGCCGAAGTCGCGGATCTTGGCGTTCATCTTCTCGTTGCGCGCGTCGAGTTCCACGCGCAGGCCGGCGGCTTCGAGCGTTGCTTTGACACTCTCCGCGTAGGCGAGGTGCTTCTCGCTGGAGATGGGAACCAGACCGACCTGCACCGGCGCGAGCCAGAAGGGAAACGCCCCGGCGTAGTGCTCGATCAGTACGCCGAAGAAGCGTTCCACACTTCCGAACAACGCTCTATGCACCATGACGGGCTGATGGAGTTCGCCGTCCTCTCCCTTGTACTCCAGCTCGAAGCGCGCGGGCAGGTTGAAGTCGAACTGCACAGTGGAGAGCTGCCAGAGGCGGCCCAGCACGTCGACTAGCTTGATGTCGATCTTGGGGCCGTAGAAGGCGGCCTCGCCGGGGATGGTGCGGTACGGAATGGCGCGGCGCTCGAGCGCGTGCCGGAGCGAGTCGGTGGCGCTCTGCCAGTTCTCGGCCGAGCCGGTATAGTCCTTCGGCTTGGCCGGGTCCCACGTCGAAAGCTCGACTTTGAATTCCTTGAAGCCGAAGGTATTCAGGACCGACTGCGCGAAGTCGATGCACGCGACCACCTCGTCCTCGATCTGGCCTGGCGTGCAGAAGATGTGCGCGTCGTCCTGGGTAAATCCGCGCACGCGCAGCAGGCCGTGCATGGTTCCCGAGCGCTCGTAGCGGTAGACGTTGCCCAGCTCGGCGTAGCGCAGCGGCAGATCGCGATAGCTGCGCGGGCTGGACTTGTAGATGAGGATGTGGCCGGGGCAGTTCATCGGCTTCAGACGATACTCGGCGTCGTCCAGCTCCATCGGCGGGTACATGTTCTCGGAGTAGTAGCCCTCGTGGCCGCTGATCTTCCACAGTTCGCGGCGCATGATGTGCGGGGTGAACACGAGCAGGTAGCCGCGACGGATACATTCTTCGCGCATCCAGTCTTCCATCGTCTTGCGGATGAGGCCGCCCTTGGGGTGCCAGAAGATGAGGCCGGCGCCGGCGACCTCCTGAATGCTGAAGAGGTCAAGCTGACGGCCGAGCACGCGGTGGTCGCGCGCCTTGATCTCCTCCAGCCTCCGGAAGTGCGCGTCGAGGTCCTTGGCGTTGAAGAACGCCGTGCCATAGATGCGCTGCAACTGCTGGTTCTTCTCGTCGCCCAGCCAGTAAGCTCCGGCGATGGAGGTGATCTTGAACGCCTTGACCCGGCCCGTGGAGGGAAGGTGCGGGCCGCGGCAGAAGTCCGTGAAGTTGCCATTCTTATAAAGCGAGATTGCGTCGCCGGGCTGGGTGAACTTTTCGATGAAGTGGAGCTTCATGAACTCGCCCGCAGCGGTGTAGTCGGCGAGGCTCTTGTCGCGCGTCTCCTCGACGCGAACAAAGGGCTCATTGCGCGCGACGATCTCGGTCATTCGCGCCTCGATGGCTGCGAGATCGGCTTCGGTGAACGGCGTTGCGCGGTAGACATCGTAGAAGAAGCCGTTGTCGGTGGCGGGGCCGTGGCCGAGCTTGGTCTCTGGGAAGAGTTCCAGAATCGCCGTCGCCATGACATGCGCGGCGGAGTGGCGGAGAACTTTAAGTACGGCCTCGTCGGACTCCTTCAGAAGCCACAGCTCCACGTCTTGGTTGAGCGGGGCCGCGAGGTCCACCAGGCGCGTGCCGTCGTCGCCTGCGCCGGCCGCGCTGTACATCGCGGCTTCGGAGTCCGAGTTGGCGTTGGCGTCTGTGGGTGTCCCAGGTCTCGATTCTGAGACCTGGGTGGAACTCGCCAGCGGACGGATGCGCGCGATGACAACAGCGGCTGCGAGCCGGGGCGAGATGCCGGTGGCGATTTCCAGGGGAGTAACCCCGCGCGCGACTTCGCGCCGTGACCCATCAGGAAGCTGGACTTGAATCTGTTCTGTGCTCACACTCTATAGGATACTTGGTTCCGCGGCTTCTTACAGCAGGAGCGTTCCGCAGCCACTGCGAAAAGCGGAGCAGCCGCAGCAAAAAACGGAGCAGACGAAGCAAAGAGAAGAATTGCGGGCGGCTTGAATCGCCCAGGACTTTGGCAAGAGCCAAGGATGTTGGTAGATGGTTTTGGAAACAATGCTGCGTCCGGCAAGGAGTCGAAGAGGAGCGGGCGCGCCCGTTTGGCGACTCTTCCGCCTCTCATTGCCAAGCGAGACCGAACGATTCTGTGCGGCCGATCTAGGCGATCTGGCTGTTCTGCTCGGTCGACGCTGCCGTCGTCCGCAGAATCATGCGATTGGTCTTCGCCCACACATGTCCCCACCAGATGCCAATGAGGGGAGCAACTGCAACGACAACAAACGCCAACGCTACTGCATACTGCATAGTAAGTTCTCCTTGTGTGACCTCGGCAGTTTGGGGCCGAGTTGGATTGGGGAAGACCAAAAAGAATATGTGGGTTTGCACCCGTCTTCACCGCCGCACACTACTTGTAATATCGGCGAGGAGAATCCCCCTCACCATCCCACCTTCGATTTTTCCGCGAATGTTCGCGGTACTTCGGTGACACTTTTGTGTTATCCCCGAACTTTGTTCAATCCGCGGCGCGCCGAAGCTCCTGGCCTGGAGTTGTTTTCCTCAACCCAGTTCGAGAGATGCTACAGCGCGTACTTCTGGGAACTCCGCGAGTAGCGGATGACCTCCACGCTGGAGATTGCGATCAGGCCTTCGTTCACCATCGCGTCCAGATGCGGCAGCATCCGCTCGATCTTCTCTTCGGTGTCGATCAGGCTCAACTGGATCGGCGCGTCGTTGGAAAAGATCCAATGGCTCGCATGGCGGATCCTTGTGCTCGGCCCAAAGCCTTCGATGCCGCGATAGACCATCACCTCGGCCATCTCCAGTTCGCGACACTTGGCGAAGATCGCCTCGTACAACGGCTTTCCCTGCCACTTGTCGTTCTCGCCGAAGTGGACGCGAAGCATGCGTGCCTGGAATTCTTCTTTCATGGCAGCTCTCCCTTCACGCCGAAGCGGTCTTGTTCGACGCCTCTGCCGCATCGATCTCCAGCGCGCGATGCGTGTACTTGATGATGTCGACATCCGACAGCACGACCAGTCCCTCTTCGACCATCTGCTCGACCAGCGGCATGAAGCCCTGCAGCTTCTCCTCCGTATCGACGACCGAGAGCATAATCGACGCATCGCGCGAGAGCGAGAGCGGCTTCTCCTTCTGCGCACGCCGGTGCGCTCCGTAGCCCAGAATGCCGCGATAGACCGTAACGCCGGCGATGTCGTTGGCGCGCATCGCCTCCACCAGCGCCTTGAAGAGCGGCTTCTCCTTCCAGCGATCGCTCTCGCCGACGTAGATGCGCATCAGCTTGGCCTTGCCCGCAATCTTCAGGTGCGCGGCGGGCGTGGCCTTGGTCTGCCTGGAACTCTGCGCGGGCTTTGCCACGGTCGTCTCCTGAATCTCGATCATCCCGCTGCCAGCGAGTTCTTCCAGCTTGCCGAGCAGTTCGTCGACCTTCTCGCGCGACTCGATGAACTCGACCTTCAGCGGCATATGGTCGGAGATCTCGACGATGCTGGCCGAGTGCATGTGGTGATCGGCGCCAAAGCCCGCCACGCCCTTCAACACGGTCGCGCCGGAGACGCCGCGATAGAAGAGGAAGTCGAGAATGCTGGAGTAGGTCGGGACCCCATGGTGCGTCGATCCCTCGCTCAGATAAATGGAGACCTTCACTGCCTTGCCGACGCTCAACATACGCCCTCCTTCAGAGGTATTCCGCAATTGTGACGCCCGCCCATGTTGCGACGAGCCCCAGAACCAGGCTGCCCAACGCGTAGAGCGCAGCCTCCAGAAACGCTCCGCCGCGCAGGATCGAGAGCGTCTCCCACTCATACGTCGAAAAGGTGCTGTAGGCGCCGACAAATCCGATGGGCACCAGGAATCTCCACGCCGGGTTCAGCGCCGTTCGCCGGGCCAGAAAGGTCAGCGTGAACCCGATGAGCACACAGGCCGTGAGGTTGATGACGAAGGTCCCATAGGGAAACCTCGTGCCCATCCGGCCGCCGACCGTCGAGCCGACCCAGTACCGGGCGATGGAGCCAAGCGCGCCGCCCACCGCGATCAAGAGATATTTCTGCAAACGACTACCTCCGACCCTATGCTATCAACCGTCTCCTGGGTGCTGCATCCAATCTTAGGCGCATCTTCGCAGTGCCGTGGCGCCGGGAAGGCCGTGCGATGCGAGAGAATGGAAGAGGAGTGGTCCTGTTGCCGACTGCCAGTTGCGCGTGGAAAGCGTTGGAAGGCACACAAGACTTCGATCCGATGCAGTGCAATCGAATGCGAACGAGGGAGCAATCTTGAGTGGTGCGGAAGAAATAACTCGCGCGGGCACGGAGGCGGTCGAGCAACCCGGCGCGGCGAGTTTGCCCAACGCAATGGACCTGTCCAGCGTGCTGGGGCTTGCAAGCGTGGAGGAACAACGTACCGCAGGCCGCGCCTCGCACGCGTGGCGGGCGCTGCGCCATCGCAACTTCCAGCTCTTCGTCGGCGGGCAGAGCATCTCGCTGATCGGCACATGGATGACGCGCGTTGCCACTGGATGGCTGGTCTACCGCCTCACCGGATCGGCGCTGCTGCTGGGCACGGTGAGCTTTGCCGGGCAGATTCCCACGTTTCTGCTGGCCCCGTTCGCCGGCGTATGGGTGGACCGGCTCAACCGGCAAAAGGTGCTGGTGTGGACGCAGACGCTGGCCATGGTGCAGTCGCTCGCGCTGGCCGCGCTGACGCTCTCCGGCCACATCACGATCCCCTGGGTGCTCACGCTCAGCATCTTGCAGGGACTCGTCAACGCCTTCGACATGCCTGGTCGCCAGGCCTTCCTGGTGCAGATGGTGGAGGACCGGCGCGACCTGGGCAACGCCATCGCCATCAACTCGTCGATGGTGAATGCGGCGCGGCTCATCGGCCCGTCGCTGGCCGGAATGCTGATTGCCATCAGCAACGAGGGCTGGTGCTTTCTGATCGACGGCATCAGCTATATGGCCGTCATCGCGTCGCTGCTGATGATGCGCGTTCATACCCCCACAGTGAAGCGCGCGGTCACCTCCATGCTGCACGAGCTGAAAGAGGGTTGGACGTACGTCGCGCACTTCGTTCCCATCCGCACCATTCTGTTGCTCTTTGCGGTGATCAGCCTGATGGGGATGCCCTTCGTTGTGTTGATGCCGATCTTCGCGGCGCGCGTGCTGCATGGCGGCCCGCACACCTTCGGCTTCCTGATGGCAGCCATGGGCGTAGGCGCGTTGGTGGGTGCGCTGCTGCTGGCCGCGCGCAAGAGCGTGCTCGGCCTGGGCCGCAAGATCGCCATCTCCTCGGCTGTCTTTGGCGCGGGACTGATCGGCTTCGGCCTCTCGCACACCTTCTGGCTGTCGATGGGGATGATGCTGGTCGCAGGCTTCGGCATGATGCAGGGCATGGCGTCCAGCAACACCATCATTCAGACCATCGTGAGCGAAGACAAGCGCGGCCGCGTGATGAGCTACTACACCATCGCCTTCGTGGGCATGGCGCCGTTTGGCAGCCTGCTGGCCGGGACGATGGCTCATTGGATCGGCGCGCCAACCACGGTGATTCTGAACGGAGCCGCGGTGCTACTGGGCGCGGCGTGGTTCACCACACGGCTACCTGCCGTGCGCCACGCCATTCACCCCATCTACCGCGAGATGGGAATCCTGCCCGTCGAAGTCGTGAGCGGAATGACCAGCGGCGGCGCAGGCTGATCCATTTCTCGATTCGTTCCTGGATGTGAAAAGCTAGCCATCCCTATCCTCCGTATGGAGAATCGGCATCAGACAGCTTGTGTCCCTCTGGCGCAGCAGGCCAGGGAAGAGTCAGGCTTACAAACCGCAGGCAGGAGACAGTAACACCATGCACAACGACAGCGACCATGCGCACGAAGAGCCGGACTTCACTCCTACCTACGAGGAGGAACTGCAGAAGCGTCCTTACTGGAAGCGCGCGCATCTGGATTGGCGCGTCTGGGTCGCCGCCTTCTTTATCTTTGCGGCCATCGCCGTCTATGTCTGGACCGTCGATCTTTCGATGGTGCCGCGGGTCTGAGCGGATGGTTTGAAGCTCGCGCTACGAACTGCGCGCTTCCAGCAGCGCGTTGACTCGTGCCATCACCTGAAACGCATCGGCGACATAGACCACGTCGGCTTTGCCGCGCGTCCATCCGCAGTTTGGGTCGAGGCTGATGGCGCGCCGCTCCCCAATGAACCGCCAGCCCACCACGTGCGGTTCCTCGCCGTGGCAGCAGGTGGAGAGCCCCTTGGCGTGGCGCGGCGTCGAGCCGGTCTGGCCGATCTGGTTCATGTGCGTGAGGAAGGGAAGCACGGACTGCTCCTCGCCCGGGCCTTCCGCCTTCTGGTCCGCCAGCGACTTGCTGCTGCCGAGCGATGCTCCGCTGAGGCGCAGGAACGCGAGGATCAGCTCTCCGGCCTCGGCGACGTGAATCTGCCCGTCGGGCTGCTTCTTGGTCCAGCCCGCCCCGGCGACAAACAGCAGCCGCGCGTCCGGGCGGATCGTTTGCGCGTCCCGCATCGGCGAGCGCAAGCCTTCGACCGTAGTGCGTACGGCAGGCAGAGTGACCACGACCACCTCAACCTGCGCGGCGGCTGCTTCACCCGCAAAGGGCGCATGAGTCCCCGCGTCCAGCAGCAGGAACCACGGGCGCGCCGCGCGGCTGATGGTCGCCTCTACACGTTGGCGATAGAACCAGCGCGTCGCATCCACGCTGTCGTTGCTGGAGAGCGCGGTGATATGCGTATCGAGGAATCCTCCCAGCCGGTGTGCGACTCCGGCGGCGACGCGCACAAATTGCGAGCTGCCGGGAGCCAGCACGATGCTGGCCTGCGCCGCGCGGCAGAGAGCCTCGCAGCCCGCTGCATCGGTTGCATAACGTGGCTGCGCGAAAGCCTCGCCCGAGACAGCCAGCAGCCGCGCTCCGGTTGCCGCAACAGCACCAGCCGCAGCGTTCGCGGCTTCCACGGAGGCGGGACCAAGAATCCCAATCGTCAGCGTCGCTGTGTGTTGTCGCGCCAGCTCCACGCCGGCAGTGACGGCCTCCAGCGAGGCCTTCGTCAACGCCGAGCCAGTTTCATCGACGTGCGTCAGTACCAGAATCGTCTCCATTGTGCTCACTCCGCTCCGATCCATGCGACAAGTTCGCTGGCGATCTCATCGGCTGTCATGTTCTTCTCCACGCGCGTCTCGCGCTGCTGTTTGGGCAGGCCCACCGAGACGTAGCTCAGGCCGTTGGCCGCCAGATCGACATGCTTGGCCTTCTGCAACGCAGGCATGATGCCGCGCATATTCGCCATGCCGGTCTGCGGATTGTTGCGCGGCTCGGCAAGATTGCCCGTCGCCCATCCCAGCACGGCGGGCGTTCCCGCGCAGACCGAGACCTGATGCTTGCCGCCCTCGACGCGCTCCAGCACCTCGAACGATCCATCGTCGCGCAGCGTGATCTGGTCGACGCCCTGAAACTGGTCGGTGATGCCGAGGCGTTCGCCGACGAGTTGCAGCGTCACACCCGCACCGCGCGTTGCCGACTCCCATCCGCCGAAGAGCAGCAGCCGATTGCGGTCGAGTCCGGGCAGCGCGGCGATCGCCTCTGCCAGCGCAGCCGCCGTCGAGTGCGCGTCGGGAAAGCCGCCAATCGGCCCATCAATAGGCACCAGCTCAAACGCCGCCTTCTGCCCCACGATCATCATCACCTGCTGTAGCTTGGCCTTGGGGCCGAGGCTCACCAGCCACAGCTTGCTGCCGGGGTTCTTCGCGACCAACTGCGCCGCCTCATACAGCGCGCACGCCGCCCACGGATCGAGCACCGCGGGCAACACCATCTCATTCTTCAGCCCCGGCCCATTCGGCCCGGTCACCGGCTCCAGGGTCTGTAGCGGATCGGGAACAATCCCCGCGCAGACCACGATTTGCAATGCTTGTGCCATGAAACCTTCCTTGACTGATCGAGTTCTTTGGATAATTCCACTGATTGTGGAGTATGTCGTGCTTCAAACTAAGCGCAGAGAGTCTTGTCTTTGCTCAGAAGGACAATTTTATCTCTCTACGCGAAGAAGTCAGTTCTCCGCCGAGTGGAGTCCGCCTGCGCCGGCGCGGAAGTCGATGTTGGCGTGCTCGCCGAAGGGCGTGTGGGCGCAGTTCCACAGGCATGCGCCGCAGTGCACGCACTTCTCGCGCTCGAAGGCGATCGCCCCCTCCGCGCCCTGCGTGATAGCTTGGCCGGAGCACATGGCTACGCATGTCTTCTCGGCGCACGCCGCGCAGAGTTGCGGGTCGCGGAAGACGACGTGGTCGGCGAATCCGGGCATCGCCTGCACCTTGCCGCCCATCAGCAGCGCGTCCTGCTGCGTGACCAGCAGGCGTCCGTCCAGTTCGATCTCCGGCCAGCCGCGCGCCGTCATCAGGGCATCGTGCAGCGGACGTCCGCCGAGTTGCGCCTCCAGCGCCAGTCGCGCGGCCTCCGCGGGTTCGACTCCCATGTCCTTGTGCGGCGAGAAGGGATGGATCTGCTCCTGTGCCGACGGAATCTTTCCGCCCAACGAGAGCTTCCCGTGCGTGAGTCCAGCCAGCGCCATGCCGATCATTCCCCGCACCAGTCCGCCGTGAAATCCGTTGCGCGCGTTCTTAGCTTCCTGCGCCTCGCGTTCCAGCGAGCTTGCGTGACGCCGCGCAACGTAAGTGGCGAAGAGGTTCTCCTGGGTGAAGGGCTTGCCAGCGCGCAGCAGCTCCACCACCGCGTCCGCGAGTTGCACGCCTGTCGTCCACGCCTCGTCCACGCCGGAGTTGGTCAGCATATTTGTGCTGCCCGAACCCTCGCCGATGCGCGCAAATCCATCGCCGGTAAGGAACGGCTCGCCGTGCTTGCCCGACTCCTGCAGCGACTTCGCGCCCCACGAGCGCAGCGTCCCATCCTTGAGATAGCGCCACAGCGCGGGATGCTGGATGTAGTGCTGCAGATAGCGATAGACCGTGCGCGAGGGATCGCCCATCCACGACGGCACAAAGATTCCCACCGACACCAGCCGGTCGGGATGCACATACAGGAAGCCAAAGATCTCCGGCTCAGGGAAGCCGAAGGTGTGCCAGACGGTGCCGGGCTTCAGCGGAGAATCTTCCGGCAGCTCGATGACCATCTTCATGCCCAGCGCCCACTCGCTCTGCGCATGTCCCGGCGGCATTCCCAGCCGCTCGTTGAGCGCGTTGCCCACCGCGCCCACCGGTCCATCGCCGACCACCGTCAGCGGAGCGAGAACGTCCATCCCTGCCATGAAACCATCGGCA
The DNA here is from genome assembly GCA_003133205.1 of Granulicella sp. The sequence goes on along the minus strand of PKWK01000341.1, from coordinate 45,188 downwards.
GGCGCGCCGGTGCGGTCTACGCCTTGATCGGCCAGACGAATTCCCTTGACCGAGAAGCACTTTTTGCCCGCGCTCTGGCATGGCTCGCGGCCCGTGCACAGCCTGGGACCAGCGCATGGTTCGCTACAGAAGAGGGGACGGCTGACCGGCGTTCCCGGCCAGATCTGTACCAGGCCCGTGGCCATCAACTGCGCGCCGACCCACTGGTTGAACTGGCCCATGGAGAGCAGCATCCCGCCGTGCTTATGCAGAAACGTCGGTGTCCACGGCAGCTCGTAGGCGGAGTCCTTCACGCCCAGCAGCCCGCCCAGCCCGCGAAGCAGCGCATCGCCCGCGCGCAGCGCAAACGACCGCCGACTGGCGCCAATCGGGTCGAGCAGATACATCACTCGCTCTTCGGCAACCGGCGTGGCCATGGGAATCTCAGCCGGATTGAGTTCGGGAAAGCTGGCGCGAATCCCCCGCGCGCTGGTGACGATGCCGCTGACTCCGGCGGCGATATCGTCGGCGCGTTCGTAGCAGAGAACCTGCAACGGCATTCCCGGCGCAACTTTGCTGGCAAACGCAGGGTCGTCGGGATGCGCGGTCCACTCGCGCGTCAGCGTGGTGAGGAAGCCGCCCATCGCGGGGCCGAAGCCGACGCAGGCGATGTCCACCTCCATCGTCGCGCGGTCTACATCTGGAGCCGCGGCGCTTTCTGGAGCCGCGGCGCCCTCAGCGGTTGCTAAGTTTACGGCAGAGGCATCGCCACTCATGCGGGATAGTCCAGTGCTTCGGGGATCATTACCTTGCTCACGGTCTCGGCGGCGCGGTCCTTGGCCAGCCGCGAGCCGCTGAGGCAGGTGCATAGCTTGTTCTGCATCCGCTGGAACTCGCCTGACCCGGCACAGCCCGCGCAGGGGCCGGCCTTCGAGGGATGACTGCCATCCGCGCCCACCACGTCCGTGGCGAAGGCGGAGATTCCCGGCATCGTCTCCTCCAACTCCTCCAGCTCCTGGGCCGTAAAGCAGTGGCTACAGCCCTCCGTATCCCAGGCCGGGTGCAGGTTATAGCCGAAGACCAGATCGGCGCAGATGCGCGAGACCTCGCCTGCCGCGCGCGCCGCCTGTACATGGCAGAGATCGCTGAGGAACTGCACGGTCCCAGCCAGCCCCTCGGCGGCGACCGCGTCCTCCGGGCCGCGCGCTTCCAGCTCCAGCACGTCAAGGATCTGGCAGCGCGAAGCCATCAGCCAGCAGAGCGCATCGGCCAGGGCAAAGGTCACACCCTGCCTCTGCCCGTGGTAGAGCTTGTTGCCCATAGGATCGGTGGCGTTCTGCAGATGCGCCAGCGTCCATTGCCACATCTCCATCGCCGAGGCCAGGGTGCATGCGCCGGTTCCCGGATGCAGCGAAGCAATCTGCCGCATCTCAGCGATCCATGTGCGGAACTGCGCCAGGAAGACATCGCGCGTCATGGTGATGGTCAACTGTCTCCGCTGCACGGCCTCAGGCCCTTCGTAGGTCGCCTCCAACTGCGCGTCCATCCACTTGTTGGCGAGAAAGCCGGGGCAGTCCTCGGTGATCCCGTAGCCGCCCATCAGGCTCACGGCCTCGCGCATCATGTTGGCGCCGACGCCGGTGTTCCACAGCTTGGTGGCGGGGCAGAGTACATCGGCCTCGGAGTCCATCAGCACGAAATCCACCAGCGGATCGGCGGCCTCTGCCTCGCGGCGCGGATCGTTCGCGGCCATCCCCAGCAGCGCAATCGCACGCTTCTCGCTCTCCTGCAGGGCCTTGTGCTCGGCCCGCTTGCCGCTGACTCCGCGCTCCTTCATCAGGGCTTTCTTCTGCTTCTCCAGCGGCTCCAGCACATCGAAGAGCCGTGCCGTGGCAAATCCCAGCGACGCGGCGGCTTCGCCCATGGCCCACACATCGACCAGCCGGTGTAGCGCGTCCTCGCGCTGCTGAATGCCAAGCTCGTAGCGCATTGATCCGGGCTTCACGCCGGCCGCGCCATGGAAGCGCTCTCGCTGATAGCGGATCACCGGCTCAACCGCCGAGAGCAGCTTGGCCGCCGTCATCAGGCCAACGGTGACGCGGGTGCGGCGGAAGACCGCCTCGATCACCTCGCCGTGGCTGAAGTTGGGCACGATCACGCCGTCCTGCACGGTGTATCCGCCCACAATACGGCTGGCCGGCACCTTCAGGTTGAAGATTGGGTCGCCGGTGGACGAGAGCTGGTGCACCAGCTTCTTGGTCGCCGTTCCACGGTCGAAGATTCCCTCGTCGCTCTCCTCCAGAATCACCACGCAACTGCCCTTGATGCGCTTGTCGTCGGAGGTCACCGCCGCGGTGACGAAGTTGGCGAAGGCGATGTTGGTGATGAAGCGGCCGCGCTTATCCACCTGCAACATCGGTTCTTCTCCGTCCTTCCACTCGGCGATGCGCATCTTTCCGCTCAGGATATCGGTGTCGATGCCGACGTAGGGCAGCGGCTCGGTCAGCGCGAAGGCGCCGCGCCAGGGCTTGCGGTCCTCGCCTGCCTGCGGAGGCGCGGCCAGCGTCTTGTAGTGGCTCATCTGTTCGGCGGTGCCGCACTCGTGGATCGGGGCCAGCGCCAGAAAGCTCGCCAGACTGCCGGTCGCCGCCCCGCCATCCACCCACGCCAGCTCAAATGCAGCAAGCGAGAGCGCAAGGTTCTTCGGCCCGGCAATGAATCCACCCTCTTCCGGCTCCATAAATGCAGCGGTTATTCCGGCGCGATCGAAGGCCTCCATCATCTCAGCTTTGGCGGGGGTCCATTCGTGAGTATTGCGCTCGCCTGCGGCGACCATCTGCGCCACCGTCGTGCGCGCTACTGTGCGCGACGACTGCACCAGCATCTGCAGGTCGAAGCGGTCCGCAAACCGCCATTGGATCTGGCGCACCGCATCGCCGGGGAGCGTGTGCATGGTCTTCACCTCTGGTGCCGCAGCCGTAGCCATAGATCTGAACCTCGCGCAGTTCTCCCTATTGTCTCAGGCAGGGTCTGAAGCGGCCTGTGACCATCATCACCGGCGGGAGTCCCGGCACTAGGCTTTGCGGCCGGTCAGGCTGCCTTATCGAGATCATCTGCAACAATCATCTTTGGTATCTTCTTCCGCTTCTTGCGCGAGGCCACCCACAAGTCCCGCTGGATCTGAAGCCGAAGCCACATGTCTGCCTCCAGCCCGAAGGCCTCCGACAGTCGCAGAGCCATATCCGCCGATACGCCCGCCTTTCCATTCAGGATGCGGGAGAGCGCCGCGCGCGTCACGCCAAGATGCTTCGCTACATCGGTCACGGTTCGGTCTCCCATAAATTCCGCGAGAATTTTTCCTGGATGTGCTGGGTTATACATCTGCATCGCGTCCTCCTAGTGATAGTCCTGATAGTCGACGAGAATCGCATCCTCGCCCTCGAATGTGAATGTCAATCGCCAGTTGCCGTTGACGCTCACCGCCCAATGCTCCTTCAACTCTCCGTGGAGCGGGTGCAGGCGCCATATTGGAACATTCATCTGCTCCGGTTTCTTTACGGCGTTCAACAGCGTCAGTTGCGCCAATAACTTGGCCGCGTGTTTCGGCTGAATGCCTGCCTTCGAGCCAGTCTCGAAGAACCGCTGGACGCCCTTGTGCCGGAAGCTCTGGATCACGCAACCATCGTATACCGAAACGCTACGCTATACGATTTTATTTTGCCGGAGCGGATGGTCCAGTCTGGTTCCGCGGGATGGCAGGAGCGCCGGATCGACCAAGTTCTTCCCGGCCATCTTGCCGCGCCTTCTATAATGGCTCATGGCAATCACTCCAGCGGCCCCGGGAAGCTCCGGGAATGCCGCACCTTCCAGACAGGAAGGGAAGAGTCCCGACTCCATCGCGACGGACGCAGGCAAGGAGCGTAAGGCAGCTCTGCCGCACCCGCTTCCACTGGGGCCTCTGCGCCCGGAGCCTCCGGACGAGGTTGCGATTGCCCACCCCGAAGCTACAGCAGCGCCCCCGGCGGAGGAGTCCTCGGCAGGCCATCTTGCGGGAGCCAGCGCGGCGACCATCGACGAGATGGATGCCAAGTTCGCCCGCCTGATCGCGGAAGTCCATCGGAACCGGCCGGGCGACGACCTGGAGATCATCCGTCATGCGTGGGCCTTCTGCCTGGAGCAGCATGAAGGCCAGAAGCGCGCCTCGGGCGATCCCTATGCGGGGCATCCGCTGGAGGTCGCGCTGGTGCTGGCGGAGCTGAAGATGGATTCGACGGCGATTGCCGCCGGCCTGCTGCATGACGCGGTCGAAGACACCGATGTGACCACCGAAGAGGTCGAGAAGCGCTTCGGCGAGCAGGTGGCGCACATCGTCGAGGGGGTCACGAAACTCGACAAGATCAAGTTCGCCAACCGCGAAGACCATCAGGCGGAGAACATCCGCAAGATGCTGCTGGCCATGGTCACCGATGTCCGCGTAGTCATCATTAAGCTGGCCGACCGCCTGCATAACATGCGCACGCTGGAGCACCTGGACAGCGAGAAGCGGCAGAAGATAGCCAAGGAGACGCTCGACGTTTACGCGCCTCTGGCGCATCGGTTGGGAATGGGAAAGCTGCGCGGCGAGCTGGAAGACCTAGCCTTCCGCTACACCGACTCCTTCGCCTACGAGCAGCTCTCCACCGAGGTGGACGCGCTGCGCGGCGAGGGCGAGGTCTTCCTCCAGGGAGTCGTCAAGACGCTGGAAGACAAGCTGGCCGAGCACAAGATCGCCGGTCGCGTGGAGTGGCGCATCAAGCGCCTCTACTCCATCCAGCAGAAGCTCTCCGAGCAGAAGATTCCCCTGGACCAGGTCTACGACCTGCTTGCCATCCGCGTCATCTGCCAGTCGGTGCAGGACTGCTACGCTGTGCTTGGCCTGCTGCACAGCATCTGGCGCCCGGTGCCGGGCCGCATCAAGGACTTTATCGCCATGCCGCGGCCCAATCTCTACCAGAGCCTGCATACCACGGTGATCGCGCCCGGAGGCCATCAGTTCGAGGTGCAGATTCGCACCGAGGAGATGCACCGCGTTGCGGAAGAGGGAATCGCGGCGCATTGGAAGTACAAGGCCGCAGACAATGTCACACCCAAGGACGAGGCCCGCCTCGCCTGGGTGCGCCAGTTGATGGAGTGGCAGCGCGAGATGTCGGACCCCAACGAGTTCATGTCCACGCTGAAGATCGACCTCTACCCGGAGGAGGTCTACACCTTCACTCCCAAGGGCAAGGTCGTCGTGCTGCCCAAGGACGCAAGCCCCATCGACTTCGCCTACACCATCCACACCCAGGTCGGCAATACGACCATTGGCGCCAAGGTCAACGGTCGCATGGTTCCGCTGCGCACCAAGCTGCGCAATGGCGACATCGTCGAGATCACCACCCAGGCAGGCCACTCCCCCAGCCGCGACTGGCTCAGCTTCACCAAGAGCTCGCGCGCCCGCAACAAGATCAAGCACTGGCTGAACGAGCACCAGCGCGAGCGCGCCGTGGAGGTTGGCGGCAAGCTGCTGGAGCGCGAGGCGCGCAAGTACAAGATTGCGCTCTCCAAGTACCACGAGGCCGACTTCGACAAGGTTGCCGCCGAGTACGGCCTCGGCTCGCAGGCCGAGTTGATGGCCGGTGTCGGCTTCGGCAAGTACTCCGCCCGCCAGGTGCTCAACAAGCTGGAGCCCGGTTCCACCATGGCCATCGAGCCGGCCGCACCCGAGGGAGTTGTCGGCAACACACTCGGACAGATGTCCGACGCCGTCAAGCGCGTCTTCTTCGGCAGGGGCTCGGAGTCGCTCCAGGTGGAGGGCCAGGACGACCTGCTGGTCTACCGCGCGCGCTGTTGCAACCCCATCCGAGGCGAAGAGATCATCGGCTACGTCACCCGCGGCAAGGGAGTCGCGGTGCATGCCCGCAGTTGTCCCAACGTACAGAACCTGCTCTACGAGTCGGACCGCAGAATCCAGGTCGAGTGGGCACCGTTACCCGGAGATGCGGGCGTTGCCGGCGCGGCGAAGGCCCAGACCTACCCCGTCAAACTCACTGTGATCTGCGACGACCGCGCTGGAATGCTGAAGGAGTTCACCGCCATCATCTCCGACGAGGGAACCAACATCCGCTCCTCCAGCTCGGAGGCATCCGACGACGGCGGCGCGGTGGTGGACTTCGTCGTCGAGACCGTCGACCTCCGCCATCTCAACCGCCTGGTCGACAAGCTGCGCCGCGTGCAGGGCGTCCACGACGTCCAGCGCGTGCAGAAGATTTGAGCCGACGGCTTCTACGTCCAAGTTATCTAGGCGTATGGGCGTGCGTTCAGATAGGAACACAACTTGGGGGTACACTGTCTGAAAAGCTACCTTCGCGCGTTGAGCTTACCGGTAAACTCAACTCAGCCATAAGTAGGATGCGACCGCAATAATCCAATCTCAGCCGCGAACAAGTAACACGAGCAATGTATGGAGAAACGGACTCCAATGAACATACCAGTAAGAGCGTTACCCCGTAAGCACCTGCTGGCTCTATATATCGTTGGATCTTTGGTCGCTATTTTGTACCTTCCGTATTTATTCCCCGCCAACCCGACTGCATCCGATTCCTACATATTTGGATACAACAATCGCATCGGCATCGTGCTCTTGCTTCTGCTGTCTGCGACTGGCGCCATTTGGACGAACGGGCTTAATATTCCATTTTCCTCGATCGGTCCCTCAACGAAAATCCCATTAAGATTCCTGTGGACATGTCTCCTTATCGAACTTGCCTCCTGCGCGGCTATGTACCTGTTTGCGGGCCGCTTCGGCGGCTTCCGTGAGTCATCCTACGAAATTGATCGCGTTTGGCTTCTCTCCCAGGGAAAAGTTCCATACGTTGACTTTGAGTGGCCCTTTGGCCCCGCCCTCCTCTATGGCCCTCTATGGCTCTCCCATCTGCTGCATCTCCAGGTTCCCCAAGCCTATTACATCTTCTGGACGATAGCTTCTGTTGTCGGTGTCGCCCTCCTATTTGCAGCCATCAACCTAGTGGATTACCCGAGCAATCACAAGACATCGATATTCCTTCTAATTTTTGTCACGGCATTGACCCCGGTCCTGAACATGGGCACTCACTACACGTTATTGCGCTACCTGTGCCCTCTCTTCTTTATCCTTGTCATTCATAAAAGAGGTCAACCGGGTCCGCAGGCGGGTACCCACTCGCACGCCGCCATCTTGGCGGTTGTCTTCACTGCCATACTCTTTATGATATCCCCGGAAATGGCCGTTGCACATGCCTTTGCTTGTATGGTCCTGCTATTCCCAGGACGTCCAGTACTGGAACGGCGAGGGCTGTTTAGTCCATATTTCGGAATGCTGGTCGCGCTCACTGTACTGCTTGTTTGCGCGCTCAAAATCCACCTCTTCGACACTATGCTCGCTTCAGGTGGTGGAGCTGATAGCTTCCCAATCCCTTTCGCCCCAACTACGCTGCTGTTTTTCGCAGTGGTCTTTGTCTGTGCTTGTTACCTGGTCCGAAGGGCTGCGCACGGCAACATTCGGGACAATACGATTGCCCTCATCATTCTTTCGATTCCGATGACAGCCGCTGCTCTCGGAAGATGCGATCCCGGGCATATGCTAATGAACGGCATGGGCTACGTCATCGCAGTTTTCTTTTACGCCTCTGGATCGCCGCGTATGTGGAAATTGTTCTGCACAGGATTCATTATCTTTTTTGTGTTTGTTTGCTCACTCCCCTTGGATCTCCAATTTCTGTTCGCCCTGAAATCAGCGGAGGCGCAGTCAGTTACCGAAGACGCACTTCCAGGCCATTCCGGTAGTCCTACCTCGACTTCGGGACCGCAAGCTATTAACTTCGCTAGCGTCTATCCCGAAAGGGCTAACTCGCAATCTGACGGAATCTATGAAGCTCCATTCGGATATAAACCCAATACGGTTGGTTCGTATCTCTCAGATCGAATTAACTACGGCTATTACGAAGCACTTGAGAATGCCAATACGCCAGAGGCCATTCGCAGGAAGGTTAGTGAGCTTGCGCAGCATCCCAATAGAAGCGTTTTGCTGGGGAAGGATTCCATGGCCTTGTGCAGGGTTGATCCACACATGGAGCGGTTCCTGATCAGCTACCTATTCGTATTTCCATACGACGCGCCCGCGGTGCATTCTGAGAGCATTCGTAAACCGCTTTGTGACTATATCCTGTCTCACTACACACTGGCTCAGCCCGCAACTCCAGAAGACCTCCAGTACCAACTATGGGTGCCAGAACCCATTGTTACCCAGTAATTGCAGCGGGTTGTGAAATAACTACGGGGCATACCGCCTTGGGTGCGCACATCGATATGCTTGCCATATTAAGATCTCGCTTCCCTGCGGATTTTGGGACTTTCCTAACCCGGCTCCATTTGCACTTGACCCTCGCAAGCGCGACAATCAAGCCATCCTTAAGGAGACAAGACGGCGATGGCGCAGACCAAGACGATGATTTCCACCAGCCTGGCGCCCGCTGCCATCGGCCCGTACTCGCAGGCAGTGCGCGTGGGCGATCTGCTCTTCACCTCCGGCCAGGTGGCGCTCGATCCGGCCACCGGAGCGCTGGTTGCCGGAGGCATTCGCGAGCAGACCAAGCGCGTGCTCGACAACCTCGCCGCCGTGCTGGAAGAGGCCGGCCTGGACATGGCGAACGTGGTCAAGACCACCGTGTTCCTGAAGAACATGAGCGACTTCGCCGCCATGAACGAGGTCTACGCCCGCTACTTCGCGCTGGAGGGCGTGGTGCCGCCCGCGCGCTCCACAGTTGAGGTGGCACGCCTTCCCAAGGACGCGCTGGTGGAGATCGAAGTGATCGCCGCGCAGCCGTAACAACAGTTGTTGGTTGCTGGTTGCCGGGATGGTACGCGAGCTCAGGGATGAGACTCTGCAACCTGCGGCGCATCGAATGAAACAGAGGCTCTCAGAGATGGCGGATACGACACCCGGTTCAGGAATAACGGCAAAGAAAAAAGTGCAGAAGACGGAGGCGGAGTGGCGCGAGCTGCTCACGCCGGAACAGTTCCACGTGATGCGGCAGAAGGGGACCGAACGGCCATTCACGGGCGCGCTGGTGGACACCCACGACGACGGCAGCTACCATTGCGGGGCCTGCAACGCGCCGCTGTTCGCCTCCGAAACCAAGTTCGATTCGGGCTGCGGTTGGCCCAGCTTCTGGCTGCCCCAGTCGCCCGGCGCCATCGACGAGCATGAGGACCTGTCGCTGGGCAGGCGGCGCATCGAGGTCACCTGTTCCACCTGCGGCGCGCACCTGGGCCACGTCTTTACCGACGGCCCCCAGCCCACCGGGCTGCGCTACTGCATCAACAGCGCCTCGCTGGCGTTCGAGAAGAAGTGAAGCAGGACAAAAGCAGATTCCTCCGCTGCTCCACCCCAGCGAGCAAAGACCGCTCGCCGGGGACCCCGGCTGCGCTGCGGAATGACAAACGGCGCTGCGGAATGACAAACCAGCAGACACGAAAAGCCCCAGCTGCGAAGCTTCCAGCCGGGGCGTCTTGTTCTCAGAGAAAAACTCTGCTTAGCCTTTGACGACCTTGCCCGTCTTGATACAGCCGCTGCATACGCGGATGCGCTTGCTTGCGCCCGCGACCGTTGCCTTCACCGGGTGAAGGTTCACGTTCCAGCGGCGCCGGGTGGTGTTGTTGGCGTGGGAGACGTTGTTTCCGAACTGCGGGCCTTTGCCGCAGAGATCACATTTGGCTGCCATGGCGAAACTCCAATCCTGAATTGCAGCAACCTTCACCCGGTACATCCGGCCGAATCCGGCGTCCCGGCATTGAACCAATCCGAGAGGTGAAGGGGACAAGCACGCGGGGAGTCAAATCCCCGGTCTCAACCCTGTCTAACTGCTTCTACTAACTAGCTTACCATAAGGGAATAATGGTGGGACTCTAAACTATTGTGACGGCTGTTACAGATTGCCTTATAAGTGTCTACCAGTATTTCGAGATGAAGTGCCATGCTACCCAAGCAAGAAAAGCAACCCCAGCAAGCGAGGCGACGGCCTCGATGGCGTTCCAGATGCGTTCATTCCGTTCATAGTTCACGAGTTTTCCTCCATTGCGGCGTCATTCTGGCGAAGCCAGAATCTCCGTATTTGTCTCTTGCCTTACAACGCGCCTTCGGGAGAACTGACCTGACTCCATCTCGCGCAGTGCCAGATCAGTCGATGGAGATCTTGCGCAGGAGCTTGAAGTCGGAGAGCATCTTGCCGGTGCCGAGTACGACGGAGGCCAGCGGGTCGTCTGCCACCGAGACCGGCAGGCCCGTCTCCTCGCGGATGCGCTTGTCCAGGTTCTTGATGAGCGCGCCGCCGCCGGTGAGGACGATGCCGCGGTCGGAGATGTCGGCGGAGAGCTCCGGCGGGGTGCGTTCGAGAGCGACGCGGATTGCGTTGATGATGGTGGAGATGCACTCGGAGAGCGCCTCGCGAATCTCCGAGTCCTCGATGGTGATGGTCTTGGGCACGCCCTCGATCAGGTTGCGGCCCTTGATCTCCATGGTCAGCGGCTTGTCCAGCGGGAAGGCCGAGCCCAGCTGTATCTTGATCTGCTCGGCCGTGCGCTCGCCGATCAGCAGGTTGTACTTGCGCTTCAGGTAGGTAATGACCGCCTCGTCCATCTGGTTGCCGGCCANNACCATGTTGCCGCCCGGCTCGGTGATGGGCAGCCCCGCGCCGATGGCCGCCACCATCGCCTGCTCAACGAGGTGGACTTCGCTGGCCTTGGCGCGATAGGCGGAGTCCATGACGGCGCGCTTTTCAACTTGGGTGATCTCCGACGGCACGCCGATGACGATGCGCGGATGCACCATGCGCTTGCGGTTGTTGTGCGCCTTCATGATGAAGTAGTTCAGCATCTTCTCGGTGTGGCGGAAGTCGGCGATGACGCCGTCCTTCATCGGCTTGATGGCGATGATGTTGCCCGGCGTGCGGCCGAGCATCTCCTTGGCCTCCTTGCCGACGGCCTCGACTTCGTTGGTCAGCGTGTTGACCGCGATGATGGAGGGCTCGTTGACGACGATGCCTTTGCCATGCGCGTAGACAAGCGTGTTGGCAGTCCCGAGGTCGATGGCCAGGTCGTTGGAAAAAAGGCTGAACAACGAGCGCATGTTGTGGATGCGCGAGTACCGCATTTGATAACCGTCTGAAGACATTGGGCTAGTTCATTCCTAAAAAAAATATCAATCCCTATTGTACGGCTTGGCGCAAACCACTGCCGGAAGGCGCGTTGAAGACTAAACTGACGGCAGGCAAGATTTACCGGCGTGAGGAAGATGATTATTGGCGTACCGAAGGAAGTGAAGGACCACGAGAGCCGCGTCGGCGTCACTCCGGCCGGAGTTCACGCGCTGGTCGCCGCCGGCCACACCGTGCTGGTTGAGCACAACGCGGGCGAACTCTGCGCCATGCCCGACGACGACTTCCAGGCCGCTGGGGCAGAGATCGTTGGCTCCGCGCACGACGTTTGGCGGCTGGCCGAGATGGTCGTCAAGGTCAAGGAGCCGATCGAGCAGGAGTACCGGCACTTCCGCGAGGGCCTGGTGATCTTCACCTACCTGCACCTGGCGCCGGCGCGCGCGCTGACCGACGCGCTGCTGGCCAGCCATGTCACCGGCATCGCCTACGAGACGGTGCGTGACCGCTCCGGAGCGCTTCCGCTGCTGATTCCCATGAGCGAGGTCGCCGGACGGATGAGCGTGCAGGTGGGCGCGGCTTATCTGGAAAAGGAACACGGAGGACGCGGCGTGCTGCTGGGCGGCGTTCCCGGCGTTCCTCCTGGCAACGTCATGGTGCTGGGCGGCGGCATCGTCGGCAGCAACGCGGCGCGGGTCGCGCTGGGCATGGGCGCGTGCGTCACCCTGGTCGATCGCAACCTGGACCGCCTGCGCGAGCTGGACGACATCTTCAACGGACGTCTGCACACACTCGCCTCCAACGGCTATAACATCGAGCGCGCCGTGCGCTCGGCGGACCTGGTCGTCGGCGGCGTGCTGATCCCCGGCGCGGCCGCGCCGCGGCTGGTAACGCGGGCCATGGTGGGAAAGATGAAGAAGGGCGCGGTGATTGTGGACGTGGCCATCGACCAGGGAGGATGCGTCGAGACGGCGCGGCCCACCACCCACTCAGACCCGTCGTACCTGGTCGATGGCGTGGTGCATTACTGCGTCACCAACATGCCCGCCGCCGTTCCCCACACATCGACGCTGGCTCTGACCAACGCCACCTTCCCCTACCTGCTGAAGCTGGCGAACCTGGGCGCAATCGGCGCCATCCGCGAGGACGCAAGCATCGCCGAGGGCGTCAACACCTTCCGCGGCACGCTCACGTGCAAGCCGGTGGCCGAATCGCAGCAGCGCGAATGGCAGCCGGTCGGCGAACTGGTTTAGCTAAATGCGAAAAGGCTCTCGTGTATTCCAGAATATTCTCTTGTATTCTCTTATATTCTAAGGCATAATTCTGGAATGAGCCTGAAAACCCTCACCTTCCGCGTCCCCGAAAAAAAAGTTGCGGCCCTGGATTCCGCCGCCGCGCACCAGCAGCGAGACCGCAGCTTCATCCTTAACGAAGCGGTCGATCAATATCTCTCGCTGCAGGAGTACCACCTGGCCTTGATCGACGAAGGCATCCGTGCCGACGATGCTGGAGATGTGGTCCCCCATAGCGAAGTCGTGAAGATGGTTGCGTCGTGGTCCAAGAAGAAGAAAAGCGCATGAAGATGCCCATCATCTGGACCTCGCCGGCCAGAGAGCAGCTTGCGGACCTGCACGAGTACATCTCGGAATCCAGCGAACCGGCAGCGGACCAGCAGGTTGCGATCCTGCTCTATGCAACGAATACACTGCCGGACTTTCCTGAGATGGGCCGGCCGGGACGGCGGCGCGGAACCCGCGAACTTATAGTCAACGGGACTCCTTATATTATTGCCTATCGGATTCGCAACTCTACTATTCGAATCCTGGCAGTAGTCCATGGCGCGCGCCGCTGGCCGCGACGCTTCGGCGAGTAGGCATCGATCCGCACGGACTGCAACCCCCCGCCTATAATCGACTCACCCAGAGGAGGGCCGGTGTCGATGGGCAGAAGCGCAAGCCGGAGGAAGATCGTCAGCTTCACGCTGGGCTCCGTCCTGATCGTGCTGCTCAGTGCCTTCGCCGCGCTGAACGCCTTCTCGCTCAAGTTCCTCAATCCCGCCACCACCAGCGAGATTGTGGTCTTTACGGGCCTTTCCGCCCTGGCCTTTGTGCTCTTCGTCACGGTGCTGGTGCTGCTGGTGCGCAACGTGCTGAAGCTGTACGCTGACCAGCGCAGCCGTGTCATGGGCACGCGCCTGCGCACGCGCATGTTGTGGGGAGCGGTGCTGGTCTCGCTCGTCCCCATCATCTTCATGGCAATCTTCAGCTACGGCCTGATGAACCGCGCGGTCGACCGCTGGTTCTCGCAGCCGGTCACCGAGATGCGCGACGACTCCAACCGCATGGCTCTGCAGCTCGCCCAGTACACATCGGCCAACGCGCGCACGGAGGCGGAGTCGATTGCGGTCTCGCTGGCCGTGACCGAGAGCATCTCGCAGGGAGCCAAGGGGGAGCAGCGCGCGCCCCGCCTTGACGACATCGACCATGTGCTGCACCAGCATGAGATCAGCCTGCGGAACGGCTTTGCCATCGTCTACCGCGAAGGCCGCTCCATCGCTGCCTTCCACATGCCGCAGGCCGCCGGCGCTCCGGCTGAGGCCAAGCCCTGGCTGCCGGACACCACGCCGGAGGAGGAGGACAGCGAGCCCGCGGCCAACGTCAGCGGTCATACGCCCGGAGACGATCTCCCCATCCCAGGCCCAACCGACGCGGCCATCCTCACCTTGGCGCAACGCAGCGACCAGCCAGTCTTCTCGCTCGGCAATAAGGACTATGCCCTCGGCGCCGCGGCCTTGAAGCAGGGCGGGACCGTGGTCGTCGGCCAGCCCATGCCCTATGGCATCGCAGCCACCATGACCCGGCTGCATAAGGCCACCGACCTCTATTGGAGCGTCTACCGAAGCCGCCGCCAGGTGCGCAATCTCTACATGATGCTGCTGCTGCTGATGACCACGCTGGCACTCTTCGCCTGTAGTTGGCTCGCGCTCAACCTCTCCAAGCAGGTGACCAGGCCGGTGGAAGCATTGGCCGACGCCATGCAGGCCATCGCCACTGGTGACTACGCCCACCGAGTCGCAGAGAGCGCCACCAAAGAGCTCGGCGACCTGGTGCGCAGCTTCAACCGCATGGCCGGCGATCTGGAGGACAGCCGCCACGCCGTCGAGAGCTCCACCCTCCAGCTCTCGGCCGCCAACGCCACGCTCGAAGCACGCAGCAGCGAGCTGGAGACCATGCTGGAGACCATCCCCAACGGTGTCGCCACGCTCGACACCAGCCACTGTGTGGTGCTGGCCAACCGCGCGCTGACGGAGATGCTCGATCCCGGCGGCCAGACACCCTTCATCGGCAGCTCCATCGAAACCATCTTCCCCGCCGAGGCCATGGAGACACTCAACCATCTGTTGCAGCGCAGCCACCGCATGGGCTCAGCCTCCGGCGAGATGGAGATGACGGTCGCCGGTAACGGCGCGCAGAGCGGAGGCACCATGTACCTGCTGGCCACCGTCGCCCTGCTGGAGACCGGAGCGGGAAGCGAACGCATCCACCACGGCTACGTCCTGGTGCTGGAAAACGCCACCGAGCTACTCCGCGCACAGAAGCAGTCCGCATGGAAAGAGGTTGCACGCCGTGTCGCTCACGAGATCAAGAACCCGCTCACGCCCATCTCGCTTTCCGCGGAACAGATCCATCGTCACGTCGACCGGCTCGGCGCAACCCTCGCCTCCGCGCAGCTCGAATCGCCCTCCATCGCCGTCATCCGCCGCTCCAGCGAGGTCATCAGCTCGGCGGTCGATTCCATGCGCTCGCTGGTGGACCAGTTCGCCTCGCTTGCCCAGTTTCCCACCGCGCAGCCGCGTCCCACGGACCTCAACCCCATCGTGGAGAACTCGCTCGCCCTCTTTGCTGGCCGCCTGCAGAACATCCGCCTCATTCAGCACCTTGCGCCCGGTCTCCCGCTGGTCCTGGCCGACCCCGAGGCCACCAAGCGCGCCCTGGGCAATCTCATCGACAACGCCGCCGAGGCCATGCAGCAGAGCCTGCTGCGCGAACTCCGCGTCTCCACCGCGCTGCTCCCCAGCGGCATGGTCGAGCTCACCATCTCCGATACCGGCTCCGGCCTCACTGACGACATGCGCGAGCGCCTCTTCCTGCCCTACTTCTCCACCAAGCAGCGCGGCACCGGCCTCGGCCTCGCCATCGCCGCCAAAATCATCCAGGAACACGGCGGCACCATCCGCGCCGAAAAGAACGAACCCGCCGGCGCGAAGTTCATCGTCGAACTCAAGCCCGCCGCCCCCACCGACACCGAACCAACCCCCGAAGCCGCCGCGCACCTTCAACCAACAACCAGCAACTAGTGTCCTGAGTCATTCATTCGTGGCATTGAATTCGTGGCATTGAAATAGGGCCGAAGGCCCGACATATACCAGCCTGGGGCGCAGCCCCAGGTAACGTTCCAGCCAGATGCCGAGGGCTGAAGGCCCGACATATAGTTCAACGAACTTCTGACTCAGGACACTAGGCGGGTAGCCCACCTTCACCAACCCCAAAAGCTCGGGTGCCCCATCCTTTGCGCTTTTGCGAAGGGTGGGATGTAAACTCCTCGCCTACCACATCGCCGTCCGCCGCGGCTGCGACGTAGACCAACCCAGAAACCTCGCCAAGAGCGTTACAGTGGAATAGCCTAAGACATCGACAGTAATGGTGGTAATGGGGAGAGATGCCAAAAAGCCCGCTCCTTGATCAGAACCAAATTCGAAGGATTGCGATCACTGCCGTATTCTCTGACGATTACTTCTTCGAGAAAGTCGTCCTCAAAGGTGGGAATGCTCTGTCGCTCGGCCTAGGTATGAGTGCGCGAACCTCGCTTGATCTCGACTTCTCAATCGAGAACGACTTCGACGATGTAGCGGAAGCTGAGCGTCGCCTGTTGGCCGCGCTAGAACGCCGGTTTGCTACCTTCGGGCTCGTCGTATTCGATTTTTCGTTTGGACCTCGTCCGTTCAAGCCAAGAGAGGACCAAGCCCGATGGGGCGGCTACCTTGCTGAATTCAAGTTGATGGAGCAAGAACGCTATCGGCAGATTGGTGACAATAAAGAGGCCCGGGCAAGAGAGGCGATGGTTGTCAGTCCCGGGCAACGTCGCAAGTTCACGATTGAGTTGAGCAAGTTCGAGTACACCAAAGGAAAACTCTCTCGGGAGATCGACAACTTCGAAATCTATGTCTATGCGCCGGAAATGATTGCGATCGAAAAGATGCGTGCGATCTGTCAACAAATGCCACAATATGCTTTGAATCGAACTCCATGTGCGAGAGCTCGTGACTTTTACGATATCCACCTGATCATTTCAGCGACCGGTGCGGATCTGTCGTCAGCGGAAAATAAGAAGCTGCTCCGACACATTTTCGAAGCAAAGGAAGTCCCGATAAATTTACTGCAATTGATTGCGGAACAGCGAGAGTTTCATCGCCCCGATTGGGATAGCGTCCGCTTGTCCATCTCACATGATGACCTCGAAGTGTTCGATTTCTACTTCGATTTCGTTCTGGCACAGGTCGCTAAATTAGAGCCCCTTGGGGACGTAGAGCCGCCAGTCTGAAATGTACTGAAGGTCTTTGATTCCGTATGCAAGATAGAAATCGAATTCTAGTCCGAGCGCCTTCAATCTGCGGTAGCTCGATTCTGGGTATCCAGCTCGGTCCATATAGAAGCCGATGACTTGGTGGAATGGGTAAATGTAGTCCAGTGTTTTGAGAGTCGCGAGAAGCGTTCCTACCGAGACGCGGTCTCGCGCCCCACGATATGCCGCAAGGACTTGTAGGTATCCGCCGGCATAGGCTGGACGAACAGCAATGTCTATGAGGGTTCGTTCGAGGCTTGTAACCTGTAGTTTAGCTCCGGCATAGTCGAGGCTAACGACTTCCAAATTGCCTGTATTCTTGCCCGCCAATAGAACCACTTCCGAGTCGTCGAAGCGGAAGGCAAATTTCGATTCTCGCTGCTTGCCGGCAAAAGCTCGGTTAATGCTTGCCTGCGTTAGTCCTCCTGTGGGGCGGGGCTTTGGACTCTGTTCTTTATTCAAATAGAAGCGCGCTGGTATCTGATCATTGAGACCGTGGATTGCGACGGCGGTGCCATGACAAAGGTAAGCGTTGCGCTTGAGCGAAAGAGCAATTTCGAAAGCAGACGCTTCTTTCCAGATAAAGCGCTGAGTGCCCCTGACCTGATGATTGATCGGCAGGAGTTCGACGAGTTTCAACTCACCTTTCGTCATTAGAAAATCGATGAATCGGCCTAAACTCATACTGTTACTTAGGCGCCAGAAGACCCTATGTTCTTCAAGAATCTGCGAGATGTCTTCAGCCCAGAAGACGCGCCTAGGTTCATCGTCAAAGGCCTTGAAGATGTCAGCACGCGCAATTTGAAGTCGGCCTATTTTCGCCATAATGGCCTCGATTAGAAGGTGAGTCCGGTCTGGTATATATACCAGACCGGATTCACCTTCAACATCAGTATGACATAAGTTTGTGATGGCAGGTATATATACCTGCCATCACATCCTATTTCCCCTTAGCTCATATTGTATACAAGCACTTCATTATGAGTCTCATGAGGAGTAACCTGATACAATAAATTCTATATTGCGGTTGGTATATATACCAACCGCAACTAAGTATATTCTAGCCGCGTGCCCCACATCTCGATTCTGAGATGTGGGCATCGCGCGTACGCGCGACCGCTCCCGCCATTTCCCAAAAAGTCTAGAGGTCGGAAGGGCACGCGTTCACGCGTGCCATCAAAGCCGCGTCCGCAGGACGCTACCGCTCTGCCGAAGGCCCGAGTGCAGCGCGAAGCGCGGAACGACTGAATTGCTTCCTCACTGGCCCACCCAAAGTGCCCCATCCGTGCGCGCCTTCATCGCGAATCCACGCCACCCGCTTGACACCCCATGTATAATTGAACACAGGCAGAGACAGAAACCATCAGCCTCAGGCTTGTGTCTCCCGAAGTCTCCAAAGAAACCATAACTCCAGCGTTTTGAAGATCTTGCAAATCATCTCCTTTGCTTTCAAGATCTTGTAAATTCAATACCGGTAAGTGGTTTGTTTGGAAGATTATGCACGATTCGATACCCAGGGGGGGTACACCAATGCCGATGCCGCGTACCATAATCACGTGAACCACGTCCTCATCGTCGACGACGAAGCCGAAATCCGCGACTCCCTCGAATCCATCCTCACCGAGGAGGGCTACGCCGTCGCCACCGCCGCCACCGCGCACGAGGCCCTCACCCTGCTCGCCGACGCCATCTACGATGCGGTTCTGCTCGACGTCTGGCTGCCCGACCGAGACGGCCTCGACACGCTCAACGACATCCGCCAGATGGACTCCGCGCACCTGCCCGAAGTCATCATCATCAGCGGCCACGGCACCATCGAAGCCGCGGTCCGCGCCACCAAGCTCGGCGCATACGACTTTCTCGAGAAGCCGCTCTCCCTCGACCGCACCCTCATCGTCCTCAAGAACGCCATCAACGCCCGCCAGCTCCGCGTCGACAATCAGGAGTTCGTCCGCCAGCTCAGCTTCCGCTCCTGCGTCACCGGCAACTCGGTCCCCATGAAGGCCCTCCGCCAGCAGATCAAGCTCATGGCCCCCACCAACGGCCGCGTCCTCATCTACGGCGAATCGGGCACCGGCAAGGAACTCATCGGCCGCGCCATGCACGCGGAGAGTCTGCGCAAGGACCGCGTCTTCGTCGAGCTCAACTGCGCCGCCATCCCCGAGGACCACATCGAGACTGAACTCTTCGGCTACCGTCGCGGAGCCATGCCTCAAGGCCCCGCAGGCACGCCCACCGAAAAGCGCGGCACCTTCGAGCGCGCCGACGGCGGCACCCTCTTCCTCGACGAGGTCGGCGACATGAGCCTTAAGACGCAGGCCCGCGTCCTGCGCGCCCTCGACGAGCAGCGCTTCCTACCCGTCGGTGCCACCCACCCCGTCCACGTCGACGTCCGCGTCATCGCCGCCACCAACAAGGACCTTGAAGAAGAGATAGCCCGCGGCAACTTCCGCGAAGACCTCTTCTACCGCCTCAACGTTATCCCCTTCTTCGTCCCGCCGCTGCGCGACCGCAAGGAGGACATTCCGCTCCTCGTCAAGGAATTCCTCCAGGAGTTCGGCGCGCAATACGGCCGCCCCCACGTCGAGATGCACCCCGACGCCCTCGACGCTCTCCGCCAGTACCACTGGCCCGGCAACGTCCGCGAGCTGCGCAACCTCGTCGAGCGTGTCCTCATCCTCAACCCCAAGTCCCAGCGCATCGAGCGCAAGCACCTGCCCATGCTGGTCTATCGCGAGCCCGCCCGCGACGGCGCAAAGTCCGCAGCCCGTGGCGAAGAATTCTCCACGCTGCTCGAAGCCCGCGAAGCCTACGAACGGGACTACATCCTCAAGAAACTCGACGAGTGCCACGGCAACATGAGCCGCACCGCCGAAGCCCTCGGCCTCGAACGCTCCCACCTCTACCGCAAAATGAAAGCCCTCGGCGTCTCCATCAAGGAGTAAGCAACCGGCAACACCAACTCCTTACCTCAACAGAATAGTTAGCATTAAGACGCAGCACAGCGTGGGATGAGGGGCCATCCCACGCCGTGTCGAGTTGCGCGATGCGACTGCCGCCTATTTCAGTGTCTTCACGAACGCTACGAGCGAAGTTACCTGGTCTGGGGTGAGCGTGCTCATCGGCTTGATGTGCGGGGCCTTGGGTTCACCACCCTTGGTAAGAACGTCGGCGACGCTCTTGGTTGTGCCGGCAATCTTGGGAGCCATGGGCGGCTTCCCCTGTCCCTGATCGCCGTGACACATGGCGCATTTAGTCTTGAACAGCGCGGCGCCGTCCTGCGCGAGGACGGGAAGGCTTGCCAGCATGAAGATGGATATGGCGAGTACGGGTGCAATGCGGAGTTTCATTGATGTTCCTCTTTCTTGAAATCATTGAAGCTGTGTTTTCTGCTCGGTAATTACTCTTGTGGCGGCCTGCTTTCAGGCTTGGCCTCAATGTCGTTTGGCGTGGTTGAGCCGAGCTCCGGTTCGGCCTCTGCCAGCGTTTCCGTGTCCAACTCATGTTCTTCGCGATAGTGCTCGGCGGACATCTTGCCGTCGCGCCACGCGGAGTTCATGGGATAGACATCGGGATCGAAGAAGACCTGGTAGAAGTGCCAGACGAGGATCGCAAGCGTGGCCAGGATGGCTTCGTAAAAGTGCACGGCGGTGGCGGCATCGATCCACCAGCGCGCCAGCAGGTTGCCGACGGGAACCTTGGCCCACAGCATAATCCCGGTGATGGCCATCAGCGCCGTGCCCCAGACCAGCGCCCAATACTCTGCCTTCTCCGCGTAGTTGAAGCGGCCGAACTTCGGCTTGTCTTTGCGGAGGCCGAGATAGTACAGCATCGTGCCCCAGGCATCGGTGGCATCCTTCGGCGTGGGGAAGAGATCGCGGATCAGGCGGCGGCCCTCGCCGGTAAACGCGACGTAGATGACGTGGTAGATGCCATCGGCGATCAGCAGGACTCCGGCGATGCGATGGATGATGCTGCGCCAGCGTTCGCCCATGCCCAGCAGTGAGGCAAACCAGGAGTCCGGATACTTGAGCGCGAAGCCGGTGACCACGAGGACGAAGAAGCTGGTGAGCAGGATCAGGTGCTGCCAGCGCTGGTTCGCCGTCATGCGAACGACGTAGCGCTGCTGCGCGCGGCGAATCGCGATGAGCTTGGCACGCCAGATGATCGCGTTGTGCAGGAACATTCCGCCGATGACCAGCAGGATCAGCGGAATGTAGAACCATCGCACGTAGCGGACGGCAACCGTTCCATTGTCGGAGGATTGGCCGCCCTGCGTGTCCACGTGGACCTTGTTGAGGGTGAACTTCTGCGTGACTCCCTTGTGGCATTGCCCGCAGGTGACGTCGAGGTTGGCGGGATTGATCGTGGAGCGTGGATCGCTCGACGGCAGAATGTTGTGGACGCCGTGGCAACTGGCGCAGTTGGCGACGACCACAGAGCCGCCCTGCGAGGCGAGCCCGTGGTAGCTGTCTAGGTAAGTGGAGACCCGATTGCCGACGACGCCGAACTCCTGCGTCAGCCGAACGCCCTGGTGGCAACGCGCGCAGGTTGTGCTGGAGAGGTTCTGCTCGGAGACAGACGAGTTGGGATCGGACGGCGCCTTGATGGTGTGGATGCCGTGGCAATCCGTGCAGACCGGGGCGAGTCCGTTGCCGCGCGAAAGCGCCTGCCCATGAATGCTGCGCATAAAGACGGTCTGGATCTGGCTGTGGCACTTGCCGCAGGTCTGCGGAACGTTGAACTTGTTGATCAGCGACTTGGCGTCGTTGGCGGGAAGAATGTCGTGCGCTCCATGGCAGTCGGTGCAGACGGCCGCGGTCAGCGAGCCGCTCTCGACCGCGCGTCCGTGAACGCTCTCCTGGTAGGAGACGAAGGGCTGCGAGCTGTTGCCGGTGGACTCCATCAGGAACTTCTGACCGTGGCAGGTGCCGCAGGTGGCGGGGATGTTGGAGTGATAGATCGGCGACTTGGGATCGCTGGCGGGCAGGATCGTGTGCGCGTCGCCGTGGCAGTCGACGCAGGCCGCGGGAGTGGAGCCGTCGGGCCTCTTCGCACTGGCGTGGTAGCTATGGCTGTAGGCGGCTTGCGCGTCGCCGTGGCACTGGGCGCAGGTGATCTTGGCCGGAGTGTTCTCGTGCGGCGACGACTTGATGTCCTTGTGGCAGTCCACGCAGGAGAACATGCTGCCGTGGACGGAGGCCTTCATTTTGCCGGGATCGACGGCAAGGCTCACCTTCTTGCCGTTCACATCCGTCGTCATCGTGGGATCGGAGTGGCAGGCGAGACACTCCGCATCCTTGGGTTTGGGCTGGGGGTGGGCGACACACGCCCATGACAGCAGGGTTGCGATAATGCTCAGCGCGCAGCGTTTCCCCGCAATTCTCATGCAGAAAGTACACGCCGGGTGGCTAAGTGGTCGCGGTGACTGCTGTCACAGATGACGCGACCAGGGTTCGCGAGGCGGATGTGATGACGGGGCCGGAGTTCCGCAGCACGCGCCAACCATGCGGACGCTGTGCTATGCTGCGTGCAAAATTCACAAGGAGATACGCCGATGCCGAAGTTCCTGATCGAACGGAATGTTCCAGGTGCGGGGCAACTTACGCCGGAGCAATTGAATGAAATCTCTCACAAGTCCTGCTCGGCGATCCGAAAGATCGGGCCTCACGTGCAGTGGCTGGAGTCCTTCGTTACGGACAACAAGATCTACTGCATCTATATCTCTCCCGATGAGGCGACGATCCGTGAGCATGCGAAGCTGGGTGGTTTTCCTGCCGACTCCATTCAGGTTGTGCGTCAGATAATCGATCCCACGACGGCGGACTGACGAGGTTCCATGGATGAGACCAGGGCTCCGGGCCGTTTGTTGAAGTAATTTGGGCCGGCAAGTACGGAGGTGCCTCATGGGTTTTCCATCGAATTCGAAGTGCAGAAGTTTTGCGCTGATGCTCTCAGCGGCGATGGTGTCGTTTGCGGCGATTCCGAACTGTGCGGGACAGGTTCAGGCTCATCGGGTGCAGCAAGGTCCGTGCACCTCGGTGGTCCCGGCGGGGTGGTCGCTGGTTCCCGGACCAAATGGGTAGACCGCCGACATGAGCGGGCCGGATGGAACTCGTGCTGCGTGGGGGCCCCAGGGTTCGAGTAACGCTGATCGGATATGGACTAATAAACACAGGAAGGCCCGGCATATGAAGCCGGGCCTTCTTTTACTTTTCTACTACTTCTCTTTTGTCGGGTGCGGCGGCTTCGGCGTTTTCGGCGGGACTGGCGGTGCCGGCGGAACCAGCGTGATCTTTGGCGGCGTCGGAGGCGCTGGCGCCAGCGCCTGCACGTCGGCCTTGTGGATGGAGATGTCGCCGTTGGTAGTCGTGATGTGGACGAGCGGCCCGCCGGCGCCTACCGTGCCATTCAGGTTTTTGCCGTTCCCATTGCTCCATGCCGAGAGCGGCAACTCGGTGTCGATATTCCCGTTGGTGGTGCCTGCCTGCACGGAGAAGCCAGCCTTCTCCGGAAGAGTCGTTCGGATCGAGCCATTGCGGTCTTCGAGTGTCAGGTTGCCGAGTGTTGGCGCTGCGGTCAGGTCGATGGTCCCGTTGCGATTGGTGATCGCGATGTCGCCGGCGATGCGATCCAGGCTGACGTTGCGATTACTGGTAGTGAGGACGACGGGGCCGAGCGCCTGATCGGCGGAGATGCCGGAGCCACTGATCTCGGTCTCGCCGTCGAGGCGGGAGAGTTGAAAGTCAGTGCGGCTGGTGTGGAAGTGGATCGCGCCGTTGATGTGCTCGAGGTGGGTAGTGCCGAAGAATTCCCCGGACATGGAGACTGGGCCAGTGATGTCCGTGAAGGTGACATCCTGGGCGCGGCCCTGAATGGAGATGCCGCCGTCAATGCTGTGCGCGGAGATGGACGAGCCTCCGCTGTTGATGTGAGCGGTGGCAGGGCCGGTAATGGCGGAGAGTTCGATGTCGCCGTGATTCGCGGTGACGGTCACCGGCGCTTTGATCGAGGTGATGTGGATGTCGCCGTGGTTGGTATTAACGGTGGTCGAGGCTGTGGTCGGCACCGTGATGACCAGGTCGGCGCTTGCGCCTTCAAGCGACGGCATCGCGATCTTAAATTCGGAGCCTTCCGTCGTCGTAGTCGGGACTAGCTCCTGGGACCTGGAATCGGCGTCGGAGTCGTTTCGCGCGTAGACCTGCTTGTGGACCGCGATGTGGATGCGATTGTCGTCGCTGGTGCCGCTGACGGTGACGTCGCCGCGCGGATTGACGATCGAGAGTGAGTCGCCGGCCGCTAACGCGAGGTCCATGGTCTGGTCGCTTTCATGCTTATCGCCAAAAAGCTCGTCCAGCGAGTCCTGGTCGAAGTGGCCCGGAAACAGCTTGCTATAGCCGGAAGGGAACTCGTGGACGTTGCCGGCAAAAATGCCCGCAATGAACAGAACGATGAGCAGCAGCACGACCACGCCGCCGATCGAGCGGCGGTAGGGCGGACGCTCGGGATCGCTCATGAGGTGTTGGTCGAGGGCCCATTCGGCGAGCACGACGATGCCGGCGGCGACGAGCAGCAGCGGCCACCAATGGCCGTACCATCCCCAGAAACGGCTGTGATCGAGATGGCCGGTCTGGATCAGCAGGAAGACGACGCCGAGAGCGATCAGCAGGATGGGCCCGAGCACGGAGCCGCGACGCATGCCGCGCATCTGGAAGCGCATCTGCTGTAGTGGCGCGCGAAACGCGGCGCGTTGGGCGAGTGCCTGGTCGCGAAGGTAACGGCGCTGGGCACGAGGGTCATATCCCGGCGGCGGTACAGGCGGAATGGGCGGAACTCCTGGAGGATAGGCGGCCATGGCTAGCGTCCTTCCTGGTTGTCGTTGCCCGGTTGGGAATGCGGGTCGCTGGGTACAAGGTCCTTAGTCGTGACCGGAGACGCGGGCGGCGGAGCCGTAACCGGGGGCGCGTAGCCATACCCGTAGCCGGGGTAGATCGTGCGCCTGAAGAACATCATCAGGCCGCCGGCGATGAGGAACAGAGGCCAACTATGCGCCCAGGAGAGGATGCGCAGTGCATCGAGCAGCCAGATGAGCCCCACGATAACCATCCAGGCGGAGCCGCTCACAGCGCGCATGAGGCGCCAGTGGTAGAAGTCGCTGCCGTCATTCTCAAGGCCCGGCCCCGTGTTGATCATCTTGCGGACGAACAGCCAGACGCCAAAGCCGATGAGCAGGATGGGTCCGAGCAAGCGTCCGCGGAGGATGTGAAAGATCGGGATGTTGGCGAGCAGAAAGAACAAGCCAAGCGCGATCAGCCAGATCGCTCCGGTGGGAAAGCGGCGGTAGTAAGGGAGGTTCGGATCATGCATGGGCGGAACCGGTGGAACCGGCGGCACGCCATAGGTCGACGCGTCGTGCGGCGCTCCCCATTGGGACACCGGCGGAACATAGGTGTACCCGTAGGGTGGCGCGTAGGGATTGGCCGGCGCAGCATTCGGATTCGCTGCGCCGGGATTCTGCGGAGGGTTCGCAGATGGGCCAGCACTGGTGTTGCCGAATGGAGCCGCGCTGGGTCCGCTGCCGGGCCAGGCCTTGCCGAAGCCGAGCCGCTCCGAGAGGTCGTTGAGGCCGAACGGATTGGGCAAAGGAGTGCCGTCGCGACGCGCCTGCGCGGTATGGTGCGCCTCGATCACCATGTAGAAGATCCAGCCCGCGACAAACAGGCCGAAGATGCCGATGTCGTGGGACAGCGAGACCAGCGTGGCGAACACTATCAGGTGGACAATGCCCTTGGCGTACTGCTCGTTGTACATCGCGCCAACGCCGGGAATGAAGCCAAGCAGCGCGGCGAGCCCCGGATTCGGTTCGCTCGTGCTGACCGGCGGCGCGGCCGGAGGATAGCCCGCAGGGCCGGAGGTGTAGCCATAGCCGGCCTGGGGAGGGGTGCCGGACGTGCGTGCTGTCAGGCAGGGTTCACAGAAGACGGAGGTGCCGACGTTGCGCACACACTCAGTGCAAAGCGGCTTGCCACAGTTCTGGCAGAAGGCGGCGCGCTCACGGTCGGGATGGTTTGCGCAGTTCATACCAGGCTTCCTTCCACTCTTTCGCTGTTGCTGTTTGAGTCAATACTGTTGCTGCTTGAGTTAATGCTGTCAGAGTCCGCGAAGAGGACCCTGACCAGGCCGTTGAGCGGATGGCCAGGGCTCTCGCGCCGGCTCGTGCCTGAGTTCGGCGCGGGCCTTGATGCTGGGGCGGATCCCGGCCCTGACGTAGGCTGCCGCTGTTTCTGATCAGGCTGAGCGGCCGGGCTGCCATTCGCCGGGTCGGTCTGACCGGGTTGGGCGGTCGGAGCCTTGCCGTCGCTCGGGTTCGCCTGCGGGTTCGGCGAGGCAATTGGTTCAGCGCTCGGGCTGCCGGCAGCGGCGTCATTGTCCGTGGCGGTTTGCAGATCGTGTACGCGCGACTCCAGCTCATACACCACGCGCAACCCTTCGTAATACCGGACGACGCGGGCGTTGGCCGAATAAAAGCCGCGCTTCAGGTTGCTCGGCGTAAGGTCGCTGGCGTGCAGGTCCTGCACGTGGACGCCGGTCAGGTTCATGGTCAGCGCGATGGAGAAGAACGCCATCGCGGCGGTCATGGCCAGTCGCGGCTGCAGAAAGATCTGGCCGAAAGCACTCGCCCGCACGCGCTGGCGGAAGGGAATCACGTTGCCATACGCCCCCGCCCCTCCGGGCATGGCGTAGCCGGGTGTCAGAGCAGGGACGCCGCCTTCTTGCGCCGGGGCCAGCGTTGCGCCGGCAAATCCAGCATGCCGCATGCCAACCGGAATCATTTGGCTTGGGTCGCCGCTCGTCTGCGCCAGGATGCGTTCGAGCAAAGCCGCCGGAGGCTCGGGCGCGGGCGTGCGCAGCATCTCCAGCCACGCCGCGCCGCGACCGGCATCGGCGAGCAACTGGGCGCATGGGCCGCACTGGGCCATGTGGGCGTCGAAGAGTTCCTGGTCGGCGGCGGAGAGAGTGCCGTCGAGCGCGTCGGCCAGCATCGCCTCGCACTGCGCGCAGTGTCCGCTGTCGCCGGACCGATTGCCGGTGGTCTTGTCCCCAAACTGCAAAACCTTGGAGCTGCCGAATTTTCTCGCGTCTGCCACCTAAACCACCTGCCCTTCTATACGCTGCAAAAGCCTTGCAAGTTCCCCACGGCCACGGCTGATCCGGCTCTTCACGGTGCCCTCGGGAATGCGCAGTACCTGCGCGATTTCTTTGTAGTCCATGTCTTCGAGGTCGCGGAACACCACCGCCTCGCGCAACTCCGGCGAGAGCTGGGCCAATGCCTGTTGGATGCGGACCTTCAGCTCAAGCCCCGCCGCGTGCGCCTCCTGCGAGGGTCGCGGGTCGGCCAGGCGGTCGGCCAGAGTCTGACCGCCCGGGCCATCGTCGTCGAACGATACGCCCGCGTCGAGCGAGTCGCTCGCCCGGTCCATGCGCGTTCTGCGGAAGTGGTCGACCAGCAGGTTGCGTGCCAGCGTGGTGATCCACGTCTGAAAGCTGCCCTTCTGCGTGTCGAAGCTGGCCAGATTGCGATAGAGCTTGAGAAAGACGTCCTGCGTCAGGTCTTCCGCATCGCTGGCCGAGCCCGTGAACCGGTAACAGATCGCGTAGATGCGTCTGTGCTGCGAGACGACTAGCTGCTGCCAGGCCTGCTGGTCGCCCGCCATGCACTGGCGAACCAGCTTGCCCAGTGCCTCCTGCGCGGCTTCCTGTTCTGGCGTGCGCTGCAAAGTTGCCTCATGGCCTGGCCGGGCTGAGTTCCGCGGAGGAGGGTGCGGAGTGGTGCTGGCCGATGGCAGAAGTGTACCGCTTAGCGACCATCGCTGACCGGCATTCCTGAGAGCTCCGTCCACAGCCGCTTCAGGCTCGGTTCCCGCGGATGCGGTATTGGGCTGACCAGTAGTACGAACAGCAGCACGGCTGTTTGTACCGGGTTGCCGGGGAAACACTCCCGCAGCGGGAATCGCCATGTGCAGAACGCCCATGCGCACGTATACGCAAGGGCCTTCGACTTGGTTCCAAAGGGTAATTCCAGGGTGTTAATTTTCTGTCGGCGCCTTCTCCATGCTGTCGACCACCAACTGCTGGATCGCCGCCTTGCTCGGCTCCAGTTTCAGCCCCAGCGCCTGCACCGACTGGAAGATCGTCGATCCGCCGCCCGGGTCCTCGGCCTCCGCCGCGCCCTTGCTGGCGCTGGCGTTCGGACCTTGCACATTCACGCCCGCTGCCCGCGCTGCCGCCATCAGCGTCGCCAGCGGAATCTCAATCGAGATTTGGTAGTTGCCCTTCAGGCCGGTCTGGTCCACCACCTGCCGGTCACCGCCACCGCCCATCCGCATCACGTTCGTCAGCATGTCGGCAAAGCCCTCCATGCTCACCGTGTCGGAGTCGAGCCGCAGCGACTGGTTGACCATGTCCATCTTCTGCGTCACGATGCCTTTTTCGCCCATGTTCACGGTTGCCGACCCGTCGGAGCCCTGCTTCACCACCGCCGGTCCGTTCGGCGTGTCCATCCTCATCTCCCCCGGCTTCAGCGGCGCGTCTGGGTCGATCGGCTTGGGCGCGGGTGACTCCTTCAACTTCGCTCCGCCCTTCGCTACCACCAACGCGTACACCGGATGCTCCTTCGTCTCCATGTGCGTGCCGAGTTTGAAGCGCTCTTCCAGCAGTGAGCGCAACATCGCCCGCGCGTCGTTCTTCTTTGAGCCTTCCGGCATCCGTGCCACAATGTCGAATCGCTCAGTCCCCAGCCATGCCGGCCCGCTGACCTGGTACTCCTTCACCTTGTACGCCTCTGCGATCAACTCCTTCAGCGACATGTAGATGTACTGCGCCCGCAGCCCTTCCACCCGCGCGCCGAGATTCGGCATCTTCCCCGCCTGCATGTCCGCCGCCATCTTTTGCACGTCCAGCGGAGGCGATGGCTTCACCGTAGCCGCGTCGAACTCCAACTTGGCGGCAAGCGTCTCTACTCCCGGTGTCGCCGGTGTCGCCGGTGTCGCCGGTGTCGCCGGTGCGCTGGCAGTTGCCTGCCCAAAGGCCGCTCCACCCGCCAGCACGAACCAAACGGCCAACATTCTTGTAACTCGGTTTCGCATACTCGTCTTCCGTTCCTGGTTAACCATTGTTTGGGTTCGCCGCGATTATAGGCCCAACACATCTCTCAACTGCAACCTACAATCTGCAACGCAACTACCGCTCGCCGCTCTTCTGCAATGAAGCCTGCAGTTCCAGCACCTGCAACTGCACCTGCTTCACTTCCTTCAACAGCTCGACCCGGCTCCGGTTCACGAAGTGTTTCAGAATCTCGACGGCGCCTGTCAGCAGCAGCAGGAACAGCGCAAATTCGCAAAAGTGGCCCCTGGGCGTGTCCAACCATCGCTCTCCTCGCGAAGCGCAGATAGCAAAGAAGCCCACCGCAAAGAGCCAGAACGCACTGGCCCCCCGCTTCTCCCAGCGAAGCCTCTTTTCGTTCTTCGCCAGCGTGGACGCCACTTCCTCCCGGTAAGCTGCAAGATTCGCAGGCTGCGGAAGATGCGAAAGTAAACGGTCTCGAATATTGCCACTATTTTGGTCCATAACCACCTCGACTTAAAATCTCTTTGATCGCCTTCTTTGCGTAGAAAATGCGCGATCGCACCGTGCCTTCCGAACAACCCACGATCTTCGCGATATCCGCCATCGATAAGTCCTGTAGAAAATGCAACGCCAGCACCTCGCGATGTTTCAAGCCAATCTGGTTCATCGCCTCATGAATCGCCGCCGCATCCTCTTCCGCAAACGACGGTTCCTCGGCCTCCTGAAACTCCGCGAACTCAGCCTCCTCGGCCTTTTCCCGCGTGCGTTCGCGCCGGATTCGATCGATCGCGACTCCATGCGTGATGCTGTACAGCCAAGCCCGCAGCGCGCTTGGCTCCTTCAGTTGCCCAATGCGGCGCAGCACCTTGATCCAAACATCCTGCAGCACGTCGAGCCCATCGTCCCTGTTGCCGGTCAGGCTGGTTGCGTAATACAGCAGCGGTCGTTCCATCACGGCAACTAGATCCTCAAAGGCGCCCGGGTCGCCAGCCTGGCATCGCAGGGCCAACCACTCGTATCGAGCTCGATCCTCGTTGTCCATGTCCGCCGCTTCAGGTCCGATCATTGCTTAAGTCGCAGCCCACCCGCTCCGCGTTCAATCTACGCCGCAAATAGCGATTGGGAGCTAGTGCGCATCAGAATAATCACCGTTTGGTGCTAAAATGGATGCCAAGGAGAACTTCCATGAGGACAACTGTGGCGCTTGATGACGACTTAGTCCGCACCGCGCAGGAGTACACCGGCATAGAAGAGAAAAGCGCCCTCCTTCGCCAGGCTTTGAAGGCATTGATCCATTTTGAGGCTTCGCGAAGACTCGCAGCACTGGGCGGCACAGAGCCGGATTTGGAAGATATTCCCCGCGTAAGGGCCGACGACCTTTGATCCTCGCCGATACCTCAGTGTGGATTGATCATCTGCATCGCCAGAACCCGGAGATGCAGCAGCGACTCGACAACGGCCGCATCGCGATGCACCCTTTCATTGTTGCCGAAGTGGCCCTTGGCTCACTCCACAACCGAAAGAAGACCTTCGCCTTAATGAAAATGCTATGGCACGTTGAGGTGGTGCACCTCGACGAAGTGCGGAGAATGATCGAACTTCACTCGCTCTACTCCAAGGGCATCGGCCTAACTGACGCGCACCTCATCGCATCCTGCCTGATCACGCGAGGCGTCCAACTCTGGACGCGCGACACCCGGTTGGCTGGCGTCGCCAGAACACTAGGCGTTATTGCCGATCTGCCGTTGCCCAATTGATTACATTGCCGCGGCTGGAATTACGCCGCACGCAATGCGGTTGCCCGCGTTGCCGGTCGGGTCGGTCTTCATATCGTCAGCCTTCTCGTGCACCATGATCGAGTGGCCGAGCACCGAATTCGGTGCGCCCGCCGCAAGCGTCAGATAGTCCACCTTGAAGGTCAGCGAACCGGTGTGGTCTTCGCCGACCGAGACGTTCTTGGGCATGTCACCCGCGTGGTGGCCCATCGGGTTGTCCATGCCATGCTGCTTGCTGTCCGGGTTGAAGTGCCCGCCAGCGCCCTTGAAGTCCGGCGCATCGCACACTGGGTTCGCGTGGATGTGGACCGCATGTTCGCCAAACGGCAGGTTCTGCAGCTTCACGCTGATGGAGAGTTCCTTGCCGTCTTTGCTCTCCTTGAAGGTAGCGGTGCCGGCGGCTTCGCCCTTGGCAGTCAGGATTGGGACAACCAGACTGCCGTTCTTCGCCTGCGCGTCCGCACGGCGAGCCTGGATCCCGAGCACAATCACGGTGAAGGCAACGATCGAAAGGGTGGAGGCGGCGAGGACGGTACGCATTGAACGCATTGGCATTTTCTCCTGAGTGCAGCGGTGCAAACAGCATAGCGCACACACGCATAGTGTGGCTTGCACACCTTCCGGTCCGATCTCGCCCCTTGACACCCCATGTATAATTGAACTTAAGTCGAGACAGAATCCACCANNAAAGCTCCAAAGAAACCATAACTCCAGCATTTTGAAGATCTTGCAAATTATCCTGTTTGTTTTCAAGATCTTGCAAATCCAATAGCCGGTAAGTGGTTTGTTTGGAAGATCATGCACCATTCGATACCGGGGGGGGTACACCGATGACAGGTGGTGGTTTCACTCGGTCAACTGGGCGTCGGGAAGCTCCATCTGCTGGTTCTCCGGCGCTTCGAGATAAGGACGGAAACAGGCGCGGCAGCGAGCTTCGTACACTCCGGCGGCGCCCACGACGACCAGCTCGCGGCTAGCGCCGAGACGCTGGGTGTGAATGGCCGGAGCGCCGCAGACGATGCACACCGCGGAGAGCTTGGTCACCTCGTCAGCGATGGCCATGAGCGCCGGAATCGGACCAAATGGGTCGCCGGTGAAGGTAGTGTCGAGGCCCGCAATGAGGACGCGCTTGCCCAGATGGACGAGTTCGCCGGTGAGCTGCACGATCGACTGGTCGAAGAACTGGGCCTCGTCGATCCCGATGACCTCAACTTCGGGGAGCTGCCCATAGAGCGCCTTGCGCAGGTGAGCGACGTTGGGGACGGTGACGGCCTCGTGAGTTTGCGCGCTGTGCGACGCGATGGCGGTGCGGTGGTAACGGAGATCGATTTCAGGCTTGAAGCAGGCGACTCGCTGGCGCGCGATGTGGGCACGCTTGAGCCGGCGAATCAGCTCTTCGCTCTTGCCTGAGAACATGGGGCCTGTAATGACTTCGATGCGGCCGGGTGCGGGAGAATTCACAGTGCGGATGCCTTTGCTGGATCGGAAAATCCAGGGTGAAAAGTTGGAGGTGAATCGGGCTGACGTCTCGAAATATCCTACGCGCAACCCGCGGTGGATTTCGCGTACTTTCACCGGGCCGGCCCGACGTGGTTGTTTTGGACCTCCAGCGCTCTACCAGCCTTGCCTCTCGCGCAGCCGCGTAATATGCGCCACGTGGTGCCGCGAGTGCCACCCATACAGCAGCGTCGCGATCTCCACCGTCATTGGCCCATTCACCGGATGCTTCATGCCTCTTGCCCATTGCTCCTCGGTCAGTGACTCAAGCAGCATCACCCAGCGAGCGTGCAGGTTCTCGAGCAGCGCGACCGACCAACCCACGGGCGCCTCCGCATCATGCAGCATCGCCCAGGCCTTTTCGTCGTAGGGGGTGATGGTCGGCCAGTCTTCGGTCAAGGCCAGCCGCACGCGCACAAACGCATTCATGTGGCTGTCCGCGATGTGATGCACCAATTGCCGCACCGTCCATCCGCCCTCGCGATACGGTGTGTCGAGTTGCTCCCGACCCAGGCCATCCAGTGCCTCGTTCAGCTTTGCCGGCAGCTCAGCCAGTGCCGCAATCGCTGCCATGCGCTTATGCGGAGTGACCTTCTCCGGCCGCTTGAACCTGCCCACCGGATACCTCGGATCAACCTCTTGCATCACCACGGTCTCTGCCATAGCTTTCCTCCTTCGATTGGCGCGTATGGCAAGCAAGGTAGCACAGGGCGCGGAAACTTTATAAGCTCCTGCAAACTTTATAATCGCCTTCGAACGCATCGAATCCTTATGCGCCTGTTCAAGCTCACTCCAGTTGCCCTGACAATCGCCGCGCTCGCCCTGACGCTCTCAGCACGCGCACAGCAGACCCCGTCCGCGCAGGCCGCGGCGCCAGCCTCGCAGAGCTACGTCGGTTTCGACGCCAACAACTATCCCGGCGACGACCTGCTTCCCGCTCTGCGCAAGCAGTTCTCCTTCACGGGATACTGGCTGACCAATCCGCCTGGTGCCGACCACAACCCATGGGTTGGCAAGCGCGACATCCTGCGGCGCAACGGCTTCGGCTTCCTCGTCGTGGCCAACGGCCGTCTCGACAAAGAGATAGTCAAGGCGCAGAAGTCCGGCAAGCCTCCCGCCGCGTTCGCCCGCGAGGATGCCGCCGTAGCCGTAGCCGCCGCCCAACGCGAGGGCTTTCCGCCAGGCACGATCCTCTTCCTCGATCAGGAAGAAGGTGGCCGGCTGCTCCCCGAGCAGGCCGACTACCTGCTCGCCTGGACCGAGGCCGTCGCCGGCACCGCCTACCTCCCCGGCGTCTATGCCAGCGGCCAGCCAGTGCCCGACGGCAAGGGCCCCGACGGCAAGCCCGCGACCATCACGACGATTCAAGACGTCCGTCAGCGCGTCGCCGCCGGACACCTTCACGAGATTGCTTTCTGGGTCGCCCAGGACGCCTGCCCACCAGCGAACGGCTGTAGCGTTCAACCGCCGCCGCCCGATCTGAGTGGCACGCTCAACGCCGACGCCTGGCAGTATGCGCAGTCCCCACGGCGCAAGTCCATCACCCAGTCCTGCGGCGCCACCTACAACCGCGACGGCAACTGCTATGCCCCGGGCCTCACCCAGTATCAACTCGACCTCAGCGTCTCCGCCTCACCCGACCCCTCGCACGGCCGCTGATGTATAGAAGCCCTACGCTGCATGTCCCCAATTCGCCGACGCCGAGTGCATCTCGTCTTCCATCTTGCGCTGGCCCACATCAAATTGGTCCACCATGTTCTGTAGTCCCAGCGCCAGGTCGAACAGTTGCCCGCACGCTCGCGCGGAGAGTTGCGATCCATCGGCGGCTTCGGCGGCAAGCTCGCTGATCTGGCTCATGCTGGCGTTGACCTCCTCGGTCGCGGTCGCCTGTTGAGTCGCCGCGGAGGCGATCTGTGCCACCATCGTGCCCACGTTGTCCGCCTCGCGGATAATCCGCTGGATTGAGTCGCCGGCCTTGCCGGCGACCTCGACACCCTGTTCCACCGCCGCGGTGCCGGAGCGCATCTGGCGCACCGCATCCGCAGTCACTGACTGCACGCTCTGAATCACGCCGGCGATCTCTCCGGTCGCGGCCGTCGTCCGCTCCGCAAGCCTGCGCACCTCGCCGGCTACTACGGCAAAGCCCCGTCCCTGCTCGCCCGCGCGCGCCGCCTCGATCGCCGCATTCAACGCCAGCAGGTTGGTCTGGGTGGCGATCTCGTCAATCACCCTCACGATTCTCCCAATCTCGTTGGACCGGGCGCCGAGTTGCTCGATGTTCGCCGCCGATTCACCCACCGACTGGGCGATGCCGCGCATGCGCTCCAGCACGTCGTCCACGGTTTTGCCGCCGTCGCGAGCGCTGTTCGCGGCGCTCTCGGCCGAGCGTGCCGCGGTATGCGCATGGTGGGAAACTTCACGCACCGTCGCGGCCATCTCCTGCATGGTGGTTGCGATTTGCTCCACCTGTTGCTTCTGGTTCTCGGCGCTGCCCGCCGCCTGCGACGCCGTCGCCGAGATTTCTCGGCTCGAACTCGAAACCTCTTCCGCGGTCGTTGCGATCGACAGAATCACATCGCGCAGGCTGTTCTTCATCTTGTTCAGTCCCTGCGCGGCTTTGCCCATCTCGTCGTAGCTCTTCACCTCCATGTCGTCCACCATCAGGTTGTTGGAGGACACCGTGTGGATCATCCTCAGCATCCTTCGAATGGCGCGGACGATCGAGTACGCAGTTAGATAGGCAATTCCTAGCCCAAACGCCAGACCGGCCAGCGCAAGAATCAGCATAAAGCGCTTCGTCCAGGCGTCCGACGCCACGTGCCGGGCCAGCGCGTCCTGCATCTGCTGCTCGAATGCCGTCGCCATGGTATTCACGGCACTCGTCAACGCGGTGGCTACCACCAGCGCTTCGTGGTCCTTGAAAAGGCCTATTGCCTCCTGGGTCCCTCCTGCACGGTATCTGGCAACAACGTACTCATTGCGGCGCGTGTAGTTGGAAGCGGCGAGTTCAACCCGCGCGTAGAGGTCGTGGTCGTTCTCTGTGGAGATCAGCGGTTTCAGCCCGTCCATCGCTTCGCGGAAGTCGGCCTCGCCACGCTCAAAAAGATGCGTTGTCTCTTTATCTCTGCCCATCAGAACATCGCGCGTGCCGATTCTCTCGAGCAGGAAGGCCTCCTGGATCGAGTGGGCGCGGTCTTTCTTGGCGGCATCGATCCGCATCTCGCGGGACAGCTTCATGCTGTCCAACGCTGACCCGTAGCCGACCAGGCCCATCACCGCGATGATAGTGAGCAACGATCCGAACCCGGCCGCAATCTTCGGTTTAAGACCCAACTTCCTGAGATTCATCCGAAGCATCCTCTATACGCGAATCCAACAGGACGGCGTATCCAGTGGCTCGTACGCGGATGCATGCGCCACAGAGCCCCTCCGTCTTCTTATCGGACAGGCTCATGCGGACTTTATATTTCAGGATTCAGCGCTAATGGTGGTCGTCGCCGTCGTGGCCGCCCACCAGGGGGCCCACTCGCTCCGCCGCGTCCACTGCTACCGAGGTCCACGACGGAGATGATTGACCGCCAGACCCATGCCCGGGTCCGCTCAAGCCTGCGGTCCCGCGCCCGTCACTGCCCGCAGCCGTCGCATCCATCCCGGTAGATTCAGTCAGGACGTCCATCGCGGCCCGGTGTTCCGCGGCGAGCCCGTCATCATGCTGCGGCGCTATAGGAGTCAATCCCGGTGCCTCTGCTCCGGCGGCCGCCCGCATCGACGCGACGCCCCGCGGCTTCGCGTTCGCAGACTTCAAGGTGCGTCTCATCGCCACAGCGTGCGCATCGGCTGCACTCGGAAGCAGCATCGCGGGGCCGCTCAGTTCGGCGGCAAAGAGAACATTCAGCGCGGGCACCGTTGCGGCCATCACGCCGACGAGCAGCATGCTCACCGTGGCCCGCCATACACGCGAGAGTCGGCTCGCGCCCTGTGCCTCGCCCAGAATCGAGCGCACGCGCGTGGTCAGCAACTCCACACTCGAAGCCATCTCGATCCCTGCCACCGCCGACTCCGGCGCAAGATCGCGCGCCCGCGCAAACCGTAGCAGGCAGCTCGCATAGACGTCCCGGCTCTGTGGATGCTCGCGCACCACCGCCGCATCGCACGCCAGCTCCCGCTGGACGTTTAGCTCGACGACCGCATGATGCACGCACGGATGGAACCACAGTAGGTTGCGGCACGCACGCACCATCGCATTCCACAGCGCGTCCCGCCGCTCCACATGCATCAGCTCGTGCCAGAAGACCATCTTCAACTCGGCATCATCCTGGGTCTGGCAAACTGGCGGCACGATTATCCGCGGTCGCCACCATCCTAGCGTCGCAGGTGAAGGCAAGCCTGGTAGCACCCACAACTCGCATCTCCGCCCCGCGGTCTGCTCCATCGCCTCGTAGAACGACGTCGCAACCTGTTGTGCGGGCGCGCTCTTGTGGCGCATCGCCCGCGCCAGCCTTACGCGTGCCGCCAGCGTTCCGACCACCCGCCACGCAACTATGGCCAGATAGCAGGCCAGCAACACGGCCATCGAGCGTGTGACGGTCCCGGCCATCCCAGCCGCAACCGAAATGCGCGCTCCGGCCGCGGCAGTCACGCCTGCCACACCGCTCGCGTGAGCTTCAGCAGGGAACGCCGTGGCAGCAGGGGATGCCGCCCGCAGAATGCCGGCCCACATCCACACCCACTGCGCAATAAATCCAAGAAGCATGGTCAGCCAAAGGTTGAACCGGATCCGCGCCGACCCCGCAATCCGAACCAGAAGCAGACAGACCAGCCACTCCGCAGTCGTCTTCAGCAGAAAATTTACCAGCCCCGAGGCCGCCAGCAGTCCCAAGCTTGGATCCATCGTCCCGCCTTCTAGAATCCCGCACTCCAGAGTCCCGTGTTTCAGAGCCCGGCGTTTCCGTCTCCGGTCGCCGCGCACTTCTTCCGCTTCTTATACTCGCGAATCATTTTTTCCAGCGCGGCAATGTCCGCCGCTGGTACCGCGTCGGACTCTAGCAGGTTCACGAACAGCCCAGTCGCCGATCCGCCAAAGTTCTGCGCCAGCAGCGCTTCGACCGAACGCTGGTCCACATCATCCTTCTCAACCATAGGCTCAAACACAAACACGCGTCCACGTGCCGTATGCCGGACGAAGCCCTTATTCTCCATGATGCGCAGAAACGCCTGCGTCGTCTTGTAGTTCGGCCGCCCGCCCTCGGGGAACGAGTTTACGATCTCATCCACGGTCGCCGATCCCAACTGCCATACAGCATTTAGGATGCGCATTTCCGCATTCGTGGGCAGGTTTGTCTTATTTCGAAAAGGCATGTTCATAGACCTCGTAACGCCCTCAATGGTGCGAGTCTAGCACCTTTCTCTCTTTGACTCTTAGGGTGTTAAGAATTAGGCTAACACCTACAAGTCTTATTCGTCTAAGACTCGTCGTCGCGATCGCACAGCCCCTCACCCCCGAGGACTCATGATTCAACATCTCGAGCAGCCCGACCAACTGACAGCCCCTGAGCCCGAGCCCTCCCTGCCGGTCGGGCCCTCCGCCTACGCTGACTACGTCAACCCGGAGTGGGTGCGGCTGCTTGATTTGCTGGGCATGAATGTGCGTTACCGCCGCTGCGCCGGGACAGAGCTGTTCGCCGAAGACGGTCGCGTCTTCCTCGACTTCCTCTCCGGATACTGCGTGCATAACACCGGCCACAATCACCCGGACATCATCGCCGCCATCAAGCACGAGCTCGACCTCTCCGGCCCAGCCATGCTGCAGAGCCACGTCCCCGACATCGCCGGGCAGCTCGCCTACGAACTGACACAGCGCACCGGTCACCGCCTCACCAAGACGTTCTTTTGCAGCTCTGGAAGCGAAGGCGTCGAGACCGTCATCAAGTTCGCCCGCGCGCGCACTCGCCGCAACGGCATCGTGTACGCCCGCGGCGCATTTCATGGACTCACCTGCGGCGCGCTTTCGCTGATGGGCAGCCCGTTCTGGCGCGAGGGCTTTGGCCCCATGCTCCCGCACACATTCGAGGTTCCGTTCAACGACGCGGCCGCGCTCGCCCAGGTCCTCTCCAAGGAACGCATTGGCGCCGTCGTGCTTGAGCCCGTCCAGGGTGAGGCCGGCATGGTCCTGCCCGACCCCGGATATCTCGCCGAGGTCGAGACCCTCTGCCGCAAGCATGGAGCCCTCTTCGTGCTCGACGAGGTTCAGACCGGCGTTGGACGCACTGGCCGCTTTCTCGCCGCGCAGCACTACGGCGTGTCGCCGGACATGATTGTTCTCGCCAAGGCGCTCTCGGGCGGTCTCGTCCCAGTGGCCGCGGTAATGATGACCGAGGATATCTACGATGCGGTCTATGGTTCGCTGCGCCGCGCCATCATCCACACCTCCACGTACAGCGAGAACGGCCTCGCCATGCGCGCCGGCCTGGCCACGCTCGAAGTACTCGACCGTGAGCACCTGGTCGAGCGCTCCGACGCCATGGGCAAGTATTTGCGCGCGCGACTGCAGGATGCCCTGGCTCCGTACGAGATGGTGAGCGAGGTGCGCGGGCTTGGCCTGATGAACGGCATCGTCTTCCAGCAGCCGCTTCAGCTTCGTCTCAAGCTCGCATTCCAGGCCTTCAAGGCGATCCATCCGGGCATGTTCGGCCAGATGATGGTTCGCCGTCTTTTTATCGATCACAGGATACTTTCGCAGATCTGCGGCAACAATTTCATGGTGCTCAAAGTTGCGCCTCCGCTGGTCGTTACCGAGGAGCAACTGGACGCCTATGTTGCTGCAATCACCACTGTTGTCGACGCGCTCCATTCATCGGCAGCCTTTTGGTCGGACGCGCTTGAACTGGGGCGCCGCGCCATTCGCCTGTAAACGAACGCCACAACCTCTCGTCCAACAGAAAGTGACCTTGTATCTTGCACAAGACCCCAGGTGAAGTTTCCGAAATGTCGAACGAAAGCGTCGCGACCACCGCGACAACCCAAGCCCTGATCGTTGGCGGTGGCCCCGCCGGCCTCGCTGCCTCCATCGCCCTTCGCCAGCGCGGCATCAATTGCACCGTCATCGAGGCGCGCCCCACTCCGATCGACAAGGCATGCGGTGAGGGCCTTATGCCCGATTCGCGCGAAACGCTCGCCCAGCTCGGCGTTCACCTCGACGAGCGAGACGGCCACCTCTTCCGCGGCATTCGCTTCGAGAACTCTGTCCATCATGTCGACGCGCACTTCCCCAGCGGCGCCGGAATCGGAGTGCGCCGTCCCCACCTGCACACGCTGCTCGCCACACGGGCCGAACAAGCCGGCGCACGATTGATGTGGAATAGCCACATCCAACTCCCGGCGACAGACTCCGCAGCCAGCTCCGATTCCAACCCGGAAAACTATCGCACTGCGCATGTCAACGGTGAGCCCATCCGCTTTCGCTGGCTCATAGGCGCCGACGGCCAGGCCTCCACCGTTCGCAAATGGGCAGGCCTCGATCGCGTGCGCACGCGCTTGCTCCGCTACGGCTTCCGCACCCACTACCGCATCGCGCCCTGGAGCGACTTCGTCGAGGTCCACTGGGGACGCTTCGGCCAACTCTACGTCACTCCCGTCGCGTCCGACTGCGTCTGCGTCGTTTACATCACCCGCAATCCGCGCTCCGACCGCACCAACATCCTTGCCAACTTCCCTGAGATGGCTCGCCGCCTCGAACGCGCCGAAGTCGTCTCGCAACAGCGCGGCGCCGTCACCGCGTCCTGCAAGCTCCATCGCGTTGCCACCGACTTTGTCGCTCTCATCGGCGACGCCTCAGGTTCAGCCGACGCCATCACCGGCGAAGGCCTCGCGATCTCCTTCCGCCAGGCGCACGCGCTCGCCGAATCTATTCACTCCGGCTCGCTCGCGCCCTATTGCCGCGCCCACGGGCAGATCGGCAAGCTGCCCATCGCCATGGGTGAACTCATGCTCACCCTCGACCGCTGGCCCGCCCTGCAAGTCCGCGCCATGCGCGCGCTCGCCAGCACCCCGATCTTCTTCCAGGAGCTCTTGCAGGCCCACATGGGCGAGAAGAGCCTCGCATCCGTGCTGCTCCGCCGCGGCCCGCGCTTCGGCTGGAGCCTGATCACGAAAGGAGCCCACGCATGAACACACTTCGCAATGATCGCGATCGTGCACGCCTCCACAGCTTCTCTTTGTTTTCCGGCCTTGCCCTTCTCCTTACTCTCGGCGTCCCCACGTTCGCACAGAAGGCAGAGCCAATCGACATCAATCTCGACCCTGCCGCAACCTCTATCCACTGGACGCTCAACACCACGATCCATACCGTCCACGGTACGTTCAAACTGAAGAACGGCTTCTTCCACATCGATCCGGCCACTGGCGACGCCTCCGGCCAGATCGTTATCGACGCCACCAGCGGCGAGAGCGCAGACTCCGCCCGCGACAATCGCATGCAAAGCGTCGTTCTCGAGAGCCCCAAGTACCCCACCATCACCTTCCGCCCCACCCACGTCGTCGGCAAGGTTGATCTTGCTGCCCCCGGCCCGGTCACCGTCGACGGTTTCCTCAACCTCCACGGCCAGGACCACCCCATGCAGATCACCGTCAACCTGCACCCGCAGGCCACAGCCGTGGCGCTCGCCGCACACTTCAGCGTCCCCTACGTCGCCTGGGGCCTCAAGGATCCCAGCACCTTCATCTTCCGCACCGACAAGGAAGTAATCCTCGACGTCGACGCTACCGCCATCCCCACACCGGGCTCTTCCCGCGCGACCAACTCCGTCGCCCGCCCAATCCTCAACCCGTCCGAGATTCACTCAGCGCGATAGCTCCGCATTTACACTGATGCAGAGGGCTCTGCCTTGAGGCTCTGTGCCGCACTCGCGCTCGCCTGCGTCACCTGCGCAAGCACCCCTGCCGCGCCCGCGCAGACGTCCGCCCCTCCCTCCTCGCAGACTCCCACCATCAGCAGTCAGTCCACCCTGGTCCTCGTTCCCGCCCTCGTCCGGAACAAAGCTGGCCAGCTCATCTTCAGCCTCAAGGAAGACGACTTCGTCCTCACCGACGACGGCGTCCCGCAAAAACTCACGCTCGAGCAGGACACCGGGGGCGAACCTCTCGCGCTCGTCGTCGACATCGAAGGAGGAGGCGCAGGGGCTCGCGAACTCGCGAAGTACGCCGCACTCAGCCCCATGATCGAGTCCGTCGTCGGCGGTGTCCCCCACAAAGTCGCCGTCGTCGGCTACGACAGTTCACCAGTCCTC
Source organism: Granulicella sp. (assembly GCA_003133205.1). The sequence continues at coordinate 3,698 of PKWK01000341.1, read as the reverse complement.
GTGCAGGACTTCACACCCGATATCAACGCCGTCGCGCACGCCATCGAAGCCCTCATCGCCGACGACAACGGAGACGACGGCGCTGCCACGCTTGACTCGCTCGGCTTCTCCCTCGACCTCCTCCGCAAGCAGCCCATCCAGTACCGCCGCGCCATCCTGCTCATCAGCGAGAGCAACGACCGCGGCAGCCACCTCAAACTCGTGGACGCCCTGCACGCCATCAGCGACACCAACACCGCCATCTACAGCATCGGCTTCTCCAGCGGCGTCTCCGACTTCAAGCATGAATCCGTCAGGGCGTTGGGCGACTCAACTCCCGGCCCGGCTCACGGCTGCATGAGCCGCGATCCCAACGATCCCAACGTCAACCTGAAACAGAATCCCGCCGAACAGGCGTACGACTGCCTCAGCCTGCTCGCGCCGCCTTTGCGCCTCGCCAAGGCGGCCGCCATCGCCGCCTTCGATGGCCTGCAGAAGAACATCCCCGAAACCGTGGCGCGGCTCACAGGCGGCGAGTACTTCAAACTAAGCAACGCCAAGAGCCTCGAGCGCGACCTTGCCACCATCTCCAACCACATCCCCAACCGCTACGTCCTCAGCTTCCAGCCGCCATCGCCCCATGCGGGTTTCCACTCCATCGTCCTGAGCGCGCCCAAGTACAGCGGCCTCGAAGTCTCCGCGCGAAACGGCTACTGGGCCGACACGGCAGCGGCTCCCGCCGATCAACCACAGGCAAGCCCGCGATGAGATACGGCGTCGCAATCGCGCTACCCTGCCTGATTCTGGCGGCGCAGGCACGCGTTGCCCGCACGCAGACTCCATCTCCGCCCGCCCAGCAAATTCCTACCCTCAGCAGCGAGTCGACTCTCGTCGTCGTTCCCGCGCTCGTCCGCAACAGGGCCGGCGAACTCATCTTCGCCCTCAACGTCGACGATTTCATCCTCGCCGACGACGGCATCCCGCAAAAGCTCACCCTCGAGCACGACACCGGCGGCGAGCCGCTCGCCCTGGTCGTCCTCATCGAGGCAGGCGCGGCGACGAAGTCCGTAGGCTGGCACCCAAACACGCCCGACTCCCCGCCGGACAGGTTCAGCACATTACCCACGATGATCGAAGCGATGGCCGGGAATGTGCCGCACGAGATTGCGGTCGTCGGTTTTGACAGCGGGCCCGAACTGCTTCAGGACTTTACGACGAACATGGATTCGGTCGCAGACACAATCCGCGACCTCTGCGCCAACATCGACGGAGACGGCGGAGCGGCCATCCTCGACTCGCTCGGCTTTGCTCTCGACCTCCTGGGCAAGCAGCCCCGGCAGTATCGTCGCGCCATCCTGCTGCTCAGTGAGACAAACGATCGAGGCAGCAAGCTGAAACTGGACGACGCACTGCGCGCCGTCAGCGATACCAACACAGCGATCTACAGCATCGCTTACTCGACAGGAAACACGGATGCCGCGCAATACGCGCACAGGGAGCTTCCAACCAAGAGCAAACCTTGCAAGGCCGACGATCAGCTTTGTGCGTTGCTGATCGAGATGGAGAACTCGCACAACATTGCGGAGCGCATCGTCGGCGTCACTCTCAAGACGTCTCTTTACAGCGTCCGCCTGGAGAATGACATCCCCAACCCGCCCCACGGATGCATGGGCAAGGACCTCAATCCGGCGCCGAACGCCTCCAGGAGCAAGTTTTCCCAGTTCTACGACTGTCTCGGCCAACTCGCTCCACCGTTATTGATCGCCAGGGTGGCCGTCATCGAGACCACTGAGGGCCTCCAGCGCAATATTCCTGAAACCGTGGCCCACCTTACCGGCGGAGAATACTTCAAGCTTAGCGACGCCAAGAGCCTCGAGCAGAGTCTCGCCACGATCTCCAACCACATCCCTAACCGTTACGTGCTCAGCTTCCAGCCGCAGTCGCCCCACCCGGGCTTCCACTTCATCACGCTGGAACTCCCCAACCACGTCGATCTCCAGGTCTCCGCCCGTAACGGCTACTGGGCCGACACAACAGCATCCTCGACCGCGCCTCACCCTTAGCCAATATGCGCCTGAAGCTGTTCGCATCATTCGTCGTCCTCACGCTCGCCATCCCCGGCAACGCTGCGCCCAAACAGCCTCCATGGGTCTCGCTCGACTCCTCCGGCAAACTCGTCTACCGCACGCTCCCACATGGCGACCGCATCGTCGACTTCTCGTATGCCGGCTACATGGGCGGCAGCGTCCCCCTGCCGCATGTTGCTGTCGTTCGCACCGTGGCTCCCTCGGGCGGTGACGACACTGCCGCCATTCAGCGCGCCATCGACGACGTCTCAGCCCTGCCTATCAAAGACGGTTCCCGCGGCGCCATCCTGCTTACGCCGGGCACGTTCCTATGCAGTGGGACGCTCAACATCACTGCCTCCGGAGTCGTCCTGCGTGGAAGCGGTCCTCTCGCCAACGGCACCACGCTCAAGCTCACCGGCGAGCCGCATGCCGCAATCGCGATCACCGGCAATCAGAAGATCAAGATCCTCGGAACTCCAGCTCGCATCGCCCAGCCGTACGTCCCCTCCGGCGCGCAGTCCATCACGCTGGACGATGCTTCGTCGTTTGCCCCTGGAGACAGCATTCGCGTCACTCGCTTTACCACGCCCCAATGGCTGCACTTCATGGGCATGGACCGGATGGTCCGTGATGGCAAGCCCGAGACCTGGGTCGGTAACTCCATCAGCACCCTGCGCACGGTCGCTGGCCGCCAAGGCAATGTACTCACCCTCGATGTTCCGCTCACCGACTCCTACGACCGCGCTTTCCTGCCGCCGGAAGGGGCCGAGGTTGTCAAGGTCAGTCTCAGTGGTGTGATCGGGCAGGACGCCATCGAGTCGCTGCACATTCTCGCACCCGCGCGTAGCGTTGCGTTTACCGATCCGCTCTTCCGCGCCATCAACCTTCGCGGCCTTCGCGATGGCTGGTTCCGCGACCTCGCAATCGACGAAACCACCGAAGGCATCGACGCTGCCGAGGATACGTTGCGAATCACCATCGAGGACGTCGCTATTCATCACACTACCGCCATTACCAGCTCGGCGAAGCCCGCCGACTTCGCTCTTCGCGGCGGCCAGTTGCTCGTCCTGCGATGCTCTTCCACCGGCGACGAGGAGTTTTTTGTCATCACCGGCGCGCGCAATCAGGGGCCAAACGTCGTGCTCGACTCCACCTTCCACGGCAATGGACACATCCAGCCGCATCAGCGTTGGGCGACCGGCCTGCTGGTCGATAGCGCCCACGTTCCCGAGGGCGGCATCGACCTCATGAATCGCGGTCAGATGGGGAGCGGACACGGCTGGACCATGGGCTGGGGCGTCGTGTGGAACAGTTCAGCCGCCACCTTCCTCATCCAGAACCCGCCGGGAGCGGCGAATTGGTCGATCGGCAACTCCGGTACGGAGACGACCGCGCCGATGAAGATCGTTGGCGTGCATCCGCGCGATTTGGGGCCACCGCTGCCGCAAGGCTTCATCGAGTCGCCCGGCCATCCGGTGCTGCCGGCAAGCCTCTACCGCCAGCAGCTCGCGGAGCGCCTCGGCCCTGCAGCACTCAAGGCGCTTGAGCCCTAGGGGGTGTCATCAAATTGGCTATATGCGTGAGCTGGAGCAGATTTTAGCTTGAGAGGATGACTGTAAGGCGTTACGGGTTGCGGGACGATCAGTGGGA